>DATLQW010000113.1:0-3162 GCA_035535035.1 Acetobacteraceae bacterium
GCGGCATACATGTTGGCAAACGACGTGTTGCCCCCGCTGGGCGGCACTTCGATGCCGTACAGCACGCTCGCCATCGGCGGGATCTCGTTATAGGACATGTCGGTGTGCCAATGGGATTCGTAATTGCCCAGACCGCCGATCGCCTTGCCGCCGATCTTTGCGTTGGAAATCACACTGACATAGGCGGCGGCGTCGGGGGCGATCGCGAGCCGCGGGTCCTCGATCATCACCGTGCCGGCGGCACGGATCGGGATCCGGTCCAAGGTGCCGATCCGCCGGCTGAAATTCATCAGGTCCACATCCGTCAGGGTCTGATCGCGGAAGCGCAGCACCAGATGCGCCGCCCAGGCCTGCGCGATCGCGGCGAAGGCTGCGTCGTCCAGCGCGGCGAGATCGACACCTTCCACATCGGCGCCGATCACGGCGCCAAGCGGGCGAATCAAAAAAGCAGTCGGAGCAAGGGTGACGGACATGGTTCTTTCCTCCTGTCGACGTTACGCGGTCGCGTTCGGCTGCCGGCTCGCCATCCCTTAGCAGCGCCGTCGGAAATCTGACCTTGGAAAGTTTGTGGCCTACCCCTACGATAAGTTGGTCACACCATTCCCGCCCAGGCCATGCCCCCTCGCCTGCCGCCGCTCAACGCCTGTCGCGCCTTCGAATCGGCGGCCCGCCTGGGCAGCTTCGCCCGCGCCGCCGCGGAGCTGAACGTCACCTCCACCGCGATCAGCCATCACGTGAAGACGCTGGAAGCCTGGACCGGCCGACGGCTGTTCACCCGGCGCAACAACGCCATCGTCCTCACCGACGCCGCCCATCTGCTGGCGCCAGTCGTCACCGATGCGCTGGAGCGGATCGCCGGCGGCGTGCAGGCGTTGACCGGAACCTCCGGGCCCAGCCTGCTGTCGATCAGCGTGCAGCCGGATTTCGCCTTGAAATGGCTGATCCCGCGGCTGCCGCGGTTCGCCGCCTTGCATCCGGCGGTGGAACTGCGCCTGGTGACGGCCTACCGCTCGCTTGATTTCCTCAGCGAGGATCTTGATCTGGCAATCCGCTACCTGGAGCCGGCGGACCTGATCGAGGCCGATGGCGCGCTGCGCGCCGAGCCGCTGCTGCTGGCCGATCTCCTGCCCATCGCAAGCCCGACATTGTTCCCGCAAGGCGGCGTGGTCGATCCCGCGCGGCTGCGCACCAGCACCCTGCTGCACGTGATGGGCGCGCCGGAGGACTGGCGGCGCTGGCTCGCCGCCGCGGGCATTACCGACATCGATCCGACCCGCGGCCCCAAATTCGACAGCTATGCGCTGAGCGGGGAGGCGGCGGCCCAGGGCTGGGGCGTGGCGCTGGGCCGGATCGGCTTCATCGAGGCCGATATTGCCGCCGGTCGCCTGATCGCTCCGTTTGCGCCTCGGCTGGCCGGGCAACGGGCCTGGGTCATGCTCAGCGCCCGACGCAGCCGCAAACCCATGGTCGCGGCCCTGCGCAGCTTCCTCCTGCGCGCGGCTGCGACGGCGACGGCCGACCTGTTTGTGTCAGAGCGCTAATACCGGCTCCCATCCTTGCGCGTGAACCGGTAGGTACCGTCCGGCGCCATGCGCGCATGCATGTCGATCTCCGGATAGGCCACCTCGTCCCCCGCAGTACGGTCGCCGACGACGAGCAGGACCACGTCCTCGGATGATCGATTCACGAACCGATGGGCATTTCCGGTGCCGCAGGGAAAACCCGCGCACATGCCTGCGCGCAAGGTTTCGATACCGGCATCGGTCTCAAGCACGACCTCGCCTTCCAGCACATAGACGAACTCGTCCTGCCGTGAATGCGCGTGCCGGTGCGAGGACTGTCCGCCCGGCACGATCCGGGTGAGGTTGACACCGAAATTGCCAAGCCCCGCGTGCGCGGCGAGCCGCCGGTTCCAGCGTTGCTGGTTGGCTGCGCGGTAGGGTTCGGGATAGCCGGTGGCGTTGCTCTCCGGCACCGTCAGCGGATCGAAGCCTGCCGTCCCTGTCATCGCCGGCCTCCCTTGCGCTATGGAGCCGCCACCGCGCCCTAGAAGTGCAACGTCTGCCCGTACGCGTCCAGCACCGCCTCGTGCATCGTCTCGCTGATCGTCGGATGCGGGAAGATCGTGTGCATGAGGTCGGTCTCGGTCGCCTCCAGGGTGCGGGCGATGGTGTAGCCCTGGATCAATTCGGTCACCTCGGCGCCGATCATGTGGGCACCGAGCAGTTCGCCCGTCTTGGCGTCGAAGATGGTTTTCACCAGGCCTTCGGCCTCGCCCATGGCGATCGCCTTGCCGTTGCCGATGAACGGGAAGTGTCCGACCCGGACCGTATAACCGGCCTCCTTCGCGCGGGCCTCGGTCAGCCCGACCGAGGCCACCTGCGGGCGGCAATAGGTGCAGCCGGGGATGTTGCGGACATCCATCGGGTGGACGTCGTTGCGGCCGGCGATTTTCTCCACGCACAGCACGCCCTCATGCATCGCCTTGTGCGCGAGCCAAGGCGGCCCGACGAGATCGCCGATCGCATAGACGCCCGGCTCTCCGGTGCGGCACCAGGCGTCGATCGTCACATGGGTGCGATCGACCTTCACGCCGGTGCCTTCCAGGCCGAGGTTCTCCACGTTGCCGACGATGCCGACCGCCGAGATGATACGATCGGCTGTGATCTCCTGGTTCTTGCCGGCGGATTCCACGGTAACGGTCACAGACTCGGCGGCCTTCTTCGCACCCTTCACGGCAGCGGAGGTGAGGATCTTCATCCCCTGCTTCTCGAACGCCTTGTGGGCGAAGGCGCTGATCTCCGCGTCCTCCACCGGCAGGATGCGGTCAAGCACTTCGACCACGGTGACTTCGGCACCCATGTTGCGATAGAAACTGGCGAACTCGATGCCGATGGCGCCGGAGCCGATCACCAGCAGCGATTTCGGCATCATGGGCGGGACCATCGCGTCCCGGTAGGTCCAGATCAGCTTGCCGTCGGCTTCCAGCCCGGGCAACTGGCGGGCGCGGGCACCGGTCGCAAGGATGATGTGCGGCGCCTGCAACGTCGCAACCGGCTTGCCGCCCTTGGTCACCGCCAGCGTGTTCTTGCCCGCGAGCTTGCCGTCCCCGTCGAAGACCGTGATCTTGTTCTTGCGCATCAGATGCGCGACGCCGGACGA
>DATLQW010000114.1:0-12120 GCA_035535035.1 Acetobacteraceae bacterium
CCCCGTCTGATCAACCCCCAGCGCCTCACAGATATGGTCTGAAACGCGGTCCAGCCAGCAGGGGGAGCACGCGATCTTATATGTTATTAATCCGTAATGTATCGATGGCGGTCACATACGGTGAATAAGATGGGCTAGCGCCGCGGCTCCGACCGCGATAGCGCGGCGCCAACTTGGTAGGGCGGGCATCAGGTTGAGTGCGTGCTCGGCTGGGCCTACATGGCCGGAGATCGCCCAGAAAATAACAATCGTCGCCATGGGATAAATCAACGCCAGAAGCAGGCAGCGGTCGAACGCCGCCGCGGTCCACAGCGGCGCCGGAGTGCGCAACCCGAACGCATGCGGCAACAGCGTACGGTCCGCCATGTCGGCGTCGCCGAAGAAGCAATCCACCGCGTCGAGCGCGCGGCGCAGCTGGTAGGCATAGACGCGCGCGGCGAGGCCGCCCTCGGTCAGGCTGTGGCGCAACGCTGCATAGGCCGCGCGCGCATCGGCATCGCGGCAGGACAGGATGGCCTCGTAGCGGTGATACAGCACGAAGAACGCCGCGGCGCCGAGGGTGCTCAGCAGCAGCGCCGGTGCCAGCAGCAGCAGGTCGAGGCCACCGCCAAGCTGCGCGGCCAGCGACGTCAGCAGCAGGAGCAGCAGCCCGGCGATCAGGCTGCCGATGGCATTGGCGGCAACGGCGCGGCGGAGTGGCTCGTGCGCCGCCTGGTGCCCGGCGCCGTGCGCCTCCGCGCTGCTTCTTTGCCCCCGGCGCGCCAGCACCTCGGCGCGCACGTCGCCGATCGTGGCGAACCGCAAATGGCCGTCGCCGTGCCGGCGCAGGTAGTCGAGGAACCGAAGCTGCAGTTCCGGGTGCTCCGGGCCGGTCGGCGCCGGCTCGTCGGGCTGGTAGGTTTCGGCCGCGAGGTAAAGCCACGTCCGATCCGGCACGTAACGCCGGGCAAAGAAATACTCCCACTGCGTGTAGGACGCCTCGGCGAAGGTCTCCGGTAGGAAGTCCCGGAATGGCGCCGCGGTGTCGGGCGGCGGGCACTCACCGCTGCGTTGGCCGACCAGGCAATGCACGTCGGCGCAGTCGCTTATGGTGTCGTGCAGCGTCCGCAGCAGCGAGACGCCGGTGGGACCGTGCCGCAGGTCGCTCTGCACCGCGACGCGCAGGTCCTGCTTGCGCAGCTCCGCCGCCACCGCGTCGTGCGCCTTGCCGCACTCGCTGCGCACCGCGGAGACGAAGGCGTCGTAGCCGTGATTGCTCATCGCGGCTTGCCGGTGCGGGGACGCCCGCAGCCGGAGGTGTCGCCACACTGCGGCACCGCGCGGCCATCCGCCCGTGCCGCCGTCCCGCGCGCGGCTGGCGGCCGCGCAGGGCGAAGGCGGCGACGAGAACGCGAGGCTCGGCGCAGCATTGGCGACGTGATCGCAACGAGTCGTGCCGCTGCGCAAGAGCGGCAGCGCCGATCCGGCCGCCGGTTTGTCGCATCGAGCGACGACCGCGGGCCGTCAGCGGAGGTTGGCCGTGTCTCGGTATGGCCCGCACATCGACCTCCACCTCACCAGCGTGCACCACCAGGCGACGCTGCCAAGCTCGGCGGCGGGGCGGACGCCGTAGAGGCGGTGCGGCACGCACGCTGCTTCGGCTTGCGTCGGCCGGGCGGTGAGCACGCGCAGTTCGCGATACACCTGCAAGGGGTCGGCGTTGACGATGGTGCCGCGCAGGCGCTCGGCGAGCGTCAAAGCGAGGGCGGATTTGCCGCTGGCGGTGGGGCCGGCGACGAGCAGCGCATGGGGGAGGGTCACGCGCCGGCACCGCCTGGCATGGGGTGTCGTCGCGTCGCTTCCGGCCGCGACCGGATGGGGAGACAGGCCGTCGCGGTCATGCGGCGACGGAAGGCGGCGGTGGAGGCCGCGGCCGGGCTTTTCGCCACGGTGTTAGCCGGCGGCGACGGCCGGTCGGGACCCGGCGAGACGCAGCTTCGACCGCGCGGCCGGGTTGGTTCGACGACCGGCAGGCGGGGAGGACGGGCGTTGACGCAACGTTCGATGGGACGGGAGGCGGGTGACGGCAAGGGCGGCGCGAGGCGCCAGTCCCGCCAAGCGACCCCGCCGGGCGATCCTCGCGGCGACGCAGCGCAAGGGGTTGCAAAGCCAGGTTGCGACAGCCGCATCCTACGACAGCAAGTTCAATACTCTGGCGCGCGAGATGGAGGCGATCATGGAAAACGACTACGCGATCGTCGGTTCACCCGGCGACGTGGTGGAGCAATTGCACGAAGTCGCGACCAGCCTGACTGGTAATAGGGGCAAAACCCCGGGGCAGATTATGGAGAATTGCGCTTCGTTCCGATACTCTCCACCGTAACGATGGCGGATTTCCGCTATTCCGCCAGTCGACCCTCGATCATGCTGCACCTGCGTGCCCCGGGGTTTTGCCCCTATTACCCTGACTGTCGGTAACCTGATGCTGCTGCTGCAATTCGGCAACATGGGCAAGGACCGCACCCGCTATGCCACGCGATGCTCGCCGAACACGTGACGCCGAAGCTGAAGCCGCCGTTCGCCGAATGGGGGCGTCGCTGGTGGCCGCGGCCAATGGACGCAGCGCTGCGTGCGGCGGTGCCGGCCGGTTTGACATCGGGGGTTGCGGCTACAAGAGTCCGGCCAGCATTGCCAACGGGGGAGAAGGTCCATGACAGTTCTGCGCGCTTCCAACCGCTCGACGAAGCAGGCGCCGGCTGCGAATTTCACCGGCACGGTGTTCTCGGACGAGATCGTCGCCGGCAAGAGTCCTTCGCGCATGCGGGCCTCGGTCGTGTCATTCACGCCCGGCGCGCGCACGGCGTGGCACAGCCATCCGGTCGGACAGACCCTCTATTGCCTGTCCGGCGCCGGGCGGGTGCAGTTCGAAGGCCAGCCGGTGCAGGAACTGCGTCCCGGCGACACGGTGATGATCCCGCCCGATACCCGCCACTGGCACGGCGCGGCGCCGGACAAGCTGTTTGCCCATCTCGCGATGTCAGAACTGAACGACAAGGGCGAAGGCACCGCCTGGTTCGAGCATGTCGCCGATGGCGACTACAGCAAAGCGCCGGCGCCGATGAGCTGAAGCCGGCTCGCCGGGAGGCTGTCTCGTACGCCGGGTCAACGCGCGAAGCGTCTCGGCCCGGCGTGCGACCGGGGGCTTTGTGCGAGCCGCCCTGGTCCGCCGGCACCGCCGAAGCCATGCCGCGCCGCCAATCCAGGCAATAGCGGGTGCGGAAAGGCCGCACCGCGTCGCGGTGCTCGGCAGTTTGCCAACCCGCACGGGGATTCCGGCGATCGACGCTGCATCGAGGTGGCGATCCGCCACGCGCAGCCGGTCCGGACCGATCTGGAGTGTTATCGAATCGGCCAATGGCCGGAACGCCTGCTTTATGAATACGTCTCCGGAACGGGAGCCCGGCTTGCTTGGGGCTGACGCCATCGGCTGGATCGGCGGAGCATGACGTTGCGTTAACTGTAATAGTGGTAATCCGGAATGGTCAGACGAAGCCCGGTCGGGCCGCCATTCCGCGCCGCGAACCGGACGCTTCTCCTGCCGACTTCCGTCCGGCATGGTGGTGGCACAAACGGGGGAAGGAACCGTCGATGCAGGTCCTGCAAGGCATACGCGTGGTCGATCTGAGCCGCGTGCTCGCCGGTCCATATTGCGCGCAGTTGCTTGCCGATTTCGGTGCCAGCGTGATCAAGGTGGAAAGCCCCGAAGGCGACGAGAACCGAAGCTGGCTGCCGATCCTGCCCAACGGGCACAGCGGCAATTTCGCCTCGGTCAATCGCGGCAAGCGCAGCATGGTGCTGAACCTCAAATCGCCGGCCGCGCGCGACGTGTTGCGCCGGCTCGCGGCGGGCGCCGACGTGCTGCTGCACAGTTTCCTGCCGGACACCGCGGCGCGTCTGGGCATCGGCTATGACGACCTGCGCGCGGTCAATCCGCGGCTGGTGTTCTGCAGCATCTCCGGCTACGGCGCGGCGGGACCGCTGGCCGAGAAGCGCGGCTATGACCTGATGGTGCAGGCGTTTGCCGGCGTGATGTCCACGACCGGAATCGTCGATGGGCCGCCGGTGCGCTGCGGCGTGTCGTTCATCGACATGTCCACCGGACTTTCCGCGTATGGCGGGATCGTCACGGCATTGCTCGGGCGGCAGCACAGCGGCCGCGGTACCTGGGTGCGCGCCTCGCTGCTGGAAACCGCGGTGGCACTGCTGGGCTACCATGCCGTCGGCTGGCTGCAGGCAGGCATCCTGCCGACCCCGCAGGGCTCCGGCAGCTGGCACCTGGTCCCCTACCAGGCGTTCCGTTGCGCCGACGGCTACATGCTCGCCGGCGCGCCGAACGATGCGTCATGGCAACGCTTCTGCGATGCGCTGGCGTGGCCGGAACTGGGGCGGGACGGCCGGTTCCTCGGCAATGCCGCGCGCGTGGAGCAACGCGCGACGCTGGTGCCGATGCTGGAGGAAAGGTTCGGCCGCCAGCCGGTCGGCCACTGGGTCGCGCGCTTCGAGGCGCGCAATGTCGCCTGTGCCCCGCTGCATAAACTTGATCAGGTTCTGACGCATCCGCAGGTGCTGGCCAATGCGATGGTGGTGGACGCGCAGGACGCCGACGGAGCGACGCAGCAACTGGTCGGCACGCCGTTCAAGCTTGGTGAGGGCGGCGGCACCGCGTCCGCCGCGCCGCCGGCACTGGGGGCGGATACCGAGGCCATCCTCTCCGGCACGCTGGGTCTGTCCGCCGCCGAAATCGACGCGCTGCGTGCCGCAAGCGCCTTTTCCCCGGCATGATCGCCACATCCGCACAGGGAGACAACCGTGACCGAGACCGCGCGCAACCTGGTCGAGTACGCATGCCAGGATAATATCGCCACGATAACGCTCAACCGGCCGGAAAAGCTGAACGCGTTTTCCGACGATATGGTCACCGCGCTCGCCGGCGCGCTGCGACGCTTCGACATCGACAACGAGGCGTTCGTGGCGATCATCCATGGCGCCGGCAGGGCGTTTTCCTCCGGCGCGGATGTGCAGCAGCGCCAGTTGCGCCGCCGCGAGGAGTTCGAGCAACACGGCGGGCCGCAGGGATGGGGAGCGCACGCGGGGGATCTGCTGACGCGGGCGGTGAACTGGAAGCCGGTGATCGCCGCGGCGCATGGCTACGTGATGGGGCTGGCGCTCGGCATCGTGCTGGAATGCGATCTGATCGTTGCCGCGGCGGGCACGCAATTCCAGGTCACCGAGACGCCCCGCGGCCTGGGCGGCGCGAAATACTGGGCGCTGCTGGATTTCCGCGGCGCGGCGGCGTTCGGCACCGAGATCGCACTGACCGGCCGTTTCTTCACCGCGGAGGAGGCGTTGGCGAACCGGGTGATCAATCGCGTTGCGCCGGAGGGGCAGCATCTTCCGGTGGCGCGCGAACTCGCATTGGCGGTCGCGCGCAACCCTCCGCTTTCGGTGCGGGCAACGATCCGATCGCGCCGGTGGTACATGGAGCAACTCGAACGCGAGGTGGCGATGCAGACCGCGCCGCTGAAGCTGTATCTCAGCGAGGATTTCGGCGAGGCGGCGCGCGCCTTCGTGGAGAAGCGCAAGCCGGGGCCGTTCAAGGGCCGCTAACCGACTTGCCGGCCTGCGTCACGCCGTCTCCGTCCGCACGGGCACGGCATGGCCGGTTGGCGGCGCGTCCAGCACTTCGCGCACCTTGGCCGCGAGTTGCTGCAAAGTGAACGGCTTGGCAAGGAAATGCACGTCGCCGCTCAGCGCGCCGGATTGCACCGCCGCGTTCCCGGTGTATCCGGTGGTGAACAGCACCTTCAGTGCGGGACTGACATTGTGCGCGGCGTCCGCCAGGGCGCGCCCATTCACGCCGCCGGGCAGTCCGATATCCGTGAACAACAGGTCGATGCCGCCGCGATCGGCGATCAGCCGGAACGCCTCCATTGCGTCGGGGGCTTCCAGCACCTGGTAGCCGATGTCGCGCAGCGCCTCGACGGCGGCATGGCGCACGGTGTCGTCGTCCTCGACCACCAGCACCGTCGCGGCAGCGCCATGCGAGCGGCCGGCATTGACGGTGACAGCCGGCGGCGACGGCTGTTGCACATACCGCGGCAGATACAGCCGTATCGTCGTCCCGTCGCCCTGCGCGCTGTCGATCCTGACGTGGCCGCCCGACTGCGTGACGAAGCCATACACCATCGACAGGCCGAGCCCGGTGCCCTGGCCGAATGGCTTCGTGGTGAAAAACGGCTCGAACGCCCTTGCCTGCACGTCGGGCGACATGCCGGTGCCGGTGTCGCGAACCGCGATCATCACATACGGGCCGGCTGCCAGTTCGGCATGCCTGGCGGCATACGATTCGTCGATGACCGCGTTGGCGGTTTCGATGGTCAGCTTGCCGCCCCGCGGCATGGCGTCGCGGGCGTTGACCGCGAGGTTGAGCAAGGCGCTTTCCAGTTGATTGGCATCGATGCGGGTCGGCCATAATCCGCTGGAGGATACGGCCTCGACCGTGACGCCCTCGCCCAGTGTCCGGCGCAACATATCCAGTATGCCGGCCACCAGGTGCCCGGCGTCCAGCGGCTCGGGATCGAGCGTTTGCTGCCGCGAGAAGGCGAGCAAGCGCTGCGTCAGCGTCGCCGCGCGGCGCACGCCGTGCATCGCCGCGTCGGCCAGCCGGCCCAGGCCCTGGGCGTTTTCGGGCAGGCGGCGCTTGAGCAATTCGACGTTGCTGCTGATCACCGTGAGGTGGTTGTTGAAGTCGTGGGCGATGCCGCCGGTCAGCCGGCCGACCGCCTCCATCTTCTGGGTCTGGCGCAGTGCGTCCTCGGCGAACTCGCGGCGACGGATTTCGCCCTGCAGGGTTGCCAGCATGGCGCTTGCGCCGCGTGCGCGTCGCGCGGCGAGTAAGCTCAGCGCGAACAAGGCAATTGTCACGGGAATGCCAAAGACCAGATACGTTGCGACCATGTTGCGCCACTTGACGACGATCGAATGCCAGGAACGGCCGACCGTGGCATAGACCGGGTACGCGTCCAGCTTGCGATACGCGATCAGCCGGTCGATGCCATCCGCGGTGTGTCCGCGCACCATCCCGCTTGCCGGATCGCGCGCGATGGCGGTCATCAGCAGGGTATTCGGCTTCGGCTCCCGCGACAGCAGGTCCTGGGTTGACGGATAATGCATCAGCAGCGCGCCGTCTTCGCGATAGAGGCCGGCGGTATAGCCGGTACTGCCGTTGAACAGGGAACGGTCGAACGCCTCGAAGTAGCGCGGCGACACGATGACCAGGATGACCCCCTGAAACTGCCGCGGGTCGTCGCCCTTGCGGCGTGCGACGGAAAAGGCCGGCTGGCCGGTCAGGCGGCCGGTGAGGGTTGCGCCGATGAACATCGGCTGGTGGCCGTCCCGCAGCGCCCGGAAATAGTCGCGACCGGCAAACATCATTGCATGGTTGACGGGATAGCGTGGCGTTGCCAGCAACGCGTGGCCGCGACTGTCGCTGACGATCACGGCGGTCACTTGCGGGAACGGGCGGATCATCGCCAGGATCCGGTCGCGCAGTTCCTGCTCATGTGCCGCCACGGCAGCGTCGTCCAGACCACCCAGCAGGTCGTTCACCCGCGCGGCGACCAGCGTGTGCGTGTCGAGCACCTTGGTCGCTTGTTCCGTGGTGACGGCCAGCGCTCTGTCGATCCCCTGTTGCGCCTCGTGCAGCACCGATCGCCACGCGAGCCAGGCGCCGCCGGACAGCACCAGCAGCGGCAGCAGCAGCGCTGCCACGGCGAGACTGTAATAGGCGCGGACCGCACCCTTACCCTCCCTTGTGTCGCCCATGCCGCGCGCTGCTTTCAGCCTCGTGACGAAACCGCCGGCCCGGCATCGTGCGTAGGGGGCCGCCGGTGCGTGAACGCCGATAATCGCCACAGGATGTAACACGTCGCCACGGCAACGTCGCAATGCGGAGAATCACGCAGTCGTGAGCGCACGCCGCTGTGCGATCAACGATCGTCCCGGCAGCACCTGTGCGACCCGTAAACCAGCCTGCGGGCGCATGCCGGCGCTGGGGTATTGGTGCGCGATCCCGACGTCTCGCGCCAGCCAGGACGAGAGGCGTCGCTCAACTCGACGCCGCGTCGAGCACCTCCATCGACCGGATCTCGTCCGGCTCGCCGGCATAAACCACCAGGGCGAGCGTTTCGGCGCCGATGAAGGCGCTGTGGACCTTGCCGCGCGGATTGAGCGCGTAATTGCCTGGAAATCGTAATTGCTCGCCGGATTTGCCGCCGCGCCCGCCTTCCAGGTTGAAGATGTGCTCGTCGGATCGCGCCACCGCGACGATCTTGATGACCTTGCCCTCCGGCGGCGTGAACCGGAGCAGAAAGGCGATGCCGCCACCGTCCTGGCGCCGGTCGCTCAGGATTTTGAGGTGGACGACGTCCCGGCCGTTGAAAATCGCGCCCTCGCCAAAGAGTGGGCTGCCCGGTTCCCACGCCATCGTGGTCGTATCCAGGTTGATCAATTGCATCGCTGGTTCCCCCCTTATGCGGCCAATGTCTTGCGCATGAAGATGCGTTCCACCCCCGGCACGGTGGCGATGCGGCCGAACTCCTCCCAGCCGTGCCGGGCATAGAATTCGGGTGCCTGGAAATTGACGGTGACCAGCGTGGCGGCGCGGCAGCCGCGGCGGCCGGCCTCCATCTGGGCCATGCGCAGCATCGCGCTGCCGGTTCCGCCGCGGCGCATTCTCTCGGGCAGGTAGAACAGGTCGAGGAAGAACAGGCCCAGCGACGTGCGCCCCAGCAATCCGCCGACCGGTTCGCCATTGTCGGGATCGTGGGCGGCGACTGCCAGCGGGCGCCAGTCGCGGCGGCCGATCTTTACGGCGCCGTACGCGGCGAGGCCGTCCTCGAGGACCGCCTTCAGCCGCCGGTCGGGTGCATCGGTAAGCGTCATCACGGGTGTCTCCTGTTCCGGTCGGGGACAATCTAGACAGTGGCCCCTGACAGCGTTCTGTCAGTAGTCTCGCGGCATGCGCCGGTCCGATCGTCTGTTCGACATTATCCAGCGGCTGCGCACTGCTCGCTCGCCGGTGACGGCGGCGGCGATCGCGGCCGGGCTGGAGGTCACGCCGCGCACCGTGTATCGCGACATCGCCGCGTTGCAGGCGAGCAGGGTGCCGATCGAAGGCGCGGCGGGTGTGGGGTATGTGCTGCGGCGCGGCTACGACCTGCCGCCGTTGATGTTCACCGCCGACGAGGTGGAGGCGGTGCTGGTCGGCATGCGCCTGTTGCGCCGTACGCGCGACCCCGGGCTGCAACGGGCGGCGGAGTCGGTACTCTCGAAGCTCGCCGCCGTTCTGCCGGCACCGTTGCGCGCCTCGCTCGATGCCCCGCCGTTCCATGTCTCCGAGGGCGGCGCGCGCGAACCCGGCGCGATCAGCCTGGCGGGACTGCGCGTCGCCATCCGCGAAGCGAAGAAGCTGCGGATCACCTATCGCGACCTCGGCGGCACGACGAGCGAACGCGTTATCCGTCCTGTGGCGATCGAATACTATGTCGAGGTGACGCTGGTTTGCGCGTGGTGCGAGCTGCGCGACAATTATCGCCACTTCCGCGCCGACCGGATCGAAGCGGCCGCGGTGCTGTCCGAGAGTTTCGCGACCGACCGTGCGCGGCTGCTGTCCGGCTGGTTGGCTCTGACGCGGCCGTAGCGGCGCGGCGTGACGCGGTTGCGCGGCGCGCGGGCAACCGCTTCGATGCCGCGGCTGATTGCCACCAGGGAGGAACCCGATCATGAGCCGCCTGTTCGGACCGCTGCGCCAGATGGGCTATGTCGTTCGCGATGTGGAAGCCGCCATGCGGCACTGGGTGGAGGTCTGCGGCGTTGGGCCGTGGTTCATCGCCGACCGGCTGCCGCTCACCAAATTCACCTGTGACGGCCAGCGCCACGACGACATCCATTTGTCGATCGCGCTGGCCAATTCCGGCGACGTGCAGATCGAGCTGATCCAGCAGCGTTGCGACACGCCCAGCATGTATCGGGAATTCCTGGCGAAGCATCCCGATGGCGGGTTGCAGCACTGGTCGAGCTGGCCGGAAAACTATGACGAATTGTACGACCGCGCGCTCGCCAACGGCTACACGGCCGGTCAGGAAGGCGACGCACCGCGCGGACGGTTCGTGTATTTCCGCCAGGAGGGCCACCCCGGCACGATCATCGAGATGTCGCACGCCACGCCGGCGCGCAAACGCATCTTCGGCGCGGTGCGCGCGGCGGCGGCCGGCTGGGACGGCAGCGATCCGATCCGGCGCGATTGGCCTGGCTGATCGCTCGCATCAGCACTTGCGCCGCCGGCAGGTGGCGGGTTGAGTGCGGGACGCTGCACCCTCACCCTGCGCGCTCCCGCTGCGGGCGGGACAGGCAGCACAGTGGAGGCATGGTGGACCAGATCGTTCGTGCGCTCGACCCGGGGAAATTCCGCGATCCGTCGCTGACGGCACGCGGCGAGACGCGCGCGCGCGTGGCGCTGCGCGGGCTGGAGACGCTTTGGTTCAACACCGGCACGCTGTGCAACCTGACCTGCCGCAACTGCTACATCGAATCGTCGCCGCGCAACGACCGGCTGGCGTATCTCACGCGCGAGGAGGTGCGCTTCTATCTCGACGAGATCGCCCGCGACCGCCTGCCGACCGGCGTGATCGGCTTCACCGGCGGCGAGCCGTTCATGAACCCCGGCATCATCGGCATGCTGGATGACGTTTTGTCGCGCGGCTTGCGTGCGCTGGTGCTGACCAATGCCATGGCGCCGCTGCGCAGGCTGCGTCCGGCGCTGCTGGCGCTGCGCGACGCGCATGGGGATCGCCTCGCGCTTCGCGTGTCGCTCGATCACTACACGGCGGCGGTGCACGAAGCCGAACGCGGCAAGCGAAGCTGGGCCCCGACGATCGACGGCCTGGTCTGGCTGGCGCGCAACGGTTTTGCGCCCGACGTCGCCGGCCGTCGTTTCACCGGTGAGCAAGAGGCGGCGCTGCGGGAGGGGTATGCGCGGCTGTTTGGCGCGCTGGATGTTCCGGTCGATGCGTTCGATCCGGTGCGGCTGATGCTGTTCCCGGAAATGGATCCGAGCCGCGACGTGCCGGAGATCACCTCCGCCTGCTGGGGCATCCTGCACAAATCGCCCGACGACGTGATGTGCGCGTCGTCGCGCATGGTGGTGAAGCGCAAGGACGCGTCGCATCCGGTGGTGCTGGCCTGCACCTTGCTCGCCTACGATGAGCGGTTCGAGCTCGGGCGTACGCTGGCCGAGGCGGCAGGTCCGGTGGCGCTGAACCACCCTTATTGCGCGTCGTTCTGTGTGCTGGGAGGGGCGGCGTGCAGCCGGTAAGGCAAGGCGCGGGAATCAGTGAGCCGGTTGTCATGGGACGGGCACGGCTCCCGTCATCCCCGCTTGCGCGCTAGGGGAGTCTCGCATCTCGTTGCAGCCGCATTTCGAGTGTCTTGCCGCGATGGATAGCGCAGGACCGCTCCATGCCGCGGCGGAAGGTGATTGGCCCGGGCGGCTTGTAGTAGCAGTTCCAACCACCCAGCCGGGCGATGATCCAGCTCGCCCGGACAAGACTTCGGACGGGATGAGGGTTCTTCTGCCGATCGGTGTTGCCTTCGTCTTGCAGGCCGCCGATGACCGCTACCTGCAAGCGCGGGCCTTGGTGGAGGACGGCAGATCGGTGGGTGAACTGGCCACCAAACCGTGCCAGCCAGCCAGGCCCCTGGGCGGCAGGCGCGATAGGCGAGTCCAAGATTGCCCCCTGCACTGGCGAACAGGCCGCCTACATCAGCACGAAGAGCCAAAATGCACGCATTGGATGATCCCCCCGTCGTTCCAGCCAAACGCCGCATGCGTAGCACAGGCCCCGAGGCCTGCAATCCACCCTTTGCAGACATTCAGACTGACCCACTCCCAAACGACTTGGGCGACCACATATTGCCACGGCCGCCCTGGACCGGGATTCACGACGATCCGGTTGTCGCGGCCCTCCGCGTCCGTGCCATCGGCAAGTCCTGCATAATCACGAAGCGCGCCAGGCCCACAAA
>DATLQW010000115.1:0-62809 GCA_035535035.1 Acetobacteraceae bacterium
CGCAGGCCTCACCCGGCTCGTCGCGCGGCCACGGTCTCGCGAAAGCGGCGGGACAGGCGGTTGTACAGTCGCTTCGGCTTCAGCCCGACAAAATGCACGAAGGTCGGCGACAGGCGGTCGAACCCGCGTGGCAGGACGGGAATGTCGAAGTAGAAGCCGGTCGGCTTGTACAGCACGGAGCGACCGCGATCGGGATCGACCAGGCAGATCGGCGCGCGCCAGGTCGTTGCCATGATCGTGTTATATGCCCCCTCGCCGTGAAGCAGGGGAGGCATTCCCAGGCGGCCCATCACCACGCCGAAGAACAACTCGTCCTCATACTTCCAAGGGCCATCGAGGGCCACGAGAGTCTCGCTGTGCTCCCGGTAGAACGCGTTCAGCTCGCGGAAGAAGTGCTGCGCGGCGGCAGATTTGTCGAAGTAGAAGACACCGCTGTTCATCTTCACGACGTACGACGCCTGATAGTCCGCCATCAGTGCGCTGACCCGGTTGCCCTTCCAGACGCCTTCCGTGAGCACTTCGCCGGTGATCGCGAAGGGCTGGCCGGCACAGCGCCGCCAGTAGTCGGACACGTCGGGACGCACCAACAGGCAGTCGGCGTCGACGAACATGGATCGGTCATATGGGGAGAAGTCGAACAGGCGCAGCTTGTTCAAAATCGGACGATAGGCCGGATCGTCGCTGAGCACCGCAAAGTCGTCGAACAGTCGATGCGCCTCCTTGGGAACCTCCGTGTTGCGATCGTGCACCAGGCAGACTCGCCGCGACGGATCGACCACCTTGATGGAGGCAGCCAGATTCATCGCCAGTTCGACATATTTCCGCGGCCCGGTGGCGAGGGCGAGATAGCCCTGCGTCCCGCCATCGCCCGGAACCGGCGCGCCGGCGGCCCGTGGCGCCGTCTGCAACCCAGGCCCGGGCTGTTGCGGCGCGACGTTCTCCTGCATCCCGGGCCCCCTGTCCAATCCGCCCACAGTGCCCGGTCATTACCGGCCCTTCAAGTGACCCGCTTCTGGCAACACTCCCTGGCGACGACCGGGCGTCCGTCGCGACGCCGCGATCGGGAGACCGCCCGCCCGCCTGGCGCTCAGGCGCGAGGCCCTGCCCCGCGTGGGGCAGCAGCGTCCGTCATCCCCTCAACCATCACCCGCGCCAGCGCCTCCCGCCCCGCCACCCCCGCGGCCAGACTCGCGGCATTGACGATCGCCACCCGGAACCCTCCCGGCGGCATCGGGTGCCGTCCCGGCTCCCGATCCTCGTGGAACGTGATCTGCACGCTCGATACCCCCGGCATCGCCCGCACCCGCTCCACCACCGAGGCCGGGGGATGGCGGTAGACGCGCCCATGCGGTGCGAACAACACCACGCTGAATCCGTCCGCCCGCTCCGCATCGGCAAACTGCCAGGCGCCCGACGCGTACAACCGCACCAGCGCCTCGACCCATCCCGGCCCGTACAGGTCCGGCCACTGGTCCGCGAAGCGCAGATGCGCCTCGATGATCCGCCCGCCGATCGTTTCGAAATTCGCCATCCCGGTGTAGCCCGCCAGGTGCGTGCGCGCCCAGGCGCCACACCACGCCTCCACGTCCTCCATCCCCTCCGCGTGGATATGCCAGTGGTCGAACATCCCGCCTTCGCCCGCCGCGCCGGTCGCGTGGCGCCACCAGTGCGGAACGCCGTCCACCAGCGCCACGTCGGAACTGACGTGCCGCCCGGTCAGCAGCCGGCACCAGAAATGCCCCGGCGTCAGCGCCGCCGCGTAGTCCGCCGCCGAGGCGATCACCCGGCTCCCTGTCCCCATCCCGCGCAGGTTCATGATCGGCTTGGAGAACACCGGGAAGAACGGTGGCGTCACCCCGTGCGGCGCCGCCTCCAGCCCCTGCGACAAGGCCACCGCCAGTTTGTCGTAGATCCAGCGGTGCGCCGGATACCATGCCCAGGAATCCGCATCCTCGGTGGAAATCCGCACGTCGTCCGGACAGGCGACAGCGGCGAAATACTGCAGGCGCCAGGGATCGGCCTCGCAGATCGGCATCGGCCTCAGCCCGGGGCGGCCGGGCGCAGCCGCGGCGGCAGGGTGGTGAGCGATTCCGCGGTGTCGAAATCGCGCAGCACCGCGTCGTCGGCCATCTCCACCTCCGCCACGTTCTCCATATGCTGGCCGAGCAGGAAGCGGGCGCCGGAATCGCCCGTGATGCGCAGGATCTCGGGGAAGAAGCGGCGGTCCCACAACATCGGGTTGCCCTGCTTGCCGCGGAACGTGGGCAGCACGATCAGCCGGCCCTCGTCGGGGTCGTAGGCTTCCAGCAGCCGGTCGATCATCCGGCCCGTCACCAGCGGCATGTCGCCGAGGCACACGATGGCCGCAGCGGCGTCCGGCGGCACCGCGGCGATGCCGACGCGCAGGCTGGCTGACAGACCGTCGGCGTAATCCGGCGCCTGCACCACCCGCACCGGCCGGCCGCCCAGCGCGTGCGCCACCTGCTCGGCCTGGTGCCCGGTCACCACCACGATCGGATGCGCCTTGGACGACAGCACGTTGTCCACCACCCGCGCGACCATCGGCTTGCCGGTGCGGTCCGCCAGCAGCAGCTTGTTGAGCGGCGCCATCCGGCGCGACCGCCCGGCGGCCAGCACGACGCCGGCGATCACCGGAGCGCTGCGCGGCGCCGGCCCCACCCGGGCCTCGGCGGTGGCTTTCTCGCGCGGCAGCGGCCGCAGGTCGGTTTCCTTGAGCAAGCCGCCCACCCCCATGCGCATGATCTCCACCGAGCCCACCGGCAGTCCGGCAAACAGCCGCGGCAGCACGAGGTCGATCCCGTTCTGTTTGGGGCTGCGCGCGCAGCCGGGCAGCACGAGCGCCGGCCGGGTGCCGATCCGCCCGACGCAGATCAGGTTGCCGGGATCGACCGGCATGCCGAAATGCAGGATCTCGCCCCCCGCCCGCACGATGCCCTCCGGCCCCACGTCGCGCCGATCCACCACCGCCGAGGCACCGACGATCAACAGCAGGTCCGCGCCCTGGGCGATCAGCGCCTCCAGCGCCGCCGCGATCGGCGCGGTCTCGTGCGGGGTGCGCAAGGTCGGCAGCAAGGTGCCGGTGAGCGCGACCACCCGTGCCTCGGTCACCGCGATCGTCTTCTCGGTGACGCTCTCTTTCAGACCCGGGAGCTGGGTCGCCACCAGCCCGATCTTCAGCGGGCGGAACGGATGGAGGCGCAGCGCCGGGTCGCCATGCGCCGCCACCGCCTCGGCGACCGAGACCAGGGTACCGGGCACGGCAAAGGGGATGATCTTGACGGTGGCCACCAGATCGCGCGCCGCGACCACCGCACCATCCGGCAGGGTGCCGACGGTGAGCGATTCGTCCACCCCGTTCAGCCGGTCGATCTTGGCGGTATCAACCCGCAGCACGCCCGCCGCCTCCGCGGCCAGGTTCACCCGCCCGGTCGCTGCGCGGGTGCGCCCGAGCAGCGGTGCCACGAGTGGCGCGGCCAGCCGGTCGGCGGCGATGTCCTCCGGCACGTCGCCCGGTTCCAGTCGGGCGGCAACCACGTCGGTATGTCCGGCCGCCCGCAGCGCCGCCAGCGCCGCCTCGTCCAGCACCGATCCTTTACGGATCATGCGGTCGGAAAGACGGTGCGACTGGGCGAGGATGGCGCCTTTCGCCTCGGCGAGCGGAACCGGGCCGAACCTCATGCGGCGCGCGCCGCCGGCCGGGCGGGGGCGAGGGGGGAGCCACGGCGCGCCGCGACCAACTCGGCAGCGATGGAAAGCCCGATCTCCGGCGCCGTCACCGCTTCCAGATCGAGACCCACCGGACCCTTGATGCGCGCCAGCGCCGCCGGATCGTGCCCGAGCGCCGCCAGCCGCCCGAGCCGTGCCGCATGGGTGCGGCGCGAGCCCAGGGCGCCGATGTAGAACGCGTCCGACCGCAGCGCGCGATCGAGCGCCGGATCGTCCAGCTTCGGATCATGCGTCAACGTCACGGCTGCGGTGCGGGAGTCGGGCGCCAGTGCCGCCATCGCCTCGTCCGGCCAGTCGGTGCGCACCGTGACGTTCGGGAACCGTTCGTCGGAGGCGAACGAGCGGCGTGGATCGACCACGGTGACCGCGAACCCCACCTCGGAGGCGAACGGCACCAGCGCCTGGGCGATATGCACCGCGCCGACCACGATCAGCCGCAGCGGCGGGGTGTAGGCGTGCAGGAACCAATCGGTCCCGTCCAGTTTCACCGTGCCGCTGGTGTCCTCTTCCAGCGCCCGCGCCGCCGCGGCATTCAGCGCCGCCGGCTGGGCGGGGTCGGGCAGCAGCCATTGCGCCCCGTCCGGCAGGCGGGTCGCCAGCACCACCGGGCGCTTGGCCGCGCGCGCTTCTGCCAGTGCGGCGAGCAGGGCGGGCGTCACGCCAGGGGCTCCACGAACACTTTCACCTTGCCGCCGCAGGCGAGGCCCACTTCCCACGCGCGCTCGTTCGTCACGCCGAAATCGAGCAGTTGCGGCGCCCCGGTTTCCATCGTGCGCAGCGCGGCGTCGGCCACCGCGCCCTCGATGCAGCCGCCGGAGACGGATCCCGCCATGCGGCCCGATTTCGTGACCGCCATCTGGCTGCCGGCAGGGCGCGGGGAACTGCCCCAGGTTTCGGTGACGGTGGCGATCGCCACCTGCTCCCCGGCGTCGCGCCAGGCTGCCGCCTGGGCCAGTACGTCTTCGACATCGCCACTCATTTGCGCCGCTCCTAGCCCCGGTCTGCCGGGGACACTATGGGCCGGCGCGGCACCGGGCGCGAGAGCAACGCGACCAGCGCGCGCAGGCTGTCCAGATTGTGCACCGGGCGGAACTCGTCGACATACGGCAGCATCGCCCGGATGCCCTGGGATTTTGGTTCGAAGCCCGCCCAGCGCAACAGCGGATTGAGCCAGATCAGCCGCCGGCAGGACCGGCGCAGCCGCGCCATGTTCTCCGCCAGCTCGCGCGTGCCGTCATGCTCGCGCGGCCGGTCGAGCCCGTCGGTGATCAACAGCACGACCGCGCCCTGGCCCAGCACCCGGCGCGCCCAGAGCTGGTTGAACCGCGCCAGCGCCTCGCCGATGCGGGTGCCGCCGGACCAGTCCGGCACCACGTGCGCCACCAGTTGGAACGCCACCTCCGGGTCGCGATGGCGCAACTGGCGGGTGATGTTGGTCAGTCGCGTGCCGAACAGGAACACGTGGACGCGGTCGCGGTCATTCGTCACCGCGTGCAGAAAATGCAGCAATATCTGTGCATAACGCGACATCGACCCGGAAATGTCGCACAGCACCACCAGCGGCGGCACGCGCACCTGTCGCCGGTTGCGCGCGATGCTGAGGATTTCTCCGCCCTGGCGCAGGCTCTGCCGGATGGTGCGGCGCAGATCGGTGACCGGGCCGAGCGGATCGGGCCGTAGCCGCCGCGTCCGCCGCAGGTCGAGCGGCAGGGTCAGCCGGCGGATTTCCTTCTTTGCGGCGGCGATCTCCTCGGCGCTCATGGCCTCGAAATCCATCCGCTGGAGGCGTTCCTGGTCGGACACCGTCAGCACCGCGTCCTGCACCGGCGGCTCGTCCTGCGGCGCGGTCCGGTGCTCGCGCTTCGGCTGCATGGCCTCGGCGACACGGCGCGAGGCCGGCGGCGGGCGTTCGAGCTTCTTCTCCTTCTGCGCCTCGAGCAGCGCCATGGCCGCCGCTTGCTCAGCGGCGGTGGGGTCGCGCCAGAACAGCGCAAAAGCCTGGTCGAACACCTCCTGGTGCTCGTGCCGATGGGTCATCACCGAGCGCAGCGCCGTGCGGACTTCCGCCTTGTCGCCGAGCTCGATCAGCGACAGTGCCTGCTGTGCCGCGAGCGTCTCGGCCGGGCCGACCGGCAGGCCGGCGCGGCGCAGCAGCCGCGCGAAGTGCATGACGTTGGCCGCAAGCGTTGGGGCGGCGAGGGTGGGGAAGGGGACGTCAGCGGCCATGCGGTGATAGTGCGGAAATGGCTGCCCACCGCAAGAGGCGACGCCGCTGCCGTTGCGGCTGTGCCTATGATATCATCGATAGTAAAGGAGAACCTGCCATGGCCCAACTCGTCGTGCGGAACCTTGACGATGACGTGAAAGCGAAGCTGCGCCACCGCGCCGCCGCACATGGCTACGGCATGGAGGAGGAGGTGCGTGCCATCGTGCGCGCGGCGGTCAATGCGGAGACGGTGCGAAAGGCCGGGCCTGGCACACGCATCGCCGCGCACTTCGCCGGCATTGGTCTGCGCGATGATGAAGAAATTCCAGAATTGCGGGGCTTCGCGCCGAATCCTGCAACATTCGACTGATGGTCATTCTGGACACCAACGTCATTTGTGCATGTCCCCGCGACGAACGACAACTTGGTAATTCCCTGCGAGCCGATAAACGGTCCGTGGCGACTCGACGCCCGTTTTCCGGCAATGCCGAAAGCCAAGTCTATCCGCCCCAGGCTTTCACCACGCCCGCCAGGTTCGCCGCCACCGCCCGAGTCGTCGGGTGCTCGGCACCCAGCGTGCGCGTGTAGATATCCAGCGCATATTGCAGCGCGACCTGTGCGCCATACGCGTCGCCCAGGTCGCGCAACACCCCGGCCAGGTTGTTCGCGTCGCGGCCGATACTCGGGTGGTCCGGCCCGAGCGCCTGCTCGTCCAGCGCCAGTGCGCGTTCCAGCACCGCGTGCGCCACCTCCACGTCGCCCGCGTCGTGCAGCACCAGGCCGAGATGGTTGAGGTCGGTCGCCACCTCCGGATGATTCGCGCCGAACGCCGCGCCGTGCAGCACGCGCGCCCGCTCCAGCAGCGCCGCCGCGTCGTTGAGGTCGCCAAGCTCGTGCACCAGCCGCCCCAGGTCGCGCAGATCGTCCGCCAGCGCCGGATCGTCCGGGCCAAGCTCGCGCTGGCGTGCCTCCAGCCGGAGTTCCAGTTCCACGCGCGCGGCGCGCAGGTCGGCGAGCGAGGTCATCGGCGGCTGCGGCGGGTAGGGTGGGTCACGATGCGGGTCTCCACTGTCGTTGCGCGTCAACTGCCGGCCGGGCGGCCGACCCGCCCTGATGAACCGGGCGGGAGATTGCTTTGTCGCTGCGCGTCTTGCAATGACGGGGGCGGCGACATGACGGGGCGGTGTACCGCCGCGCCAGCCAGAGCAGCAGCCCGGCCACCGTCCTTGAATCAGCCAGTCCGTGCGCGTAAGTCTTCTCCGCGCAAAGGGGTTTACCGTGTCCGAGACATCTCGTGCTACGATTGAAGCCGCCGAAGTCACGCGCGAGTTCGTCCGGCACCGCGCTTCAAAACTTCGCGTCATCGAAGTGCGTGAGCATGGCGAGGTGCTGGGCGGCTTCCTGTCCCGCCAGGAGCTGGAACACTATCGCACCCTGGTCAGTCGGGAAGTCGCGGTGTTTCGCGCCGGCGAGTTCCCCGAAGAGATTGTGACGGCCCTCGAAGATTCCCGCGGCAAGTACGGTGTGGGCGTGACGTGAGTCCGCCGAGGCTGGGTTTCCGTGATGGCGTAGCTCTGCTTTGCAACCCACCGGATATCGCTTTGGTTGCCTGATCGGGCACGGTGCGTCAGGAGTGTCGCAAAGTGCCGGTGCGTGGTCTCGTCATACGGCACGCGTTCCCCTGGAGCCACGGGAAGGCTGCGGGAAAGGACGAGGAAAGCAAGGACCGCCCAGCGGTCATCGTCCTGGTCATCCCGCCGGATGCGGACCGAGGCACGTTGGTTGGTGTCGTCCCGGTGACCCACACCCGGCCTGCGGACCCCGAGGCGGGGTTGGAACTGCCGGATGATGTCAAGCTGCAACTCGGTCTCGACAAGAGTCCGCCATGCATCGGCTTCGACGAGATCAATCGCTTCGTCTGGCCCGGCTACGACCTCCGCAAAGTTCCGAGGACCGGCGCTGATAGCTACGGGTTGCTTCCCGAAGCGCTGTTTCAGGAGGTCCTCAAGGGGCTTCTCGCCCGCCATAGGGCCCGCAAGACTGTCATCCTGGATCGCGACTGATCCCGCGCAGCCATGTCGCCCAGTGACGAAAGATGCCAATCAGGCGAATCGGGGGGAAACCAGGCCGCGCGATCGGGCTCCCGAATCCCGTGTCATCCCAGGCCGCGGGCGCGAAGGCGTGAGGCACTTGCGCCACCCGTCCGCCGCTGCCACACCGCGCTTCCATGACAGGCGAACAATGGCAGTTCTGGATCGACCGCGGCGGCACGTTCACCGACATCGTCGCGCGCGACCCAGACGGCCGCCTGACCACCCACAAGCTGCTGTCGGAAAACCCCGGCCGCTATCGCGACGCCGCGATCGCCGGCATCAAGCACCTGCTTGGCATTCCGCTCGACGCACCGATCCCCCCCGGCCGCATCGCCGCCGTCAAGATGGGCACCACGGTCGCCACCAACGCCCTGCTCGAGCGCAAGGGCGAGCGCACGCTGCTGGTGGTCAATCGCGGCTTCGCCGACGCGCTACGCATCGGCAACCAGACCCGGCCCCGGCTGTTCGATCTCGCCATCACCCTGCCCACCATGCTCTACGAATCCGTGATCGAGATCGCCGGCCGCGTCGGCGTTGACGGCGACGAAATCGAACGCCTGGACGAGACCGCCGCGCGGCACGAACTCGCCGCGGCGCGCGCCGGCGGCATCGCCGCCTGCGCCATCGTGCTGATGCACGCCTGGAAATATCCGGAGCACGAGCAGCGCCTGGCGGCACTCGCGCGCGAGGTCGGCTTCACCCAGGTCTCCGCCAGCCACGTGGTCAGCCCGCTGCTGCGGCTGGTGCCGCGCGGCGACACCACGGTGGTGGATGCGTACCTCTCGCCAATCCTGCGTCGTTACGTCATGCAGATCGAGAACGAACTCGCCGGTGTACGGCTGTATTTCATGCAGTCGAATGGCGGACTGGCCGAGGCGCACGGCTTCCAGGGCAAGGACGCGATCCTGTCGGGACCGGCCGGCGGCATCGTCGGTGCGGCGCGCACTGCTTCGATGGCGGGTATCGACCATATCATCGGCTTCGACATGGGCGGCACATCGACCGACGTGGCGCTGTACGACGGCGGCTTCGAGCGCGCGTTCGAAACCGCGGTGGCCGGCGTGCGGCTGCGCGCGCCGATGATGGCGATCAACACCGTGGCGGCGGGCGGCGGCTCGATCCTGCATTTCGATGGCGCGCGATTCCGCGTCGGTCCGGATTCCGCCGGCGCCGATCCCGGCCCGGCCTGCTATCGCCGCGGCGGGCCGCTGACGGTGACCGACGCCAATGTCTGCGTGGGAAAAATCCAGCCGGCGCATTTTCCCCCGATCTTCGGCCCGAACGGCGACCAGCCGCTCGACGCCGCCGTCGTGGGGGGAAAATTCGCCGCGCTGGCCGAGGAAATCGCCCGCGCCACCGGCACCGCGCGGACCCCGGAGCAAGTGGCGGAAGGCTTCCTCCAGGTCGCCATCGCCAATATGGCGAATGCGATCAAGCAGGTCTCGGTGCAGAAGGGTCACGACCCGGCGCGCTTTGCCTTGCAGTGCTTCGGCGGCGCGGGCGGTCAGCACGCTTGCGCTGTCGCCGACGCGCTCGGCATGGAGACGGTGTTCATCCATCCGTTTGCCGGTGTGCTGTCGGCCTACGGCATGGGCCTCGCCGACCAGACGGTGATGCGCGAACAAGCCGTGGAACTGCCGCTGGAACCCGAGACGATGCCGGAGTTGCAGGAGGTTGCCGACCGATTGGCGCTCGATGCGGCAACGGCCCTGGCCGGGCAAGGCGCGGATGCCGGGTGCATCGCCACG
Source organism: Acetobacteraceae bacterium (assembly GCA_035535035.1). GTDB lineage: Bacteria > Pseudomonadota > Alphaproteobacteria > Acetobacterales > Acetobacteraceae > JASHVB01. The sequence continues at coordinate 9,795 of DATLQW010000115.1, forward strand.
TCGCGTTCGCTGCACCTGCGCTATGCCGGCACTGAGGCGACATTGATCGTCGCGTTGCGCGATCATCCCCGGATTATCGCGGACTTCACCGCGGCGCATCGCGCGCGGTTCGGTTTCGCCACGCCGGAGCGCGCGCTGGTGGTGGAGGCGGTCGCGGTGGAAGCGATCGCGCCGGGCGAGACGGTGCGCGAAACCCAGGTGCCCGCACGAACCGAGGGCGAGCCGGCGCCGATCGACACGCTGCGCATGTTTACCGGTGACGCGGACCATGCCGCACCGGTGTTCGATCGGGCCGAACTGCTGGCCGGTGATCGCATCGCCGGGCCGGCGCTGGTGCGCGAGGCCAATGCGACCACCGTCGTCGAACCCGGCTGGATGGCGGAGATCACCAGTCTGGACCACATGATGCTGCGCCGGACCGCGCTGCTGCCGGCACGCGTCGCAGCGGGCAGCGACCGGCCGGACCCGGTGTTGCTCGAGCTGTTCAACAACCTGTTCATGAACGTTGCGGAACAAACAGGCGCGGTGCTGCAGAACACCTCGATGAGCGTGAACATCAAGGAACGTCTGGATTTCTCCTGCGCCATCTTCGATGCCGGCGGCTTCTTGGTGGCGAACGCGCCGCACGTGCCGGTGCATCTGGGCGCGATGGGCGAGAGCGTGCGCACCGTGTTGCGCAACCGCGGCGGATCGCTGCAGCCGGGCGACGTGGTGGCGCTCAACAACCCGTTCAACGGCGGCACGCATCTGCCGGACGTGACGGTGATAACGCCGGTGTTCGGCGAAGCAGGGGAGAAAATCCGCTTCTTCGTCGGCTCGCGCGGCCATCACGCCGATATCGGCGGTACCACGCCGGGCTCCACCCCGCCCGGCTCGCGCACGCTGGAGGAGGAAGGCGTCGTCATCGACGATTTCCTGCTGGTGGACGGCGGTCATTTCCGCGAGGCGGAATTTCGCGCCCTGCTGCGCGGCGCAACATATCCCGCGCGCAGTCCGGACGTGAACGTCGCCGACATCAAGGCGCAGGTCGCCGCCAACGAGAAGGGCGTGCAGGAGTTGCGCCGCGTCGTCGCGCAGTACGGCTGGCCGACGGTCAGCGCCTATATGCGCCACGTCATGGACAACGCGGAAGAATCGGTGCGGCGCGTCATCGAGCGGCTCGGCAGCGGACGCTTCACTTACATGATGGACAACGGATTGCCGCTCTGCGTCGCGGTCAGCGTCGATCGCGCGACCCGCAGCGCCGTGGTGGATTTTACCGGCACCGGCCGGCAGCACGACGGCAATTTCAATTCTCCTCCCGCGGTGACCCGTGCCGCGGTGCTGTACGTGTTCCGCTGCCTGGTCGGCGACGACATCCCGCTGAACGACGGCTGCCTGAAGCCGCTGAAGCTGGTGATCCCGCCCGACACGTTCCTGTCGCCGCGGCCGGGTGCGGCGGTGGTCGCCGGCAACACCGAAGTCTCGCAAGCCACCTGCAACGCCTTGTTCGGCGCGCTCGGCGCCATCGCCTGCTCCCAGGCGACAATGAACAATTTCATCTTCGGCGACGACCATCACCAATATTACGAAACCATCTGCGGGGGCACCGGCGCGGGGCCGGGGTTCGACGGCACCTCGGCGATCCATTCGCACATGACCAACACGCGCATGACCGATCCGGAAGTGCTGGAACTGCGTTACCCGGTGCGACTGGAACGGTTCGAGATCCGTCGCGGTTCCGGCGGCAACGGTCGCTGGCGCGGCGGCGACGGCGCGATCCGCCGCATCCGCTTCCTGGAGCCGATGATTGCGGTGATCGTCGCGTCGCGCCGCAACGTCGCGCCGTTTGGATTGGAGGGCGGCGACGATGGCGCGGTGGGGCGGCAATGGGTGGAACGCGCTGATGGGCGGCACGAGATCCTGACCGGCACCGATAGCGCGGAGCTGGGGGCGGGGGACCTGTTCGTGATCGAGACGCCGGGGGGCGGGGGATACGGGAGGTAGGCGGCTCGGTCTGTTCGCGACACAGCGAGGGGCGTTCCCCCCAATCGCGCTCTCTTCCGGATTTTAGGGCGAAGGGATTTTCAGTTTGCGACCCGGCCGGACAAGATTAAGCTCAGCAAGTGACTCCGCCTGCGGAGGCCATGACCGTCAAGAAAATTAGTTGGCCGGGGCGACCCGGCGAGCTTTCTTCACAAAGGACAGGGGGCTCGTTGTGGCGAATGAGATTTCCGAGGTCACTCGCCGCGAGATCATCGACTTCTTTGCTATGAGTGACATTAACTTGATTACCTGGTCTGGGCGCTTCGCAGACGATGACTTCCTCGCGCGCCTCTACGACCTTACGAAACTACCATCTCATGACAGCCGATTCAAGAATGCCGCTGGTGACATACGGCAACATCGGGTCAATAACTTCGATTGGGATGGGAATTGGGTGTTTTCCGATCCGCGATTCAATCTGCTTCATTCGTCGGATGAGGAGTTCCTGCGCTTTCTCTGTGAGACCGTTCATCCGGTGGTAAGGCATTCCCGAGATGAAGCTCGGGATCTGGTAAACACCTATAATGGTCACCTTCGTAGGGACGGATGGGAAATCGTTGAAGCACGGACGATTTCTGACAGGCCTGTTTTCGCTGCTCGTAGGCAGGGGGAACGACTCGCGGTCTTCGCGGAACCGACTGGCTGGCAGAAGGTTGACCGTCAGATCCAGGAGGCACGGTCGCGTTTGGATGAGGCGACCACTGAAGAGCAATGCCAAGCTGTCGGCCTACTTTGCAGAGAAGCTCTAATATCGGTCGCACAGGAGGTATACGATAAGAGTCGTCACGCGACTGTGGATGCTACCATGCCAAGCGATACCGACGCTCCGCGTATGCTGGACGCGATATTCAGCGTCGAGCTTCGAGGCGCGGGCAACGAAGAAGCCCGGGCACACGCGAAAGCAGCGATGCGTCTTGCACTCGCGCTGCAACACAAGCGCAGCGCCAATTTCACAATGGCCGCCTTGTGCGCCGAGGCCACGTTATCGGTCGTGAATATGCTCGCCGTCCTGGCTGGCAGACGCGGACGGTCTCTCGGATGATGAGGTCGGTTGCGTCGCGCGCCTGCTGGTGTGGTTCGCTGTTCGCGCACGCCTTCTCCGGCCGGCCGCCGTTCCTTACCAGTGCGAGCTGACGCGGCCCATAAGGCACCGTATCACGGCATAGAGATGCAATTTGTCATCCTTGAACGACTCGTAGCTCATGCCGGCAACGAAGCCCTCGGCCATCGCACTATGATGCCCGATGTCGTTGAGCCGCCGGCGTGTCGCCTGAGGATCAGAAGGCATAGATCGCATCGGCCGTCGCTGCCGGCCTTACATACGGCTTGAGCCCTTCACGGTTCACCACATCGACCGGCCCATCGAACAGGCTGGCGATGTATTCCTTGATCGCCACATACTCCCACACGCCCACGGGCGCGTCGGAGTCGATTTCGATCATGATGTCGGTATCGCTGTCGGGACGCGCGTCGCCACGGGCGCGCGAGCCGAACAGCGCCGCATGCGCCACGCCACGCGCGCGCAACGCCGCCTCGTTCTCCGGCAACCGGGCAATGATCTCCTGCCGCTCCATGATCTCACCATAGCACAGACACCCAGCCTTCGCAGTCGCCAGGCGATGGAGCCCGGAAGTGATCGGGCGTCTTGCCACGGCGTGTCCCGACCATCGAGCGTGGATGGCCGGGTCAAGCCCGACCGTGGCGGAAACCGGACAGGGACCTGGCACATCCTGTCGTCTGGGTATATATTCCTTGACATCCGGACAACCTTCGGATATCATGTCCATTTTGGCCGCCTCATCCCGTCGCATCCGGCGAGTCCATATCACCTTCCTCCACCCATGCGGCCGCCCCTACCCGCCGGCAGGCCGCCTCGTCTCCGCGACCGCCGCAAGCGGCCGGTCCGCCCCCACTCGCCCACGCGTCAGCCGAGCGACGGCGCCCCGCCGCCAGCGCGCGCCTCGGCAGGCAACACCCCTTGCACCGTGGAGAACGCACCGCCGCTGCTCCCCAACGCCATCCCGGCACCTGAGAGCAGTAAGGACCATGCATCAATTCGGGGTCTCACCCATCGGAATCTATCCCGCCCACCGGAAAACGAGACGCCCGTGAGACAGGGTGGGACAGAGCCAATGCCCAGAAGAGCGGCGCTGGCCGCCACCGTCCCGGCGCCGGTGGATGCCGCTCCGGCGTCAGCGCGAACAGAACCCCATGCACCAATTCCGAAGCCCCTCGCCCGGGGTGTTCGGGACCTTCGCAGTCTCGCCTACGGCGAAACGAGACGTCTGTGAGACGCCCAACCTGGCGCTTGCGCCCACCGGCGCTCACGCCGCGCGTCACCGTCTCCACCAACGCCAAACGAGACGCCTGTGAGATGCCGCCACTTCACCCGCCGGCGACCTCCCGCAGCGCCGCGCCCAGCAACTCCAGCCCGAGATCGATTTCCTCCTCGCGCACGGTCAGCGGCGGGGCAATGCGCATCACGCCGCCCGATGCCCCGGCGCGCACGATGTTCGCGCTCAACCCCAGTTCCAGCGCGCGATCGGTCACCGAGTCCGAAAGCTCGGCCGCCGTCCTCCGTTGCCTACCGGCTTCGTCGATGAACTCCAGCCCGAGCAGTAGCCCGCGCCCGCGCACGTCGCCGATCCAGGCGTGCTGTGCCTGCAACGCGCGCAACCCGTCCTTCAACCGCTTCCCCATCGTCACCGCCCGCGCGGCCAGGGCGTCGCGTTGCACGATCTCCAGCACCTTCAGTCCGACCGCGGCCGGCAGTGGGTCGTTCACGTGCGTCGTGTAGAACAGGAACCCGCGCTCGTCGCACACAACGCTGATCGCCTCGCTGGTCATCACCGCCGACAGCGGCAGGCCGGCGCCCAGCGTCTTCGACAGTACCAGGATGTCCGGCACCACGCCGTCGCGCTCGAACGCGAACATGGTGCCGGTGCGGCCCAGCCCGGTCTGCGCCTCGTCGAGGATCAGCACCATGTGGCGCTCTTCGCACTTGCGCTGCAACGCGCGCAGGTAGCCCTCCGGCAATTCGATGATGCCGCCGCTCGACAGGATCGGCTCGGCAATGAAGGCGGCGAGGTTGCCGGTGCTCTGGCGGTCCACCAGCGCGAACGCGTCATCCAGTTCCGCTTGCCACGACACACCCGGGAAGCGGGGGGAAAAAGCGTTCGGAGCCGGAATGGCAAACGAGCCGACCGCCGCCGGGCCGTAGCCGCGCCGCCCCGCCTTGTAGGTCGCCGAGGCCGCGCCGCCGGTCATGCCGTGCCACGATTGCGCGAAGCCGACAATTTCCCAACCGCCGGTTACCAGCTTGGCGATCTTGATCGCCGCCTCGTTCGCCTCGCCGCCGGTGGACAGCAGCATCACGCGGGGCAGGGCAGGGACCAGCGCGGCGAGGGCTTCGGCGAGGTCCACCACGGGTGCGCTGAGCATCGACGAGAACAGGTGATCCAGCCGCCCCACCGTGTCGCGCACCGTGGCAACGATCTCCGGATGGCAGTGGCCGAGGATCGCGCTCATCTGGCCGGAGGTGAAATCCAGCACGCGGCGGCCGTCGGCGTCATGGACGAAGCAGCCCTCGGCGCGCACCGGAACGAACGGCACGAACGAGCCGCCATAGCTCAGCATGTGCCGCCGTGCGCGGGGCCAAAAATCCGTGCCCGCGGAAGCCACCATCGCGTCCATGCCGTTTCTCCTGCTTCACTGGGCGCAGCGTGCGTGCACGCGCGGAGCCAAGTCAATCGGGCGGCGGAGTGACGACCGGCCGCTTCGGCCTGCCAGCTTCGCGACCGCCTGAGCTTGCGGCTGCACAAAGGACCCGGCATGTTCCAACCGCCTTCGGCGTGACGTGGGGGATACCCAGGCATGACTCCTCTGACCGGTCGCTGTCTGTGCCGCGCGGTGACGTTCGCGATCAGCGCCGCGCCGTTGCAGATCGTGCATTGCCATTGCGACAGTTGCCGCCGCAATTGCTCCGCGCCGGTCGCCAGTTTCCTCATCGTGCCGCAGGCGGGTTTTCGTTACATGCAGGGCATGCCGAAGGTTTACCAATCCTCGCGCGGCGTGCGGCGTAGCTTCTGCGATCGCTGCGGCACGCCCCTCGCCTACGAGACCGATCGGCGGCCGGATCAGATCGACCTGTATGTGTGCAGCCTCGACGATTCCGCCACAATCGCGCCGCACGCGCATGTGCACGCGGACGAACAATTGCCGTGGTTTGAAATCCTCGACGACCTCCCGCGCTACGTGGGGTCGCTCCGCGACGCGGCGTTGCTGCGGCGCGGTCCGCGCGCGGGCTCAGGCTGAGGCGGCGTCGCTGACCGCACGCAACAGCGCGAGCAGGGTGCGATTGACCGGCACGCGGATGCCGTGCCGCTCGGCCGCGGTGACGATGGCGCCCGTCAGAGCCTCGATTTCCAGCGATCGTCCGGCCAGCCGATCGAAATACATCGAGGTTCCCAGCTCGGGCGAATAGGACAGCAGCGTCGCCATGATCCGTGCCGCCTCGTCGCCGTCGAGGCGGGCGCCGTCGGCCCGCGCCACCGTCACCGCTTCGTCCAGTATCTCCAGGCATAATGCGTGCACGGCGTCGTGCCGCAGCGCCGCCTGGCGCTGCAGGGTCAGCGCGGTAACCGGGTTGACCACCACATTCAACAGCAACTTCCGCCACGCCAGCGTGGCGAAGTCGTCGCTCAGCAGGACGCTCAGGTTCGAACCGTCGAGAACCTGGGCGAAGTCGCGGCCGGCTGCATCGTTCGCTGCCACGAGGTCATGGGCGACGACATGCCGCAGCCGGACGCGATCGTCCGCCAGCCGCTCGCCGTTGTAATAGACGACGGTCGGGACGATGGTTGCGCCGCCAGCATAAGGGGCGACGCGCGCGACGTGGCCGATGCCGTTCTGCAGCACCGCGACCCGGGTTCGCGGCCCGCACAGACGGGCCAGCCAAGGCGCGGTGGACGGAGTGTGGTGTGCCTTGGTGCACAACATCACCCAGTCGGCCTGGTCTGCCTCTGCCGGGGTCGTGACCGCGCGCAGGGGCAGGTCCACTGTTCCCTCGGCCCGCTCCAGGACAAGGTGGCCGGTCGGGCGTCGCGCGCAGGCGATGACGTCGTGCCGGTCGGCGGCGCGCAACGACATGGCGAGGGCGGCACCGATGCCCCCCAGGCCGACTACGGCGATCGATAGGCGCGGCGGCGCGGGTGGGGGCGGCATGGTGCGATGATCCCGGAATTGGTTGCTTCAGTCAAGTTTATTGTGGCCATGGTGTCCGGCGCCACCCCATCATTACCAGCAGCGCAGTTGCGCCCCACCGCGATCCCCGATCTGCTATTCTGGTGGGAATCGCAGATGGTGCTGGTATGTTTTTGATGTTGCCATATCGTTTTCGACCCTCGTTCATTGTCGCAGATGGGCCGGCAGCCAATCCCTCGGCCAAACCCTTCGCCATACGGACTTCCCCGTATTGCCCCGCGGCCGACCCGCCCGTATCTTACTTCCCTATCTTGCGAGTCATTCGCAACTGAGGAGCGTCAGCCAAGATGGGCCAGGAATACAGTCGCATCGCGCGGAGCTGCGAGCGTGCCGTGGTCACCGCGTATCGCGAATTGCGCCAGATCGGCTCCGACGACCTCTCCGCGTTCCAGGCATGCACCTCGCTCTACCGGATCCACCATCCGGAGGCTTCGATCAATGAGGCGCGCCGGCTGGTCGCCGAGTGGATCGATCACCACGTCGTCCGCGGCGAGGGAGGCCCCACACCAGGCTGCGGCTGCGAGTGACCTGCGCAATCCGGCCGGCTGCCCTGCCGTCGTGACGGCCCTGTCTTGATCACCCCGTCTTGACCGCCGCGTCTTGACAACTGCGACCACCCCCGGCCGCGACTGCCCGTTGTGTCCGCGGCTGGCCGGCTATCGGTCAAGCAACCGCGGCGCCAATCCGGCATGGTTCAACGCCCCGGTGCCAAGCTTTGGCGCGATCGGGGCACGGCTGCTGATCGTCGGCCTGGCCCCCGGCGTGCGAGGCGCCAACCGCACCGGCCGGCCCTTCACCGGCGACTTCGCCGGCACCCTGCTCTACCAGACCCTGCTGCGCTTCGGTCTCGCCCAGGGGGAGTATGCGGCGGACCCGGCGGACGGGCTGACCCTGGTGAACTGCCGGGTGACCAACGCCGTGCGCTGCGTGCCGCCCGCCAACCTGCCGAAGCCGGTGGAAATCGGCACCTGCAACCGGTTCCTTGCCGCCGAGATGGCGGCCATGCCACGGCTCGTCTGCGTGCTGGCGCTGGGTGGGGTCGCCCACGCCGCGGTGCTGCGCGCGTGCGGCCTGCGCGCCAGCCATGTGCGCTTCCAGCACGGCGCGATGCACGTACTGCCGAGCGGGCTGCGCCTGACCGACAGCTACCATGTGTCGCGGCTCAACACGAACACCGGCCGGCTCACCCCGGCTATGTTCGATTCGGTGGTGCGGGACGTGCTGACGCAACTGGGGTAAGGCGACGCCCAGGAACAATCGAACGACGGCCCGTTCACCACCTGATTCAGCTATTCGTGGGCGGCGCCTAAGCGGCACCTCGCCCGCCATGCGGGGGAAGTGCACGTCATGGCTGTGTTTCATGCAAAGGATATCGTGCATAAGATATGGAGCGCGCCTTGTTGCGCATACTAAACGGCGCGCACGAGCGAACAGGGGACCCATCATGCGGCTGACGGTCTTCACGGACTACACCCTGCGCACGCTGATCTACCTGGCATTGCGGCCGGACACGCTGGTGACCATCGCCGACATCGCCGACGCGTATGGCATCTCGAACAACCACCTGATGAAGGTGGCGCACAAGCTTGCACTGTCCGGCGACGTGGCGACGGTGCGCGGCCAGCACGGCGGGCTGCGGCTGGCGCGGCCCGCCGCCGAGATCAACATCGGCACCGTGGTGCGCCGCGCCGAGGCGGACCTGGAGCTGGTGCCGTGCTTCGGTTCGCAATCCACCTGCGCGATCCAGCCCGATTGCGTGCTGGCCGGCGCGGTGGACGAGGCGCTGCGCGCATTCCTGGCGGCGCTCGACCGCTACACGCTGGCCGACCTGGCGGGGCCGCGTGCGGCGCTGGCGCGGTTGCTGCGGATCGACGAACCGCCGCGCGCCTGAAGCGACGCGATCGGTTCCTGGCCTTTGATCATCCCTGCGAGTCCGTCATGTATTGTCATTCCCGTGGAAGTGGGGAACCCGGTTTCGGAGTGAGGTGGCGGGCGAGCAGGGTCCTCGCTTTCGCGGGAATGATACCAGGCGCCCGAAAGCCTGCCGCACGCGTGCGTGACGGAACCGAGCACCATGTCATAGCGAGTACCATGTCATCGCTTCGTCGCTCCGCTCCTAGCAATGACATGGATGTCGCGCGGCTGGCGGCCTGACGAGTCAGCCATTCGGGTGCCTGGTAAGACATGCGAACGGCTGGTGCTGCGTCGCCTCGAGCGATGGGTGCGCGGCAGCCACCGGCATCCCGTTCGCCGCTTTGCCGATACCCTCACCCGCCGCGTTCACCCACCCCATCCCGGGCAACGGCGATCTCGCCCTCCCGCAGCGGCTGCCACGGTTCTTCGGTCAACGGGACGCTGGCGAACAGCGTGACAAGCTGGCCGCCGTCCAGCGTTACGCCCGCCGACGCCAGCGCGTCCGGATCCACCGCGCAGCTTCGGTGCAGCATCCACAGGCCCGGCGGAGCGATCGAGCCGTCGCGCTGCGTGCGCCGGTGTGCGTGCGCGACCAGCAACTCGCCGTCCGCGTACAGGAAATTGGCGGGCCCCAGCGCGCGCAGTGTCGCGGCCACGTCGGCGACTTCGCGCAACCGTTGCTCGGGAGACGGCGTGCCGGCGTCCCACAGCGGGGCGAGGCGCTCCAGCAGCGCACAGAAGGCGACTTCCGAATCGGTCGTGCCGACCGGGCGGAAGCGGCGCGAGCCGCCGGCGAAGCGGCGCTCGATCCCGGAAAGCCGGCCATTATGCGCGAACACGTGCATGCGCCCGCCGAGTTCGCGCATGAAGGGCTGGGTGTTGCGGAGCGACACCTCGCCCTGCGTCGCGTGCCGGATATGCGACACGACGATCCGGCTGCGGATCGGCTGACCCGCGAGGAAATCGATCCAGGGGCTGGCGTCCGCCGGGCCTGGCTGCTTCGCCACCAGCGCGTCGTCGCCCATGTGATACGCGACGCCCCAGCCGTCGCCGAGGCCCGAAGCGTGGCTGCCGCGGCGCGCCAACAGCCGCACCGACAGGCTGACCGTCGTCGGCACGCGGCTGGACAATCCAAACAATTCGCACATGGCGGCCGCCCTTCAGGACCCAGGTTCGCGCAAGCCAGGAGCGCACCGAGCCACAAACCACACAGCCCGGCCGCGAGATTGCCGGCGGCCTGTCGCCGAAAAGCATCAATATCAGCGACCAGGACACCCAGCGCCCCGCACCGCGCGCGATGCATCGCACGGCGCGTGGAACTCCGTCCAACCTACAACCACGTTCAGGCCCTTGTCGCCCGCCCGGCGCTCAGCCGCCGAGATCACGCTTCTTCTGCAGGTATTCGTCGCGCTGAACCTCGCCCTTGGCGTAACGTTCTTCGAGGATGCCGAGTCCCGAGGAACTGCGTTCGATACGCGGCGGATAGTGTCCGCCGTGCGAGGAAGCCCGCACGATCCACACCACGGCGGCCACGGCGAGGGCCAGGAGCATCACCCAGAACACGCCACCGAAGAGCATCATCCACCCCATCGAGCGCCAACCATAGCCGTAGGCCATCATCCCGTTAGGTCCGTAACCCCACATGGCTCAATCCTCTGGCTGGGTGAAGCCGGTATGCCGGTTGACATCATAGCGCTGCACCAGCGCATCCTTGTCGGTGGTAACGACATCGGCGGTGATGGTGTCGGCATCCTTCTCGGCAACGGCGCCCAGCTTGATGTGCTGGTTGCCGGTCGCCGCCACCCAGCGCCGCATGGTGTCTTTCACCTGGCCGATGGTGAGGTTGCGGTTCGCCTGCTGCCGCGGCCCCCAGCCGCCGGCAGCGGGCCCAAAGCCGCCATGGCCCATTGTGCCGGGGCCCATCCAACCGGGCCCATAGCCGCCGCCGTTCGGCTGGGCATTCGCCGGGTTCGCCATGGCCATCGCGGAAAGCGCAATGAGCAAGGTGCCGCCGCGCATCGCAGCCTCCTGTTGACATTTGGCCATGCCACCGGCCACGGCTGACAAGCCGGGGTCCAATCCCACCTTGAGAAACCGGATCCAGCTAAAGAAGCTGCCGGGATTTGGCATTGATCCAGGTCAAGCCGGCGCCGGCGTGGCGTAGGCTGGAGCGTTTGTTTCGCGATGGGCTCTAACGCGGCGCGGCATGCCTTGACGCGAGTCAATCCGGGGCGTGGCCTCATCGTGACGCCAGCCAGCCGGTGCTGCGCGCCAGCATGTACAGCGCCACGGCGACGACGACCAGGCCGAACACCCGGTTGAGCGTGTCGCGTCCCTTCGACAGGCGGTGCGCGAGCGCGGCACCCAGCCAGCCGCCGGTGATGCCGCCGGCGATGAACAGCGCGGCGATCCACCAGTCCACCAGGCCCGACGCGGCGTAGTTCACCGCGGTGGTCAGCCCGAACGCGCCGACCGCGAGCAATGACGAGCCGATGGCGTGCAAGGTGGACAGATCGGCCGCCAGGATCAGCCCCGGCACGATCAGGAACCCGCCGCCGATGCCGAAGAAGCCGGACAGCACGCCGGCGCCGAGACCGACGCCGGCCAGCCGCGCGATGACAGCGGGACGCAGCCGTCCGTCGTGGCCGGAGGCAACCTCGCGGCGGCGCTGCATCAGCCCCGCGATTACCAGCATCAGCACGGCGAACAAGGTGAGCAGGCGCTGGCCGTTGAACGCCTTGCCCGCGGTAGAGCCGGCATAGGCGCCGAGAGCGCCGGCAGCGGCGAAGATCGTGGCCGGCTTCCAGCGCACGTTGCCCGATCGCGCGTGCGGCAGCAGGTTGGCGAAGGCGCTCACGGCGACGGCGAGCGCGCTGGTGCCGATGGCGCGGTGCGGATCGGTGACGCCGACCACGTAGAGCAACAGCGGCAGCGCCAGGATCGACCCGCCGCCGCCGATCAGTCCGAGCGAGAAGCCGACGAGCGACCCAGAGGCGAGCGCAAGGACACAGTGCATGGGCCCTCTCCTGGTGCGATCCCAGCCTGGCGGCCTGGCCGGGGATGCGCGGGTCAGGCGCTCTCGCCCGATGGATCGTCGCCGGGCCCGGCAAGGCTGCCTGGCTTGGTCGCGGTCAGCCCCAGGAACGCCGCGCCGAACGTGCTCCACCGGCTGAACGTGGCGTCGTGTGGCGCCAGAAGTCGGGCGAGCACGGTCCAGCGCGGATAGTAGATCGCGCCACGCACCGGCCCCGGCCGCAATCCGGCTTGGCGGGACAGGCGCCGCAGCGCGCGCGGGGTGCGGAAATAGCCGCGCCGCCAAAGGCGCGAGCCAAGCCACGCACGCACGCGGCGTTCGGCGGCCCAGGTGCTCCATTTGCCGAGTTCGCAGATCACCAGGCGACCGCCGGGGCGAAGCACCCGGGCGATCTCGCGAAACACCGGGCCGGCATCCGCGACGAAGCACAGGATCGTCACCGCGACCACCATGTCGAACTGTTCCGCCGGGAAGGGGAGCGCGGCGGCGGTGCCGACCTCGAAGACCGCGTCGGCATGCTCGCGATGCGCGCGCGCACTCGCGGCGGCGATCATCGCCGGCGATGCGTCAAGCCCGGCGACGCGGGCGCCGCGCCGGCACAGCGCGATCGCCAGGTCGCCGTCGCCACAGCCCAGGTCCAGGATCGACCGGCCGCCCGCGTCGCCGACCAGGTCAAGCACCAGCTTGCGCTCGATGCGTTCGGTGAGCGCGCCGAGTTCGCTGGCGCGCCAGCGCGCATAGACCTCCGGGCCTAGGTCGGGGAGGGCCGTACCCGGTTGGGACGCGTCACCGTCCGGCATCCGCCGATCAGTCCGGCAATCCCTTGCCGGGTGCTAGTTCCAGCCACATGGCGTTCAGCGCGGCGAATGCGGCGGCGAAGCCAAGGCCCAGAACCCATGCGAAGTACCACATGCAACCACTCCCTCAGTAAGTCATGTGCGGATCGGCTTCGATGTCCGCTTCGGTGACCGGGCCGCGCAGCACGCGGTAGACCCAGGCGGTGTAGGCGAGGACGATCGGCAGGAGGATCGCGGTCGCCACGGCCATCACCAGCAGCGTGGTGGCCGAGGACGATGCGTCCCACACCGTCAGGCTTGAGTCGGGATCGAGCGACGAGGGCAGCAGGAAGGGGAACAGGCTGATGCCGGCGGTGGCGATCACCCCCGCGATCGACAGGCCGCTGGCGACGAAGCCCAGGCCGCGGAACCGGCGGAGCGCGGCGAACAATGCCGCGACCAGGGCGCCGGCGATGCCGAGCACCGGGGCCGCCCCGGTCCACGGCATCGCGGCGTAGTTCCGCATCAGCGCCCCGGCCTCGCGGATCACGTGCTTGGTCAGCGGGTTGGACGGCGCATCGACGCCAGCGAAGGACTGCACCACGTAGCCGTTCAGCGCGATGACCCAGAAGCCGCCCAGGATGAACAGCACCGCGAGCGCCAGCGCGGCGATCGTGCCGGCGCGTTGGGCGCGGCCTCGCACCACGCCTTCGGTCTTGCAGGCGAGCCAGGCGGCGCCGTGCATCGTCAGCATCGCGACGCTGACCAGGCCGCACAGCAGCGCGAAGGGGTTGAACAGCCCGAGCAGGGTGCCGGCGTAGGTCATGCGCAGTGTGTCGTCGAAGCGGAACGGGACGCCTTGCAGCACGTTGCCGAAGGCGACGCCGAACACCAGCGCCGGCACCAGCCCGCCGAGGAACAGCGCGGTGTCCCATGTCGTGCGCCAGCGCGGGCTTTCGAGCTTGCTGCGGTATTTGAATCCCACCGGCCGCAGGATCAGCGAGAGCAGCAGCAGCAGCATCGCGAGGTAGAATCCGGAGAACGCGGCGGCGTAGAGCGGCGGCCAGGCGGCGAAGATCGCGCCGCCGCCCAGGATGAACCAGACCTGGTTGCCTTCCCAGACCGGGCCGATGGTGTTGATGACGACGCGCCGCTCCATGTCGGTGCGGCCCACGACCGGGAGCAGAATGGCGGTGCCCATGTCGAAGCCGTCCATCACGGCGATGCCGATCAGCAGTATGCCGAGCACCGCCCACCACAGCAGCCGCAGGAATTCGTATTCGGTCATCGGGCGTTCCTTATGCGGCGTGCGGCACGGGCGCGGCGGAAGCCGGACCGGGCGGTGCATCCGGCCCGTGCCGGATGGTGCGGACCATCAGGTACACCTCCACCACCGCCAGCACCGAGTAGAACACCACGAAGCCGGCGATGGAGATCCAGACATTGCTGGCCGGCACGCTGGAAACCGAGAGGAAGGTGGGCAGCACGCCGTCGATCGTCCAGGGCTGGCGGCCGACTTCGGCGACCACCCAGCCGAGTTCCGCGGCCACCCAGGGCAGCGGCAGCGACCACAGGCACACCTGCAGCAGCCAGCGGCGGCGGTCCAGGTTGCGGCGCGAGGCCAGCACGAACATCGTGCCGAACAGGGCGATGAAGTAGAAGCCGAGCGCCACCATGATGCGGAAGCCGAAGAACAGCGGCAGCACCGGCGGAATCGTGTCGAGGGCCGCGTCGGCGATCTGGTCTTCTCCGGCGTCGGTCACGTTCGGCGTGTAGCGTTTCAGCAGCAGCGCGTAGCCGAGGTCGTTCACGTGCGCATCGAACGCGGCGCGGGCGGTGGCGTCGTCCGGATGGGCGCGCAGGGTCCGCATCGCGCCGTAGGCGATCATGCCGCTCCTGATCTGCTGCTCGGCCTGGGACACCAGGTTGTCGATGCCCGCCACCTTGCCATTCAGCGAGCGGGTGGCGATCAGTCCCAGCACCCAGGGCACGCGGATGGCGTAGTTGGTTTCGTGCGTGTCGATGTCGGGGATGCCGAACACGGTGAACGACGCGGGCGCCGGCTCGGTGTGCCACATCGCCTCGATGGCGGCGATCTTCATCTTTTGGTTGAGGCCCGCCATGTAGCCGCTTTCGTCGCCCAGCACGACGACGGAGAGCGCCGAAGCCAGGCCGAAGCTGGCGGCGAGGGTCATCGAGCGGATCGCCAGTCCGCGGTAGCGTCCGCGCAGCAGGTAGAACGCGCTGACCGAGAGCACGAACATCGAGCCGGTGACGTAGCCGGCCGAGACGGTGTGCACGAATTTCGCCTGCGCCACCGGGTTGAACAGCACGGCGTAGAAGTCGGTGACCTCCATGCGCATGGTGGCGATGTTGAAGCGCGCGCCGACCGGGTATTGCATCCAGCCGTTGGCGATGAGGATCCACAGCGCCGACAGGTTGGTGCCGAGCGCCATCAGCACGGTGACCATCAGGTGCTGCACGCGGGTCAGCCGCTTCCAGCCGAAGAAGAACAGGCCGATGAAGGTGGCTTCGAGGAAGAACGCCATCAGGCCCTCGAGAGCCAGCGGCGCGCCGAAGATATCCCCCACGTAGTGCGCGTAGTACGCCCAGTTGGTGCCGAACTCGAATTCCATGGTGAGGCCGGTGGCGACGCCGAGGGCGAAGTTGATGCCGAACAGCGTGCCCCAGAACCGCACCATGTCGCGCCAAATGGTGCGGCCGGTGGTGACGTAGATGCTCTCCATGATCGCCAGCAGCACGGACAGCCCGAGCGTGAGCGGCACGAACAGGAAATGGTACATCGCGGTCAGGCCGAATTGCAGGCGCGAGAGCTCAACGACATTCATGTCCGGTCACCCCAAGGTTCTCCCGCTCCGCCTGGGGGAGCAGTGCGTTGGCTATTGGAAGGCGCAGCCCGGCCTGGCGCCCATCGCCTTGAACACCATTGCGGCCGGGCAGAATCCGGTGAAGCTGGCCTGGATCATGTTGGCGCCGACGAAGGCGGTGAGCAACAGCCACCAGGTGCCGAACAGCAAGACCAGCAGCGCGCTGAGCAATGTCATGCCGCCGGCAAAGCCGAGGACGGCGCGATCGATGGTCATGGTCGGGGTCTCCTTGTCAGGACGGTTGCGATGCAAGCTGGCTGCGTGCCCAGCGCACGATCGCCTCGGCGTTCATCGCGCCGGCGGTCTGCGCCAGAATGGAGCCATTGCGGAACAGGTACATCGCCGGAATGCCGCGCACGCCCAGCCTGGCGGAGACGGCCGGCGCCTCGTCGGCGTTCAGCTTGAGCAGGCGGATGTCCGGCTCGAGGGACACGGCAGCACGCTCGAATTGCGGCGCCATGGTGCGGCAGGGGCCACACCACGGTGCCCAGACATCCAGCAGCACCGGAATGTCGTTGGATCGCAGGTGGCGCTCGAATCCGGCTTCGTCCACCAATGCGGGATGGGCGTCGAACAGGGCGTGGTGGCAACTGCCGCAGCGCGCCGCGGCGGCGGGGCGTTCGGACGGCACGCGGTTCACCGTGCCGCAGGCCGGACAGACGATTCGCGATGCCGTGGTCATGGCGGCTGCCTCACTCCACTGCCTTCAGCTTGTCGATGTGCAGCCGGCGGAGCACGAAATTCTCGAAGAAATGCTCGCTCTGCCCGGTGCGCATCTTGCGCAGGAAGTATTTCTCGAATGCCACCTTCGCCAGATGGACCCAGGCGCCCTTCGCCGACCAGTTGATGTTGCGCGGCGGGATTTGCGGCTGCGCCACGAAGGCCACGCCGCCGTCGCCGAAATCAGCCAGGCAGACCGCGTTCCAGGTGGCGCGCGCCGTGGCCGGTTCGCCGCGCAGCCGCTTGCCGATATTCACCGCCGCGGCGGTCACCATCGATTCGATCATGAAGCCGGTCTTCGGCGTGCCGACCGGCACCGGCGTCGGACCGACCGGCGGAATGGCGACGCAGACGCCGATGCCGAACACCTCGGGATAGGCCGGGTTGGCCTGGTTCTGGTCGATCAGCACGAAGCCTCGCGGGTTGACCAGTTTGTCCAATCCGCGGATCGCCGGCACGCCGCGGAACGCCGGCAGCAGCATGGCGAACTCGAACGGCAGCTCATGCGTCCTGCGGGGGGCGCCGGAGTCGTCGACTTCCTCGACCGACACCGCGTTCTGGGTGACGCGCTGCACCTTGGCGTTGGTAATCCAGCCGATGTGGCGGTTGCGGAACTCGCTCTCCATCAGCGACTTGGTGTCGCCGACGCCGTCCAGGCCGAGATGGCCGATATACGGTTCCGGCGTGACGAAGGTCATCTTCACCTTGTCGCGGATGCGCCGCTTGCGCAGCTCGGTATCCAGGATATAGGCGAATTCATAGGCCGGACCGAAGCAGGACGCGCCCGGTACCGCGCCGACCACGATCGGGCCGGGATGCTTGCAGAACGCCTCGAACGCCGCGTGCGCCTGCACCGCGTGGTCGATGTGGCAGATCGACTGGGTGAACGCGTCCGGTCCCAGCCCTTCGATCTCGTCAAACGCCAGATCGGGCCCGGTGGCGATCGCCAGATAGTCGTAGGCGACGCTCTCGCCGTCGTTCAACTCGATGCGCCGCGCGTCGGGATCGACCCGCCGGGCGCCTTGCGTGAGGTAGCGCACGCCCTTGCGCCGCATCACCTCGTGCAGGTCGGTCTCGATGTCGGCGCGCTGCCGCCAGCCGACCGCGACCCAGGGATTGGACGGCACGAAATGGTAGCTGTTGTCCTGGCCGAGCAGCGTCACCCGGTCGCCCGGACGGAGCTGCTGCAGCAACTCGTAGGCCATCAGGGTTCCCCCCAGTCCGGCGCCGAGTACCACGATTTCGCTCATGAGTTCCCTCCAAAGGTGGCGCACCAAACGGCATTGCCCAACTGCATCGTCCGGCGCCGTCGCTGCCCGCGTTCGTCGCTTGACAATATATTCACATCATCGTAGATACGCAAGTGCGAAAGTGAACCGATGAAACTCGACCTTGACCGGATGGCGGCGGCGGCGGACCAGGCGAGTGACCTGTTGAAGTCGCTCGCCAACCGCCACCGGCTGCTGATTCTCTGCCAGTTGACCGAGGGCGAACGCTCGGTCGGCGACTTGGCCGCGTTCCTCGACCTGCGCGATTCGACGGTGTCGCAGCATCTGTCCCTGCTGCGCCGCGATGGGCTGGTGCAGGCGCGGCGCGACGGGCAGACCATCTGGTACTCGGTCGCCAGCACACCGGCGCGGCGCGTGCTGGAGACGTTGTTCGAATTGTTCTGCAAGCCCGTCTCCATGTGCCGCCCGTCCGCCAGACCGGCGGCGCCAAAAACCTCGCGCCGCGCTGTCCGCAAGTCATGAACCGCGCAACAGCCGCTTGCACCATCGCCGAAGCAGCGCGGCGCGCATTGATCCACGTCAATGCCCGCCGCGGCCCCGTGCCCTTGAATCCGCCGACAGGAACGCCGGCGGCTGCCGGGCCCCACCCCCCTGAACCGGAGAACGCCATGCAGCCCCATCTGAAGGAATTGACGCCGACCGAGCTGCACGATGCGTTGCGGGAGCACCGCGTCGTGCTGATCGACGTGCGCGAGCCGCGGGAATACGTGAACGAGCGCATCCATGGCGCGCTGCTGTTCCCGCTCTCCACTTTCGATCCCTTGGCGCTGCCGGCCGGCGAGCGGCCGGTCGTGCTGCATTGCGGCTCCGGCAAGCGCTCCGCCATGGCGGTGGCGACGTGCATCGAGGCCGGCGTGCCGGTCACCACGCACCTGAAGGGCGGGCTCCTGGCGTGGAAACATGCCCATTTTCCCACCGTGACGCTGGACCCGGGCACCGGCGCGGTGGTGGACCGCGAATAAGCTTCCGTCCCGCGCAAACTGCTCCAACAGGTGGGTCATGCGTTGCCGCTTCATTCCGATCTTGCTGCTTGCCACCTTGATGTTTGCCATCGGGATGCTTGCCGCCGGGATGTCCGGCGCCGGGATGTCTGGCACCGGACTGGCGGCCGGCCCCGCCGCGCGCGCGGAAACCACCATGACCGTGCGGCGCACCGACATCACCGACGAAAAGGCGGTGTTTGCCACGGTGGAAAGTCCGAACGTGGTGCCGGCGCGGGCGCGCATCGGCGGCACCGTCGCCCGGCTTTCGGTGCGCCAGGGCGACGCTGTGACACAAGGCCAGGTCATCGCCGTGGTCGCGGACGAGAAGCTGCTGCTGCAGGTCAGCTCGCTGGACGCGCAGATCGCCGGACTGCAATCGCAGCTCGCCCAGGACCAGTCCGACCTGGCGCGTGCCCAGACCCTGTTCCATCAAGGCGCCGGCCCGCGCACCACGCTCGACCAGGCGCGAACCGCCGTGGAGGTCGCCACGTCCGCGTTGCGATCGCGTACCGCCCAGCGCGCCGTGGCACAGCAGAACCTGGATGAAGGCCAGGTGCTGGCACCGGTCGCCGGCCGGGTGATCACCGTGCCGCTGACCGCCGGCAGCGTGGTCCTCAACGGCGACACCATCGCCACCGTGGGCGAAGAACCGTTCATCCTGCGGCTGCGCGTGCCCGAGCGGCACGCGGTGTCGCTGCAGGCCGGCGATGCCGTGCGCATCGATCCCGGCCAGCTTGGCGCGGCGCAATCCACCACCGGCGTCATCACGCTGATCTACCCGCAGATCGCGGATGGCCGCGTGGTGGCGGACGCCAAGGTCGCGGAGCTCGGCAACTATTTCGTCGGCGACCGCATCCTGGTGTGGATCAGCGCCGGCACGCGCCCGGGCTATGTCGTGCCGGAGAGCTTCCTGCGCACGCGCTTCGGCCTGGACTACGTGCTGCTGCGCCGGCCGGACGGCGGCACGGCGGAAATCCCGGTGCAGCGCGGCGAGCCCCACCCGACGGCGAGCCTGCCGGACGGCATCGAGCTGCTGTCGGGCGTGCAGGCCGGCGACGTGCTGGTGCGGCCATGAATCTGGGCCTCTCCGGCCGCCTCACCCGCGCGACGATCCGCTCGCCGCTCACCCCGCTGTTCTTGCTCACCGCCCTCGCCGTCGGCCTGGTCGCGCTGCTGACCATCCCGCGCGAGGAAGAACCGCAGATCAGCGTGCCGATGGTCGATATCATCGTGCAGGCGAACGGGCTGAAGGCGCCCGACGCGGTGGAGTTGGTCACCAAGCCGCTGGAAGCCATCGTCAGGCCGATCGCCGGCGTCGAACATGTCTATAGCCAGACGCAGGACGACCAGGCGATGGTCACCGTGCGGTTCAAGGTCGGCACCAACGAGGATGACGCGGTGCTGCGGGTGGACGACAAGATCCATGCCAATCTCGACAAGATTCCCATCGGCATCCCGGAACCGCTGATCGTCGGGCGCGGCATCAACGACGTGGCGATCGTGGTGCTGACTTTGTCGCCGCAACCGGCGGCGGCGGCGCGCTGGACCAACCAGGACCTGTACGACGTCGCGGTGAAGCTGCGCACCGAGATGACCAAGGTGGACAACATCGGCACCAGCTACATCGTCGGCACCGGCCCCGAGGAGATCCGCGTCGAACCCGACCCGGAAAAGCTGGCGCTGTTCGGCGTCACGCTGCAGCAGCTCGTCGCCAAGGTGCGCGACGCCAACCGCGAATTCGTCGCCGGCAGCGTGCGCGATGCCGGCGTGGTGCGCACGGTCGCCGCCGGCCAGACGCTGCGCGGCGTGCCGGATATCGGCCTGCTGCTGCTGACCACGCGCGACGGCCGGCCGGTCTATGTGCGCGACGTGGCCACGGTGGCGATCGGCCCCGGCCCGGCCGAAAGCCGGGTGTGGAACCTGACGCGGGACAAGCAGGGCTGGGACCGGGTGCCCGCGGTGAGCCTGGCATTGGCCAAGCGCGGCGGCGCCAACGCGGTGGTGGTGGCGCGCGACATCCTGCAACGCGTGCACGCGCTGCAAGGCCGGCTGATCCCGTCCGACCTGCGCGTCCAGGTCACCCGCAACTACGGCAGGTCCGCCAACGACAAGGCCAACGAACTGCTGTTCCATCTCGGGCTCGCCACCGTCTCCATCGTCGCGCTGATCGCGCTGGCGATCGGCTGGCGCGAGGCCGTCGTCACGCTGGTGGTAATTCCCACCACCATCCTGCTCACGCTCTTCTCGGCCAAGCTGATGGGCTACACGATCAACCGCGTCAGCCTGTTCGCGCTGATCTTCTCCATCGGCATCCTGGTGGACGACGCGATCGTCGTGGTGGAGAACATCGCCCGCCACTGGGCGATGCGCGACGGGCGTTCCCGCATGCAGGGGGCGATCGAGGCGGTCGCCGAAGTCGGCAACCCCACCATCGTCGCCACGCTGACGGTGATCGCCGCCCTGCTGCCGATGTTGTTCGTTTCGGGAATGATGGGGCCGTACATGGCGCCGATCCCGGCCAACGCCTCGGCCGCCATGCTGTTCTCGTTCTTCGTCGCCATGGTGGTGGCGCCGTGGCTGCTGTGCAAGCTGCACCCGGAGCGGCCGGGCGCGGCGGCGGCGCGGCTGGACGAGGAGGTCGAATTCCTGCCGGTCACGACACCCGGCATCGAGCACGACCTGGCGCGGCATCGCGAGGGCCGGTTCGGGCGCGTCTATCGCGCGGTTGCCACGCCGCTGCTGCGTTCGCGGGCGCGCGCCTGGACCTTCCTGCTCGCCGTCGGATTCGCCACCGTCGCCGCGTGTGCATTGTTCTATACCGAGAACGTGACGGTGAAGCTGCTGCCGTTCGACAACAAGTCCGAACTGGCGGTGGAGTTGAACCTGCCGGAAGGCAGCAGCCTGGAAGCCACCGAGCGCAACCTGTTCGCGGCCGCCGCCATTGTGCGCGGCCTGCCGGAGGTGCGCTCGGTGCAGGCCTATGCCGGCACCGCCGCGCCGTTCGACTTCAACGGCCTGGTGCGGCACTACTACATGCGCGAGTCGCCGGAACTCGGCGACCTGCAGATCAACCTGGCGCGCAAGGCCGAGCGCGACCGCAGCAGCCACGCCATCGCGCTCGAACTGCGGCGACGGCTCGCCGCGCTGAAACTGCCACGGCACAGCACGCTGCAAGTGGTGGAAGTGCCGCCCGGCCCACCGGTACTGGCAACGCTGCTTGCCGAGATCTACGGCCCCGACGCGGCAACGCGGCGCGCGGTGGCGGAACAGGTGAAGGCGTTGTTCCGGGCGGTGCCGTTCATCGTCGATGTCACCGATTCCTATGGCCATCCCCGGCCGCGCCTGCGCATCAGCATCGACCAGGACGAGCTGGAGTATTTCGGCGTCGAGCAAAGCGACGTGTACGACACGATCCAGGCGTTGTTCGGCGGCGTGCCGGTCGGCTATTCGCACCGCGGCGAGGAGCGCGACCCGATCGCCATCCGCGTCGGCCTGCCCAGGCGCGACCTGAGCTGGAACGAACGCCTGGCCGCCACGCCGGTCCCCGCCAACACGCTGCCCGGCAGCAACACGGTGGTGGAACTCGGCCAGGTCGTGCGCGTGCGGAAAGAGCTCGGCTCGCCGGTGCTGTTCCGGCGCGACGGGCATTTCGCGGACATGGTCATGGGCGAACTGGCGGGTGAATTCGAGTCGCCGATCTACGGCATGCTGGCGGTGGACAAAGCGGTCGCGGCGCATGATTGGGGCGCGTTGCCAAAGCCGGTCATCAGCTTCCGCGGCCAGCCGGAGGATGAATCGCATCCCACGTTGCTGTGGGACGGGGAGTGGGAGATCACCTACGTCACCTTCCGCGACATGGGTGCGGCATTCGGCGTGGCCATGCTGGCGATCTACATCCTGCTGGTCGGGCAATTCCACAGCTTCAAGGTGCCGCTGGTCATCCTGACGCCGATTCCGCTGACGCTGATCGGCATCGTGCCGGGACATTGGCTGTTCCATGCGCCGTTCACCGCCACCTCGATGATCGGCTTCATCGCGCTGGCCGGGATCATCGTGCGCAATTCGATCCTGCTGGTGGATTTCGTGCGCCACGGGGCGCGGCCGGGCATGACGCTGCGGGAGGTGCTGCTGGACGCCGGCGCGATCCGCTTCAAGCCGATCCTGTTGACCGCGCTGTCCGCCATGATCGGCGCGGCGACGATCCTGACCGATCCGATCTTCCAGGGCCTGGCGATTTCGCTGCTGTTCGGCCTGGCGTCGTCAACGCTGCTGACCCTGCTGGTGATCCCCGCGATCTACGTGGTAACGCGCGACGCAGGGCGGGTGATCGCGTGATTGTCGCGGATCGGGCGGCCGGTCCCAGCGGCCAGGCGTGACGCACCCAGGCGCGCCGCCTGGTTCGCGCAACCGCTCGAAGCGGCGCAATCGGCGGATGGCGGGCGCGGCCCCGGGCGCGCATGTCTGGCGGGGTCAACCAGACAAGGAGCCGCCAAATGGACTTCCGCATTACCGGCCTGCCGGCCGAGCCGTTCCTGCCGTTCTTCGGCATGACCGGCGACGAACTGCTGGCGCATGGCGCGCGGCGGGTGGTCGCCACGCCGGACATGCAACCGTCGCTGCCGCCCTGCCGCGTCAGCCTGCGCGACGCCGCGCCGGGTGAGGTGTCGATCCTGCTGCACTATTCGCACCACGTCTCGCCGGCCTCGCCGTATCGCGCCGGCGGGCCGATCTTTGTGCGCGAGGGCGTGCGCGAGACCGCCAGCTTCGTCAACCGCGTGCCGGCGCAACAGCGGACCAGGTTGCTGTCGGTGCGTGCCTACGACGATGCCGGCATCATGCTGGATGCCGAGGTGGCGGAAGGCACCGAACTGGAAGGTTTGATCGGCCGCATGTTCCGTCGCGACGACGTGGCCTTTCTGCATGCCCACAACGCGCGGCGCGGCTGCTATGCGTGCCGCATCGATCGGGTGTGACCGGCGGCCCGGGTACCTGGATCGGCTGATTCCCCGGTTTGGGAAGGGTTAGGCGCTTATCCCCTGACTCTTGACACTTTCTGCATCAAACAATCCCATCAAATCATTGCCGGAACGATAACCGTCCCGATCAGCCGTTCCGCCGCCGCGGTCGCAGCGCGTCCAGCCTTCGTCAGATAGTACCGATACGTCCCCTTGATCCGCTTGATCACGCCAATGTCCAGCAACCGTCGCAATTGTCTCGACAACCGGTTCGGCGTGAACATGTCCAGGTTCGGAAGCAGGTCACCGCGCCGAATGCCTGCGATATTGACCTTCGGGTCTTGCAGGGCATGCAACAACGCACTGTCCCCTGCCTCGAAGAAGTTGATCCCCTTGGCCGCCTTGTCCCCGACCGTGCGTGGCTTGGTCACCCGGTCGAGGGCACGAACACCAGCGGAGAAGTCCTCCAGCGCGGAGAGATGCGCCAGGTAGCGTCGGTTGCAGCCCAGCATAATCTCGCGCAGGTCGATCAGGCTATAGATAGACTTCTTGACAGGCGCGAGGCCCCGGGCCGGCAGGCCGTCCCGGTGTTCCACCTTGCGGTGGTGCTTGAAAAACGACACGTCATTGGTCGTGGTCTCGATGCGCAGCACGATGCCGTGCTTGTCGTACATCTTGATCGAGGCTTTGCCGAAGTGGTGCTTGATGCAGGTTCCCTCGATACGGGTGGTAAACTGCGAGCCGATCTCCTGTCCCAACTGCGGGGTGATCTTGCGGCCGAGGAATGTGGCGATCCGCTCCACCTTGACGCTCAGCACCGCTTCCCGGGTGAGCTGCTCATACAGAGGCCCCAGCGTCGCGGCAGAGCGGAACACCACGTCGGTGGCGTATTCCACCTGCATCAGGCTCCAGTGGTAGGTCTGGCCAAACACGTCGAGCACCGGGCAGCACAGCGCGGCATACCGGTCGAGCACACGGTGCAACTGGTCGGGCGAGAACCCGTCGGCGAGATTCTGGGCGCGCTGCCAGTCGGCGATGCGGGTGAAGGCGTTATCGGCCGCGGTGAAGCTGATGCCCTCCGCCGCCAACTGCCGTGCCAGCCGGCTGTGGCCGTTGCAATAGAATTGCAGCCGGAAAGGCGCCCAGGTGGGAACCCGCAGGTGGATCAGACCCAGCTCGGCATCCATGAAGTAGAAATAGTAATGCAGGCACTGGCCCTTGTCCGGCCGCAGATAGGTCTTGCCAGTCTGCTTGCCGTGCCACGGCTTGTAGGTGTCGCATCCCTCCATCGCCGAGATCACGTGCACCAGCCCGGGATGCTCGCCACGCTGCTCAAGCACCTTCGCCACCACCGCTTCCTTGCGGACATGCTTCTTGCCGATGTGCTCAATCGCGATCCCCGCTTGGGCGGCCAGCGATGCCACCTTCTCGCGCACAAGCTCGCGCAACGGTTCCGCGAACCTCGGGTAGTCGAAAATGCGCACGTGGATGGCGTTGAGGAACTTCGTCATCCCAGCCGCGTAGCACACCGTGGGCAGCGTCCGGGTGATCACTACCCGATCGTAGCATGACAGCACTCCGGCTATCCGGTCGTCGTAGCGATCCAACAGTGCGCTGCCCATGGCACCCTCGGCTGAAGTGGCGTCAGCCGGGGATGCTATACCCTTTTTGGTTCCGGCTCCGCCGGGTTAGGCCGAGTTGGATCAGCAGCCGGCACACCGAGCTATGGCTCAGGCGCACATCGAACCGCTCGGCGATCAGCGATTGCACCATCGCCGCAGTCCACAGCGCAAACGGAAACTTGAATTGCAGCGGGTTCTTGTCGGCGATGGCTTCGTAGATCCATCGTAGAGCGGCACCATCCAGTTTGGGCGGGCGACCGCCACGCTTGTGCGCGGTCAACCGATCCCATCCTCCGCGTCGATACTCCGCCAGCCAACGGAACAGGCTGCGCAGGTTGACGCCAAGTGCCGCCGCCACGATCGTCGGGCTTTGGCCGGATTGTACTGCCGCCACACCACGCTTGCGAAGTTCGGTGAAACTAGAATGATCCAGGGCGCGAGCATCGGTCTTCATAGGTACGAAGATTAGCATATCTCGATTTGAATGGCAGCTATTCTGGGAAGGTTAATAAATACTAGCGACAGAACGGCCCGCACGGACCGCACGGCGTTATCCGACATGACCGCTCCACGCCAGCGAAACCGGCTCGCGAGCGTCGCCGTTTGTCGCCGCAAACCATCCGTGCGGAGCGATCTCCGCACTACGCGCGACGCAGGGCACTAGCAAGAAACCAACTCCCCCTCCTTCAAGGGTAGGGGGAGCCTCGTTCTGTCCCGCGACCTGCGCGGTTTCATTCAGGGCGGGTCGGCCGCCGCCGGCCGGTGGTTAACTCGCAATGACGAGGTGACGCCTGGCGGGTGATGGCCGGCGTTTCCCGTCAGGCCAGCAATGCTTCAGAACACCTTCTTCCGTCGCCATTGCGCCGGCCGGTCGCGCGGGTAGGCCAGACTGCTCACGGGGACGCCAAGCCCCGCCAGCAACTTCGCCATGCCGATCGCCGCGCGATAGCCTTCCAGCACCGGCACCTCCCAGCCCAACGCGAGCAACCGCCGCTGCAGGTACGGCTGCATCCAGAACGTTGCCGAGCATCCCAGGATGATGACTTCGGCACCATCCTGGGTTATCGCCTCGACCGCCTCGGCGACGGAGCGTTCCAGCATCTCGGACCGCGCGCCGCGTTCCGCGCTGGCCTTTTCCTCGCCGATCGGGCGCGCGTCGGGGTTCGATGCCCGCGGCAGCGGAAAATCGATGCAGCGGATCGAGGCACATTTCTCCACGCAGCGATACTGCACCACCAGATTGTAGTAGTGCATATTGTGCGCTTCGGAGATGTCGATCACGCTGAACTTATTGCCCAGCATGGCCGCGATGTGCATCTGGGCGTGCGCGCAGGCGGTGACCGGCATGTTGTAGCGCTGGCCGATCTCGCGGGCCTCGGTGAATCCCGGGTCGCCGCCGCCGAGCAATACGATCGCGTCGTAACGTCCGCTGTCGCAGGCGTCGCGCACGATCGGCAGGCGCGCGACGCCGACCCGGGCGAATTCCTCGCGCGTTTCGACGTAGAAGTCGCCCTGTGGCGCCAGCGGACCGGGATGCAGGTCCCAATCCACGTCGGACAGCAGCGGCGTGAGCGCGGCGTGGTTCATCAACTGCGCTTCCCGCCGCGCGTCTTCCGGGAAGCAGAACGCCTGGACCAGCAACAACCGCTTGCGCTGATCGGTCATCATGCGTCCCTTGTGCGAAAGCCCAGCCAGCTCGCCAGTTGGCGCAGCTTCTGCTTGACCACTTCCCACAGCAGGCGGTGCGCGGACAACGGCGGCGGTGCCGCTGCCGCCTGCGACACCGGTGCCACGCCGGCGGTCGCGGCCGGTGCGTCCCTGGCGAATTCCTCGGCGGCGCGGCGCGCGAAATCCTGCATGATGACATTCGCTACCGCGACGCCGCCGGTGCGGGCGAAATCCGCCAGCACGCCGCCGAGCTCGGCGTCGGCCGCGACCTTCACGATCGTGGCCGGCCCGGCGGCGTCCGCGTCGTCGCGCAACGCGAAGGCCACCTTCACGCCGATCCGCGCCGCGCGCAGATCGGCCGTGCCGCGGCCCTGCAACGCGCCGGTCTTCGCGGCGAAGTCGAACTCGCAGGTGACGCGGCCCTTGAAGCTGATCTTCTTCGGGCCGAACGACACCACCATCGCGCCGGGCCAGGACCCATCCTCGGCCTGCGGCTGCAGCACCGCACCCGGCATGCAGCGCGTCATGCGCGGCACGTCGGCAAAGCGGCGGATGACGTCATCCGCCGTGCCGGGAACGCGGAACTCGCCCTCGAAATGCATCGCCGGCTATGCCACGGGGCGCAGCAGCGGGGCGTGGCTCTCGATGCCGAAATGCACCTTGGCGTACGGATCGGTCGGGGTGGTCGGCGAGACGCGCGCGTCGATCAGGTACAGGCCGCCCTTGCGCAGGCCCTCGGCGATCGCGCCGCCGAGTTCCGACGGGTCGCGCAGCAGCACGCCGTCGCCGCCGAACGCCTTGGCGAGAGCAACGAAGTTCGGCGATTCCCACTGCGCCAGTTTTTCATCGAAGCCCTTGGCCACCAGCTTGTGCACTTCGGCGCCGTAGCCGGCGTCGTTCCACACCACCAGCACCATTTGCATCTTGTGGCGGACGATCGTTTCCAGCTCCTGAATGTTGAACATCAGGCTGCCGTCGCCCTCGACCGCGATGTGCGGACGGCCGGGATTGCCGGCACCGGTGCCGATCGCCACGCCGATCCCCTGGCCCACCGCGCCGAAGCCGTAGGAGTACTGGATTTCCACCCGTTCCGGCAGCGGCGTGTACATGCCGATCCAGGAGAAGAAATGCCCGGCGCCGACCGTCAGCAGCGCGCCCTTGGGCAGCGCGGCGCCCAGGTTCCGTGCCAGGGCGCGCGGATCGAGGCCATCCTTCGGTGCCTCGTAGCGGTGCGGCGGCGCGTCCAGCACCGACCTCGTCGCCGCGCTTCGGAAGCCTGCCTTGCGCACCTGGCGGGCTTCCAGCGCCTCGTTGATCGCGGCCACCGCCTTGCGGCCGTCGCCCTGCACATAGAGGCCGGGAATGACGCCGATCTCCTCGGGCATCGGCTTGATGTCGATGCGCGCGACCTCGGCCGAGGGGAACAGCAAGCCGCCTTCCGTGGTGTAGTAGCCAAGCTCCGCGCCGATACCCAGCACGAAGTCGGCGTCGGCCAGCAATTGCTCGGACGGGGCGGAGGCGAACGCGCCGGCGATGCCGATGTCCCACGGATGGCCGGCGAAATAGCCCTTGCCTTGCAGCGACGTTGCCAGCAAGGCGCCGACGCGGTCGGCCAGCCGGACGATCTCTTCCCGCGCGTTCGCTGCGCGCGCGCCGCGGCCGGCGATGATCACCGGGCGTTCGGCGGCGATCAGCTTTTCGATGACCGGTGCCAGAAGGTCGGGGCTGGGAGTTTCCGTGCGTGCCGGCAGGAACCCGGTGGAGGGGCGGTATTCGTAGTCCCAGTCGATGGAGTCTTCCTGCAGGTGCATCGGCAGGTTGAGCACGACCGGCTGGCGATACAGGCGCGCGGCGTAGAACGCCTCGGCGATTTCCTCGGCCATGTTGTCGAGGCTGGTGACGGTGAAGAACCGCGCGCTGCTGGCCTCGGCGAAGCGGCGCTGGTCCATCGATTGCGTCTTGTTCTTCGCCCCGGGCTGAATTTCACCCGTGACCACCACGATCGGCGTCTTGCCGCGATAAGCGGCGATCAGCGAGGTGCCACATTGCGTCAGGCCCGGCCCGCAGGTGACCATGGCCACGCCGATCTTGCCGGTGGTACGGGTGTAGCCGTCGGCCATCGACACGGCCATGGATTCGTGGCGGGCGTTGTACGGCTTGACGGACGGATTGCGGCACATGGCGCACCAGAGCCACATGTTGCCGTCGCCCATCAGGCCAAAGAAGTCGGTAACGCCCTCGGCGACGAGGGACTGCGCGATCGCTTCGTAGGCTTTCATTGTGGTCCTTCCCCTGGCTCCCCCGGACCCGCGAGCCGACCGGTCAGGAGTGCGTCGAGTTGATATGCCGGTTCGAATATTGCCGCCAGTGCATAGCCCTCGGTCAACTCCCGACCATGTGCCACAGCATCCCTGGATCCTGGACCGGCCGGCGACATCCCGGGCGGCTTCGCGCCGGCCAATGCGTGGCACATGTCGTGCGCCCGCCGGTCACCCGCTGTCCTGGCGGCCAAGCATAGCCGACCTGGTCGCCAGTCCTCTACACTCGCCCGATGAACCCATGCACGCACCCTCCGGTCGAGCCCACCCCGGACACGCGGATCGACTCCCAGCAGCGCGTCTGGGACGGGCGTTTCCCGCTGGATGTCGTCCGCTTCCGCCACCGCCGCTTCGACGGCACGCTGTCCGCCACCCGCGTTTGGGAATTGTGGCGCCGCGGTCGGGCCGCCGCGGTGCTGCCCTGGGACCCCGACACCGACCAGGTGGTGCTGATCGAGCAATACCGCCTGCCCGCCCTGGCCGCGGGCATCGCACCGGTGCTGGTGGAACTCCCCGCCGGGCTGTGCGACGCGGGCGAGACCCCGGAGCAAACGGCGCGGCGGGAAATGCTGGAGGAGATGGCCCTTCCGGTCACCACCCTCCACGCGATCGGCGATTTTTTGTTGACGCCCGGTGGTGCCGACGAGCTTTGCGCCCTGTATCTTGGCCGCGTTGCCGCGCCGCCGGCGGATGCGGACGGCATCGCCGGGCATGCCGGCCTGGCGGACGAAAACGAGGACATCCGCACGCGCGTCTGGCCGGCGGCCCGGGCAATCGAGGCCGCGCTCGCCGGGCGCTTCGCCAATTCGGTGGCGACGATCGGTCTGCTATGGCTGGCGGCGCGGCACGATGCGCTGCGCGCCGCTTGGAGGACCGCATGACGGAGAGATTATTCCAGGACGATCCGTGCCTGCGCGCCACCGCCGCGACGGTGCAGGCCAGCGCGGCGGCGGGGATCGTGCTCGACCGCACCGTGTTCTATGCCCGCGGCGGCGGCCAGCCAGGCGATACCGGCGTGCTGCGCTGGGACGGCGGCGAGACGCCGATCGCCGACACCGTGAAGGGCGAGGGCGAAACGATCATGCA
Source organism: Acetobacteraceae bacterium (assembly GCA_035535035.1). Taxonomy (GTDB): domain Bacteria; phylum Pseudomonadota; class Alphaproteobacteria; order Acetobacterales; family Acetobacteraceae; genus JASHVB01. The sequence goes on from DATLQW010000115.1 coordinate 40,335, forward strand.
TGTGCCCGCGCCCGGCGCCGTGCTGCCGCCGGCCGGCGCGACGGTGCAGGCCGAGATCGACTGGGACCGCCGCCACAAGCTGATGCGCATGCACACCGCGCTGCATCTGCTGTGCACCGTGATCAAGGGCGCGGCGGTGACCGGCGGCTCGGTGGGCGCGGACCGCTCCCGGCTGGATTTCGACCTGCCCAATCCGCCGCCAAAAGACGCCATCGAGACCGGGCTGAACGCGCTGATCGAGGCGGATCACCCGGTGCGCATCGAATGGGTGGACGAGGCGGTACTGGATGCCAATCCCGACCTGGTCCGCACCCTGTCGGTGCAGCCGCCGCGCGGCAGCGGCCGGTTGCGGCTGATGCGCATCGGCGATGGCGACGTGCCGGTCGATCTGCAGCCCTGCGGTGGCACGCACGTCGCGCGCACCGGCGAGATCGGCCGCATCGCGGTGGTGAAGATCGAGAACAAGGGCAAGCAGAACCGGCGCATCACTATCGCTCCGGTGTAGCGCGTCGTGAGGAGCAGGCCAGCCTGCGAATCCTGGCATGCACCGGTGCAAGCGGGCTGGTCCTGGCTCCCGCCGGCGTTCGACGATGATCTGTTGCCTCATCTTGCCGATGCGCGCCGAAAGTCCGATGCTCACGGCCGCAAAGCAGCGGGAGGACGCAGCCATGGTGCAAATTCGCCGCATGGGGCCACAAGTTGGCGTGGAGGTCACCGGCGTTGACGTGAAGACACTCGACGATGCCGGGTTCGCGCCGATCTACCAGGCATGGCTGGACCACAACGTGCTGGTGGTGCGCGACCAGGAACTGGAGATCGAGGATTTCCTGCGCTACAGCCGCCGCTTCGGCAACGTCGTGCCGCATCCCTCCAAGAGCACGCGGCACCCGGAGATTCCCGAAATCACCCTGCTCGGCATCAACAAGTTCGCACCTGACGGCTCGCTGAACCAGGCGATCTATCGGCGCGGCGCGGAGGGCTGGCACACCGACGGCGCCTATGACGCGGTGCCGTTCAAGGCGACGCAGCTCTATGCGCTGGCGATTCCCAGCAGCGGCGGCGACACGCTGTTCGCCAGCGGGTATGCCGCCTATGCGGCACTGCCGGCGCGGCTGCGGCAACGCCTGGACGGGCGGAACGGCGCGTTCACCTATGGCGGGCGCACGAAGCATCAGGCGTTGCTCAACCCCGAAGATCGCGACTGGACGCCGGTGATGCATCCGATCGTCCGCACGCATCCGGAGACCGGGCGCAAGTCGCTGTATTTCGATCCGGGGAAGATCGTCGCGGTCGAGGGCGCCGAGCCGGCGGAGAGCGATGCGTTGATCGACGAGCTGACCGGCTATATGATCCAGCCCGATGCCGAGTACCGGCACAAATGGCGGGTCGGCGACATCGTCATCTGGGACAATCGCTGTTCGTATCACAAGGCGGCGGGCGATTATCCGCCGCACGAGGATCGCATCCACTGGCGCGTGTCGATCAAGGACTATGTGGCGGAGGGACGGTTGGCGGCGGACTGAAGCGCGGCGCGAACGCTGCCGGCAGGGAGCAGGCCAGCCCCGTTGCCGAGGCTGGCCCAACTCCTGCTTGCAGTAAATGCGGACCTTGACCTTTAGGCCCAGGTCACCACTGTCCGCAGCAAGAGCCGCCGATGTTTGGCCATTGTGTGCTGCCTTCGGAACGCCTGTCGGGAAGTCGTGCGACGCCGCTCAGTATCCCGTGCCAGCCCGACCTTCGGTCTCGTGCGCGGCGAAGTTGCACTCCACCGCGATGCCGTCCGGATCGAAATAGAACAACTGCGTCATGTTCAGACGCGGCAGCACGCGCTCGTCGAATTTGATGCCGTGCTGCTCGAGGTTCGCCTTCATGTCCTTCAGGCCGGCGCAGGCGAAGGCGATGTGATCCAGCCGTCCGGTCTTCGCCGGATCGGCCGGCGCATCGTCGATCGGTGCGTCGTCGGCGCGATAGCCGATCAGGTGTACCGTCGGCGTGTCGCCGCAGTACAGCCAGTAGCCCGGGAAATTCAACGGCGGCCGGTCGCCGACGTGCAACCCGACCACGTCGGTATAGAAATTCTTCGTTGCCTCCAGGTCGCGCACCCGGATCGTGTAGTGGTTCAGCGATTGTGCGGGCATCCGCTTGTCCTCCGTTCAGAACTGGTTTTCCGGCGGCATGCCGAGCAGAAGCTGGCCGACCGTCTCGTAGTGCATCTGCCGCCCTTGCGATTGCTGGGCGACGGTGTGGATGTCGCGCAGGCGGCGCTCGAACGGGTGGTCCTCGAAGATCGCGATCGATCCGGCCGCGTGGTACAGCGTGTTCACCACTTCGCGGGCCGACTGGATCGCCCAGGTGGAGGCAAGCCGGATCATCGCCCGATCCTCCGCCGTCTGTTCCCCCGACGCCTCGACATGCGCCCAGGCCTGCTCCCAGGTGTTGTGCAGGAAGGCGCGGGCCGAGCGCCAGCGCGCCTCGCACTGCGCCACTTGCGACTGTACCACGTTATTCTCGCGCATCGGCTTGGATGCGCCGCGCGAGGTCTTGGTGGCCGGCAGGTCGAGAAACGCGTCCATGGTGGCGCGCGCGATGCCCAGGCCGACGCCGCCAAACCCGCAGGAATACAGTTGGTTGCTGGTGAAACGATACAGCAGCCCGTCCTCCCGCCGCTCCGCCGCGCTGTCGCGATCCATCGAGTGGTGCTGCGGCACGAACACGTCCTCCACCACGTATTCGTCGCTGCCGGTGCCGCGCAGCCCGACCACGTGCCAGATGTCGTGCATGGTCACGCTGGATTTCGGGAACAGCATGGTGCGCACGTGACCGCCGGTGCCGGCGACCTTCATGTGCGCACCCAGCCAGCTCGCGTGGTGGCTGCCGCTGGCGAAGCGCCACTTGCCGCTGATGCGGAAGCCGCCCTCGACCGGCTGCGCCTCGAACGGTGCGCCGGGCGGGCCCCAGGCCAGGATGCCAGTGGGCGGGCCGAAGATTTCCCTGGCCGCCTCCGCCGACAGATACGCGGCCGACATGGAGCACCCGTTGTTCTGGCAGACGCACCAGGCGGTGGAGGCGTCGGCGGCGGCGATCGCCTCGGTGACCGTGGCGAACGACACCGGCCGCAGCTCCGCACCGCCGATCGAGCGCGGCTGCAGCATGCGGAAGAACCGCCCGTCCATCAGCTTTCCCAGCAGCCAGGGCGGCAGCTCGCGACGTTGCTCGATGTCGTTCGATGCGCCGGCGATCTCCGGCGCCAGGGCGCGGATGCGGGCGATGAAATCGGTGTCTTCGCTGATCTGTGCATCCATCACTTCCGCACTCCTGACACGACCCTGACCGCGGCGGGGGCCGTGGTTTCCGTGTAGCCCTCATCCAGCGCCGCGATGGAGCGCTGCCGCGTTTCGAATCCGAACAGCATGAAGCCGAGGCCGCACAGCACCAGCCAGGCGGCCAGGAAAAGGAACGATGCCGGGATGGCGGCGACCGTCACGTCCGGCTTCACCACGTTGGACGAACCGACGATCAGTGCCAAGCCCAACGGGCCAATGATCTTGCCGATGCCGCCGAACCCGTAAGCCGACCCCATGCCGGTGGTGCGCAGCCGGGTCGGCCACACCTCGGCGATGTAGGGGCCGATGATGGCGAAGCCGCCGTCGTAGAAGAAGTCGCCGAGCACGATGAACAGCCAGAACAGCGAGGTGCCGCCCAGGATGACGTTGTGCAGCAGGCCGGCCGCGGCGACGCACGCCGCGCCGCCGAAGCCGCACAGCATGCCGCCGGCGCGGCGGCCGATCGCCTCCGACAGCACCGAGAAGGAAATGCGGCCCAGGATGCCGGCGGCGGTGATCCAGATGAACAGATGGGCGGCGTAGGCCGGCGTCACGCCGAGCTGCAGCACGAACAACGTCGGTCCCCACAGGATGATGCCGTAGCCGGCGGTCTGCGCGCCGATGCTGGCCATCCAGGACACCGCCAGGCTGCGCGGATACTTGAAGATATCGGTCCATGCTGTGGCCGGCTGCTGCGTTGCCGCGACGGGTTCCGGCAGCGATTCCGGCGGCACCTGCAACGCCCAGGCGAGCGAGCGCCGCGCCTCCTGAGTGCGGCCCTGGCTGAGCAGCCAGTGCGGCGATTCGGGCACCCAGGCGCGGATCACCAGGGTGAACAACGCCGGCGCCAGGCCGACTACGAACAGGCCGCGCCAGCCGATCTCCGGCGCCAGGAAGGCGCCCAGCGCCGCGGCGATCATCACGCCCAGCGGAATGAACACCGTCACGACGCCGCCGATGAAGCCGCGCATGCGGGTGGGCACGAATTCCTGCACCAGCGGCAGATCGACGCAGTACAGCCCGCCCACGCCAAACCCGACGAAGAAGCGGAACACGGAGAGAAAGACCCAGCCGTGTTCCGGCGTGAACGCCAGAATGCCGGTGGCGATGGAGAAGTTGATGATGGTGCCGACGAACACGCGGCGGCGCCCGGTCACGTCGGCGATGCGTCCCCAGATGAACGCGCCCAGGATGGCGCCGACTCCCGACGACAGCAGGATGATCGCCGACTGGCCGAAGGTGAGATGCCAGGGCTTGATGATGAAGGCCAGCACGAATCCGATGAGGAAGTAGTCGAAGAACTCCAGCATGTCGCCGACAATCGCGGCGGCGATGATCTTGATCTGGTTGCCGGTCAGCGACCGGGCGGAATCGAGGCGTTCGAACATCCGGTTTCCTCCGCCGGGGAAAGGTTCTGACGCCTTCCGGCCCGGGTGATGCGTTGTCCTGGTGTTGCCGCGTCGGATGATAATGTGTTCCGCCCGCCAGGGAAGTGCGGCAACCGGCGGCCGCTGCGTGGTGGAACCGCGTCCGAACCGCGAATGCCGCGATCGCCCCCTCACGCTTTCTTCACGTTCCAGAAGATGACGAACCCGTTCAGTACCCCGCTGATGTCGTTGGCGAAGCAGGTCGGCGAGAATGTCTGCCCCAGCGGCACGTACGGCAAATCGATCAGCGCCTGGCGCTGGATCTTCACCGCGATGCTCTTTTGCGCCGCGAGGTCCGGCGCCTGGATCCACTCGGTCCGCAGCGCCTCAATCTTCGGCGCGGTGGGCCAGCCCATCATGCCGTCCTTGCCGTTGCCGCGCAGAAACACGTGGCCGACCGGGTTCGCCTGGTCGAGGCCCGACCAGAAGGTGTAAAAGACGCTCCAGCCGCCCTTGTCGATCGGGTCCATCTTGGCGCGGCGCTCCACCACCGTGCCCCAATCCATCGCCTGGTAGTCCACGTTCAGGCCGATCCGCTTCATCATGTCGGCGCCGACATCGGCCTCGGCCTTGAGGATTGGGAAATTGGTCGGTGCCAGCACCACGACTTTTTCCCCCTTGTAGCCGGCGGCCGCGAGTTCCTTCTTGGCGCCGGCGTAATCGCGCGGTCCGGTGAACACGCTGAGCCCGGCATCGCTTGCCATCGGCGTGCCGGGGCAGAAAATGCCGGACGGCACGTGCCGCATTGATGGATCGGTGCCGGATACGGCGATCATGAAATCGGTCTGGCTGACGCCCTTCAGCAGCGCGCGGCGGATGGCGGGATTGTCGAACGGCGGAATCAATTGGTTCATCCGCATGCAGGCCATCAGCCCGCTGGGATCGGTGATCTTCACCGTCAGTTTGCCGCCGCGCTTCAGCAGCGGCAGCATGTCGATGGTCGGGTTCTCCCACCAGTCCATCTCGCCCGCCTGCATCGCGGCGGCCGAGGTCGAGGGGTCCGGGATCACGTGCCACACCACCCGATCAAAATGCACGATCTTCGGGCCGGAGGTCCATTCCGGTGTGCCGCTGGGGCGCGGCACATAGGCGGCATTGCGCACATACACGACCTGCGAGCCTGTCACATGCTCATCCGGCTTGAAAATGAACGGCCCGCTGCCGATCATCTGGTCCGGCTTGAGCTGGGTGAAGGCATCGATCTTGGCCAGCCGCTCCGGCATCATCGCGCAGAAATTGCTGCCGGGCTTGCCCAGCGCGTCCGGCAGCAGCGCGAACGGCTGCTTCAGGCGGAACTGGATGGTCTTGTCGTCGGGCGCCGACAGCTCGTCGGTGAAGGCCATCAGCGTCTGGCCGAACGCGTCGCGCTTGCCCCAGCGCTGGATGGAGGCGACGCAGTCGCGCGCCAGGACCTTCGCCCCGTCGTGCCATTTCAGCCCGTCGCGCAGCGTGAGCTTCCACAACTTGCCGCCGTCATCGACGGTGTGGCCCTCGACCATCTGCGGCCGGGGGCGATACTGGTTGTCGATGCCGTACAAGGTATCGAAGATCATGAAGCCGTGGTTGCGGGTGACATAGGCGGTGGTCCAGATCGGATCGAGCACGGTCACGTCGGATTGCGGGATGAATTTCAGTACCCGGCTGCCCTGTGCCCGTGCGATGGACGGCAGTGCCAGGCTGGCGGCGGAGGCGGCGAGGAAGCTGCGGCGGCGCATTGGGTTTGTGTCCTTCCGAGGCGGGTGGACCGAGCGTAAACGAATTGCCGGTGTGCCGGGAATAGGCGGACTACAGGTCGATCCATTCGAGGCGGTGGACGGCAAGCAAGCATGATTTTATCACGGAGGCAGGCGGAGGGCCATGGAGACGGCAATCTCCTTCGCTTCCCGCGAGCGGCCGTCGGGCTTCAAGCAAGGCGCAACAAAATCGCTCTCCTCCGTGGTTCTCCGCCTGTCTCCGCGATAAGATGTTGCTTGCTTTGTCGCTGCGGCCGCATCCACGCCCAAAGCTTGCGTTCCGGCTACCCGTCGCGCACGCTGTGCTCAGAATCCCCGGGGAGGTGATGCGTCCCATGGTCAACCTGCACGACATTCGCTACGTGCGCGTCGGCACGGCCGACCTCGACGGGGCGATTCGGTTCGCCACCGACATTGTCGGCCTGCAGCTTGTCGCGCGCGAGGGCAAGGCGGCGTATTTCCGCAGCGACAAGGTTTCCACCCGCGGCGACACTCGCGACCACACGATGGTCTATTTCGAGGGCGATCCGGCCGACCAGGCGATCGGCTTCGACCTGCACGACCCGTCCGCGCTCGACGCGGTCGGCGCCGAACTGGAAAACGCCGGCCACCGCGTGCAGGCCGGCACGCGGGACGAATGCGACCGGCGCCGCGTGAAGGCGTTCATTGCGTCGCACGATCCGTCCGGCAACAGAATCGAATTCGTCGCCAAGCCGTACCACAGCGGCACCCGCTACTTCCCCGGCCGCGACGCCGGCGTGACCGAGTTCAGCCATATCGGCCTTTACACCACCGATGCGCCGCGCGACGAAAAATTCTGGACCCGGCTGTGCAACGCCCGCGTCTCCGACTGGATCGGCGACGCGGCGCTGCTGCGCATTGCCACCGCGCACCATTCGCTGGCGCTGTTCCCGGCGCCGAGCCCCGGCATCCAGCACATCAACCACCAGGTCGAGGACGTGGACGACGTCATGCGCTCCTGGTACTTCCTGCGCGACAAGGGCGTGAAGATATTGCTGGGTCCCGGCCGGCATCCGCTGTCCACCGCGGTGATGCTGTATTTCCGCGGTCCGGACGGCATGATCTTCGAATATTCCTGCGGCGTGAAGCACATCATGCCGGAGGAGGAGGCCACCTACCGGCCGCGCCAGTTCCCCTTCGAGCGCTATGCGGTGTGCATGTGGGGCTCGGTGCCCGACCCGGAGATTGCCGCCTTCCCGCAGGGCGAGGCGGCGGCGAAGGCGACACCCCGGCGGGCGGTGATGTACTGAGAGGCTCGTCGGAAGCCATCCGGCACCGGCGATAAGGGCGATCGCGCCGGCGGGCGCCATGGTACGCACCGATCGTCAGAAGATGCCGGCCGCCGGAGACCAACAGATCGGCACGCGCCGCAACGGCGGCTGCTGTAACGTGGGCGTCGTCCGGATCGGCGGACGCCGGTCCAGCGAATTGCGAGGCTGCGCGACAGGCTGAACGACGTCGTGAGATGCGGTGGTGTCTCTTGCCCACTGCACACTCATGGAAGATCATCTGATGGAAACATGAAGCGGACGAAGGGAACAAAAATCGAAGCGCCCGCGAACATATCCCGAAGGTTCCTGGTGCTGACCGGACTCTTGTCATGTCGTTCATCGCTCTGGGGGCGTTTCGCCTGACATCAGGTCGAGTAAGCAAAGATGCCGAATCAGGCGTGGGGGGCGCTTCCGCCGCATTCGGGCAAGACGGCGTGACCTGGTATCGCCTTGCGATCCTGCCCGTCCTCGTATAACGGCCGCCGCATGCACGCCCTGTTGTTCCGCCTCGCCACCCGGCTCCCGCCGCCGGCGCGCGATTTCGCTACCGAGGCGCGCATCGGCATCCTCGTGCAGTTCCTCATGTTCGGCACGGTCGGCACCTTCGGCTGGGTGCTCGACACCGCGACGGTCTATGGCTTGCGCTACCAGCTCGGCCTGTATGGCGCCGGGCTGGTGTCCTACGTGGTGGCGGCCAGCGGCACCTGGCTGTTCAACCGGCTGTGGACCTTCCGCGGCAGCGGCAGCGGGCCGGCGCACCGGCAATGGGCGCGGTTTCTCGCCGCCAACGCCGCCGGCTTCGTGCTGAACCGCGGCACCTACGCATTGCTCGTCACCTTCGTCGCGCTGTGCGCCGCGCAGCCCGTCTTCGCCACCGGCGCTGGCGCCATCGCCGGCATGTTCGTGAATTTCAGCCTTTCGCGCACGATGGTATTTCGCTGAGTTTTACTGCGATCATCGGCGCACCCGCCGAATCGCAGGACGTTCCGCGAACGCAGGCATGCACTGGCATTTTTCTGAAAGGCCCGGCACTTTGCCGCGCGCGCATTAACCGCCGAGTCACCTCTCGCCGCCAAACCATGACGTTTCCAGTCGCCGCTGTTGGCGACCCGGCGCGAGGAACCCGTCGTGTCCATCATCGACTCGCACGAGACGACGCTCGAGGGTCCGGGGTTGACCTCCGCGACGCTGGCGCGGCAGGCGCATCCCTACGGGACGCCGCTGTACCGCCGCCGCCGGCAGGCCGCGTTGCCGCTGCCGCCCGCCGGTTGGCAGTGCGCCGCCAAGCGCGGCATCGACATCGCCGTCTCGCTGGCGACCCTGGCGCTGGCGCCGCTGCTGCTGCTTGTCGCGCTCGCCGTCAGGCTGGACAGTCCCGGCCCGGTGCTGTTCCGCCAGCGGCGTATCGGCCTGGATGGGCGCCCGTTCACGCTGCTGAAATTCCGCACCATGCACGATCATCCAACCGGCCGCGGCGGGCTGCGGCAGGCCTGCCTGCACGACCCGCGCGTCACGCGGGTGGGCGCCCTGCTGCGGCACACCTCGCTCGACGAACTGCCGCAGCTCTGGAATGTGCTGCGTGGCGAAATGTCACTGGTGGGTCCGCGGCCGCACGCGCCCGGCACCTGCGCCGGCGGCACGCCGTTCGAACAGGTGAGCGAGCGTTATCCACGGCGGCATCGCGTGCGGCCGGGGATGACCGGCCTCGCGCAAGTGCGCGGCTGGCGCGGTCAGACCGACACCGAAGACAAGCTGCTGTGCCGGCTCGACAGCGACCTGGAATACATCGCGACGTGGTCGCTGTGGCTGGACTGCGTCATCATGGCGCGCACCGTGGCGACGGTGTTGCGCATGCGCAACGCATATTGAGGGTGGGGAACGGCATCCGTGTCCGGCACCGTCGAACAACTCGCCGCGGCGGCACGGCTGCCGCATGCCAGGCCAGGTTGGCGGCTCGAGGCGCCCGGCCCGCCGGACCCGCGGGTCGCGGTGCTGATCCCGTGCTGCGACGAGGAAGCGACGATCGCCACGGTGGTGACCGACTTCCATGCCAGCCTGCCGCAGGCGGTGATATATGTTTACGACAACAACTCGCGCGACCGCACGGCATTCGCCGCGCGCGCCGCCGGCGCCGTGGTCCGGACGGCGCCGTTGCAGGGCAAGGGCCACGTCGTGCGCCGCATGTTTGCCGACGTGGAGGCGGACGTGTTCTTCCTGGTTGACGGCGACGGCACCTATGACGCCGCCGCCGCGCCGGCGATGCTGAAGCTGTTGCTCGACCAGCGGCTCGACATGGTGACCGCGGCGCGCGTGACCGCACGGAATGCCGCATATCGGCGCGGCCATCGGCTGGGCAACATGCTGCTGAGCGCCATGGTGCGCGGCGTGTTCGGCGACCGCATCAGCGACGTGCTGTCCGGCTATCGCGCGTTTTCCCGGCGGTTCGTGAAGTCGTTTCCGGCGCTGGCTGGTGGATTCGAGACAGAAACGGAATTCACGGTGCACGCCCTGGAACTGGAAATGCCGGTCGGCGAGATCGCGATCGGCTACCGCGAACGCCCGGCTGGATCGATCTCCAAGCTGCGCACGTGGCCGGACGGGCTGCGCATCCTGCGCACCATCCTGATGCTGGTGAAGGAGGGCCGTCCGCTGCAGTTCTTCGCCGCGACGGGGGCCGTGCTTTTGCTGGCCGCGCTGGGCATTGGCGGGCCCGTGGTAATTCAGTTCGTGCGCACCGGCCTGGTACCACGCCTGCCCAGCGCGCTGCTGGCGACCGGTCTGGTACTGCTGTCCTCGCTCACGCTGGTCTGCGGCATGGTGCTGGATTCCGTCGAGCGTGGCCGCAAGGAAATGAAGCTGCTGGCCTATCTGGCGATTCCCGCGACGCCGCCCCGGGATGGCTGAGCCGGTCGCCGGGGCGGCCGGTCCGCCCGATGGGCCGTACGACGCGGATGTCGTGATCCTGGCGCTGGATCGCGCCGAGGACACCGTGGCGGCGATAAGCTCCGCGCTGGCGCAGACCGGGGTGACGCGGCACGTGTTCGTGCTCGACCAGGGATCGCGTCCGGAGAATCTGGAATTGCTCGCCGGGGCGGTTGCGGGACGCGGCGATGCGACGCTGATCGCGCTCGGCCGCAATTATGGCGTGGCGGGTGGCCGCAATCGCGGCACGGCGCTCGGCCACGGACGGGTGATCGTCGGGCTGGACAACGACGCGGAATTCGCCGCGCCCGGCATGCTGGCGCGGCTGGTCGCGGCGTTGGACGCGGAACCCGATCTCGCTGCGGTCGGCTGCCGCATCGTGACGTTCGCCACCGGCGCCGACGACCGGTCGTCCTGGGGCTATGCGCGGCGCCTGCTGCCGCGCGCGGGGGAAAACTTCGATGCGGCGACGTTCGTCGGCGCCGGCCACGCGATCCGCCGTGCCGCATGGGACGACATCGGCGGCTACGACGAGGCACTGTTCTTCTGCTGGGAGGAGCTGGATTTTTGCGCCCGTGCCCGTGCCAACGGCTGGCGGGTGCGCTATCGCGGCGACATCGTGATCCGCCACAAGGTCAGCGCCGAGCAACGCGTGGCCTGGTCCGGCGCACGCTGGTTCTATTTCGTGCGCAACCGGCTGTATGTCGGGCGCAAGCACGGCGCGAGTTGGACCGGGCTGATGCCGCGGCTTGGGCTCTATCTGGCGCGGGCGTTGCGTGACGGCGCGCTGTCGCAGGCGGTGCGCGGGGCCGCGGCGGCCGTATGCCTGTCCCGCCGCGACAGCGAGAGCGTCCGGATAGATCTGGACCGTCACGCCGAACCCTCGCGCTAGGCTCGATCGGCTGGCGATTTACACCCGGGCTGAGAACCGTTTAGATTTCCCTGCCTGGGAGCGGAAACTTCGTCCCCCTGAAATGTCCGGAGCCTGGGCCATTGCCGGCGCACGCATCCTGACCATCGAACCGGAGGAGGCCGCATGTTCACCGGCAAGGTCATCATCGTCACCGGCGCGGCGGGCAATGTCGGGTCGGCCCTGGCCACGTTGCTCGCATCGCGCGGCGCGCGGATCGCCGCCGTGGACACCGCGCGGGATCGGCTGGAAGCGCTCACCGCAAGCCTGTCCGGCGACGGCCACCTGGCATTGCCGGACTACGACCTGACCGATCCGGCGGCGGCGAACGCGCTGGTCGCCAGGGTGCGGGAGACATGTGGCCGGGTCGAGGGCGTCGGCACCACGGTCGGCGGCTTCGCCATGGCGAAGCTGGCCGATGCGGGGCTCGAACAGTGGGACGCGATGTTCAGCCTGAACGTGAAGACCACGTGGAACATCTATCGCGCCGCGGTGCCGGCGATCCGCGCGGCCGGCGGCGGTGCCCTGGTCGCCATCGGCAGCGCCGCCGGCCTGAAGGGCAGCGGCGAGATGGCCGCGTATGGCGCGACGAAAAGCGCGGTGATGCGGCTGACCGAAAGCCTGGCCGACGAACTGCGCCCCGACCGTATCCGGGTCAACGCGGTGCTGCCGACCACGATCGATACGCCACAGAACCGGGCGGCGATGCCTGGCGCGGATGCGTCGCGCTGGGTCAAGCCTTCGGAAGTCGCGGAAGTGATCGCCTTCCTGTTGTCCGATCGGGCCAGCGGTGTCACCGGCGCCTTGCTGCCCGTCGGCTGAGCAGAACACACACACAGACAACTCGAGGCTCGATCGATGCGACGCATGGCCGCCCTGCTAGCCGTATTCCTGATTGGGTTGCGCGGCATCGCGCCGGCGGACGCCAACGACAAGATCGTCTTCGGCCTGGACTGGAAGGCCGAGGCGGAATACGGCGGCTATTATCAGGCGCTGGCGACCGGCATCTATGCGCGGCACGGGCTGGACGTGACGATCCGGGAAGGCGGACCGCTGATCAACCACATGCAACTGCTGATGGCAGGCCGGCTCGACTTCAACCTGGGGGGCGGTCGCGCCATCGAGTTCGCGCAGCAGCACCTGCCGTTCATGGCGGTCGCGGCGATCTTCCAGAAGGATCTGGCGGTGCTGATCACGCATCCCGGCCAGGGCAACGACAGTTTCGCCGCACTGAAGGGCAAGCCGATCATGATCGGTGCCGATACGCGCAACGGCTGGTGGCGCTTCCTGGCGGCGAAATACGGCTACAGCGACAGCCAGATCCGGCCCTACACCTTCAACCTGGCACCGTTCCTGGTTGACAAGGGGGCGATCCAACAGGGCTATATCAGCAGCGAGCCCTATCTCATCAGGCAGAAGACCGGGATCGCGCCGGTTGTGCTGCCGATATCGGATTCCGGCTATCTCGGCTATGCCAGCATCATCACCACCAGCGACAAGCTGGTGCGGGAGAATCCCGGGCTGGTGCAACGCTTCGTCGATGCGTCGATCGAGGGTTGGTATTCGTATCTCTACGGCGATCCGGCACCGGCGAACCGGCTGATCCGGAAGGCCAATCCCGACATGCCGGCGGACCTGATCGCGTTCGGCCGCAAGACGATGATCCAGCGCGGCACGGTCGATTCCGGCGACGCGCTCAAGCTGGGCATCGGCGCGATGACCGATGCGCGATGGAAGGCGTTCTATGCCTCCATGGTGGCGGTCGGCGTTTACAAGCCGGGGATCGACATCAGCAAGGCCTATACGACGCGGTTCGTGGACAAGCGTGTCGGCATGGACATGAAACATTAGCGGTCGCCCGGAGGGGACCGATGCAGGACAACGCGCCGCCGCCCTGGAAGGGCCTGCGCACCGACCGGATGCCGGTGTTCATCGGCTACGATCGGGCAGAGCAAATGGTGGCTGCGCTGCTGGACGGAGTCATGGCGTGGGAGCCGGATGCGGTGGTCGCCGTCCTGCGCGGCGGCGTGGTGCCGGGCACCATGGCATCCTGCCTGCTGGCACTGCCGCTGTGCATGATCGGCTGGAACCGCCGCATCGGCGCCACCGCGTGGGCCGGCCCGCCGCCGGCGGGAAAACGCATCCTGCTGGTGGATGATTGTTGTGCTACCGGGCAGACCATGCAGGCGGTGCGCGCCGCGTTGCTGGACCAGGGATTGGCGTGCGCGACGCTGACCATCGTGCACGATCCGGAAACCACCCGCTACGTGCCCGATTTCTCCCATCCGATGCGCGAGCTGTTCCGCTTTCCGTGGGAACGCGGCGAGGCGACGCCAGCGGCCCGCGCCCTGCGGGCGACCGGTGCCCCAGCGGATCGTTCGACCGAGGCGCCATTCGTCGGACTGGATCTCGACGGCGTGTTCCTGCCCGATGTGCCGCGCGCGCACTACGACCGCGACCTGGCCGAGGCGCTGCGCCGGCGCCATGCCCTGGAGCCGTTCGCGGTGCGGCCGGCGTTCGCCGCCGAACGCGCGGTGGTCATCACCGGCCGCCCGGAGACCGATCGCCGGCAGACCGAGGCATGGCTGGCGCGATGGGGCTATCCCGGCCTGACCCTGGAATGCCGGCCCGCGGATGTCGGGGACGATGCGGCCTCGGTCGCGTCGTACAAGGCCAGGGCCGCGACGCGCTGGGGTTGCACGCATTTCGTCGAAAGCGATCCGGAGCAGGCGATCCGCATCGCCGCGCTGGCGCCGCATCTGCTGGTGAGCTGGTGGTCGGCCGACGAGACTCGCGCGTGGATGATCGGCAGCGTGGGGCAGGCCATCCGGCAGCGACCGCCCGCGCCGCCATCATGAGCGAAGCGGATGCCGACCTGCGCCGGCATGACGATGGTGGCGCCCGCGACAGGTCAATCACTCGCCGCCCTTCAGTGCGGCAGCCACGCCGGCCGCATAGTCGGGGTGGATCCGTGCGAACAATCCCAGTTGCCGGTCGATGACCCGCGCCGGCACGCCACCCATCGACGCCGCGACGTTGGCGAACAGACGCTGCTTCTGCGCCGCATCGAACAGCAGGAACAATGCGCGCGGCTGGCTGAAATCGTCGTTTCCCGCGCGGTGGTCGTAGCGGTCGGCGTTGCCCGAGATCCGCAACGGCGGTTCGCGATACGCCGGGTCCTGCAGCGGCCCGTTCATCGAGTTCGGCTCGTAATACGCATCCGGATTGTCTGGCGGCGGGGTGAACTTCATCGCCCCGTCCTTGTGGTAGGTGTGCACCGGGCAGCGCGGCGCGTTGACCGGCAGCGCCTCGTAATGCGTTCCCAGGCGGTAGCGGTGTGCATCGGCGTAGGCGAACACCCGCGCCTGCAACATCTTGTCCGGCGAGAAACCGATTCCGCGGACGATATTGGACGGCGAGAACGCCGCTTGCTCAATTTCCGCGAAGTAGTTCTCGGGGTTGCGATTCAGTTCCATGACGCCGGCCTCGATCAGCGGATAGTCGGCGTGCGGCCACACCTTGGTGAGGTCGAACGGGTTGTATGGCGTCTTGTCCGCGTCGGCCTCCGGCATTGCCTGGATGCACAGCCGCCAGCGCGGGAACTCGCCGCGCTCCAGCGCGCCGAACAGATCCTCCTGGGTCGATTCGCGCGTGCGTGCCACCACCTGCGCGGCTTCCGCGTTGGTCCAGTGGTTGTGGCCTTGCAGCGTCCGGAAGTGGAATTTTATCCAGAATCGCTCGTTCGCGGCATTGATCATGCTGTAGGTGTGCGAGCCGTAGCCGTTGACGTGGCGCACGTCGCGCGGCAGGCCGCGGTCGGAGAACAGGATCGTGACCTGGTGCAGGCTTTCCGGGCTCAGCGACCAGAAATCCCACATCGCGGTCGGCGAGCGCAGGTTGGTTTTCGGATGGCGCTTCTGGGTGTGGATGAAATCCGGGAATTTCAGCGGGTCGCGCACGAAGAACACCGGCGTGTTGTTGCCGACCAGGTCCCAGTTGCCGTCCTCGGTGTAGAATTTCACCGCGAAGCCGCGCACGTCGCGCTCGGCGTCCGCCGCGCCGAGTTCGCCCGCCACGGTGGAGAAGCGGGCGAGCAGGGGAGTCTGCTGGCCGACGGAGGCGAAAAGCCTTGCCCGCGTGTAACGGGTGATGTCGTGGGTGACGGTCAGGGTGCCGTGGGCGCCCCAGCCCTTGGCATGCACGACGCGCTCGGGGATGCGCTCGCGGTTCTGGTGCGCCAGCTTTTCGAGGAGTTGGTAGTCCTGCAACAGGACCGGGCCACGGGGGCCGGCAGTCAGCGAGTTCTGGTTGTCGGCGACCGGCGCGCCGGCCGTTGTCGTCAGCGTCTGCGTTGCCATGGGGGTCTCGCTTTGCGCGTTTCATAGTTGAAATGGGGGCATAGCGGGCCAAAGGAAGACCGGTCCAGCCGGTAATTTCGGTCATCGTCATCGGATTTGACGATCATTACCTGGCGGCACCGCACTGTGCATCGGGCGGTGTTCAAATCACATGGGGATCGTGGTCGCGACCGGTCCGCCAGCCACACCCAAGCATCCGCGAACGCGGCGCGGTCAAGGACGGCATTGCCGGGGGCTTGGCACTCGACAACGGTATCGCGCCGCCGGGTGGGGGTCGGCCGCCAAGCCTGCCCACCGGGATCCTCTGTCGTTGACGCCTCTCCCGAAGCCGTCCAGCGTAGCCCCAACCAACAGTCGCCACGGAGGAAACGCCCATGCCGTTGCCAGCGGACACCGACGCCACCACGCCGAGGCACTTGCGCGACAAATACGCCATCGTCGGCGTGGGCGAGACCACCTATACCCGCGGCTCCGGCCGCACCACGCGGGCGCTCGGCACCTGGGCGATCCGCAACGCCATGCAGGATGCGGGTCTGCGGGCCGCCGACATCGACGGCATGCTGTCCTATTCCGGCAACGATTCCACGTTCGCCCCGTTCCTCGCCGGAGACCTCGGCATCCGGCTGAACTTCTACATGGACGTGCATGGCGGCGGTTCTTCCACCGAGGCGCTGATCGGCATCGCCATCGGCGTGATCGAAGCCGGCATGTGCAAGTGCGTGGCGATCTTCCGCTCGATGAACGGTTATTCCCAAGTGCGCATCGGTGGCACCGGCGCGCGTTCGGCAGCGCCGGTCAACGGCGACCAACTGCACAGCCGCGCCTACGGCTGGCAGAGCGCCGGCCAGATGTTCGCCCCCACCTTCATGCGCCACATGTACGACTACGGGACCAGGCCGGAACAGTTGGCGATGGTGAAGGTGGTGCATTCCGAACATGCGTCGAACAATCCGAAGGCTTACTACAAGAAGCGCTATACGGTCGATGACGTGCTCAGCAGCCGCATCATCTGCAAGCCGCTGCACCTGCTGGATTGCTGCGTAGAGACCGACAACGCCACCTGCATCATCGTGACGCGCGCCGAACGCGCGCGCGACCTGCGCCACACATCGCCGTTGATCCGCAGCGTGGTCGGCCGGTGCAGCAAGCCGCGCACCGACATGCACTATCAGCACGGTCCGATTTCCCGGGTTGCCGGCTACTACGCCAAGGACATCCTGTGGCCCAACGCGGGCCTCGGTCCGGAGGACGTGGACGCCACCGGCGCGTACGACGCGTTCACCTTCACCGCGATGATCCAGCTTGAGGAATACGGCTTCTGCAAGAAGGGCGAGGGCGGCGAGTATGTCTCCAGCGGCATCACACGGTTGGGCGGCAAGCGGCCGAACAACACCTCGGGCGGGCACCTGTGCGAGGCCTACACGCACGGCATGAACATGGTGATCGAGAATGTGCGGCAGTTGCGCCACGACGTGGACGATTCATGCCCGATCGGGCCGGACGGCAAGCGGCAGCACACATTCGACTATCGCGAGGGCGGCTGCCGCCAGGTGAAGGACATCGAAGTGACCTGCAATCTCGGCTGGGCCAATCCGATGACCGGATCGGCCATGGTCATGCGGCGCGGTTGAGGGGGCACGAACATGGCACTCAAGGGCGACTATCTCGGGATGGCACTGACGGTCGATGACCTCGACATCGAGAACCTCGAGTATTTCAGGCATTGCGCGGCGCATGATTTTCATCTCCAGCAGTGCGACGACTGCAAGAAGCTGCGCTATCCGCCGACCACGGCGTGCCCGTGGTGCACCTGCCTGACCTCGACCTGGACGCGCGTCGAGGGCAAGGGCGAGGTGCACTCCTACGAGGAGGTGCACCATGCCATCCAGCCGGCGTTCAAGGCGCACACGCCGTATCTGGTGCTGCTGGTCGATCTCGACACGCAGAAGGGCCAGCCGACGCCGGACGAGGCGCTGCGCGTGGTCGGCAACCTGACGACGCCGGACGGCGAGCTGGCGCCACCCGGGTTGGTCAAGCAGATCGGGATCGGTTCGCGTCTGCGCATGGTGTTCACCGATGTGGCGGAGGGCCTGTCGCTGCCGCAATGGACGCTGGACGAGACGGCGAAGCAGCCGGACAAGCCATGGCGTTATCCGCAGGAATAGTTCTCCCCCCTGCCCTTGAGGGAGTGGGAGAACTTCTTGCTTCATTCCGCTTATCCTGCCGCCTGTCAGGGTTGACCCGGCCAACGGTCGCGGCACCCTGCTGCACAGATCACCCGGCCGAGCATGGCCGTGACGTGGGGGCGTTGGTATGACACCTGAAGATATCCTCAAGAAATCGCCGCGCGTGCTGACGGCGGCGCAGCGCGAGCACTACTTTGCCACCGGGTTCCTCGCCGCCGAGGGGTTGATTCCGAACGCGTGGCTGCGGCGGCTGCACGCGCTGTCGGCCGAATTCATCGAGCAAAGCCGCGCACACACCGCATCGAACGAGACGTTCGACCTGGGGCCGCAGCATGGTCCGGACCGGCCGCATGTCAGGCGGCTGCGCGCGCTGGTGGACCGCCACGCGGATTTCTGGCGCTTCGCCAGCGAATCGGTGCTGGCGGACATCGCCGCCGACCTGGTCGGCCCCGACGTGAAATTCCATAGCAGCAAGCTGAATTACAAATGGCCCGGGTCGGGCGAAATCGTCAAGTGGCACCAGGATATTCCGGCGTGGCCGCACACCAACTACAGCCCGGTGACGCTGGGGGTGTATCTCGGCGACGTGCCGGCCGCGCAGGGGCCGCTGACCTGCGTGCGGGGCAGCCACGCCGGGCCGATCTTCGTGCATCGCGACGACCAGGGCGCCTGGACCGGCTCGATCCGCGATGCCGACATGGCGGGTGTGGACATGGCGCTGGCGGAGGATCTCACCGGTGCGGACGGCACCGTCATCGCCATCAACTGCCGCACCGTGCATGCGTCGCGCGGCAATGCCACCAACCGCGTCCGACCGGTGGCGTTGTTCGTCTATAGCTCGGCGGATGCGTTTCCCTGGATGCCGGCGCCAACCCCGACCAGGCGGACCGGCGCGATCGTCCGCGGTGAACCGGCCCGCGTCGCGCATCTCGACCCGACGCCCTGCCCCGTGCCGCCGGACTGGAGCGAGATTGGCTATGGTTCGATCTTCACCTCACAGCACGCCGAGATGTGATCGGCCGGCCTGTCGAATCAGTGCAGCCTGATGCGCATCGTCAACACACGCCGCTCGCCCGGCGGGATCAGCATCAGGCCCGGCTTGTCGCGGAACTCGCCGGCGAAATCGGCCGGGCTGGCGGTGCCGTGCCATGGCTCGATGCACAGGAAGTCCGCGCAGGCGTTGTCCCCGGTCATGCGCGACCAAACGCCGAGCTGCTGGAAACCCTCCCAGCTTACCTCGATGACCTCCGCGCCGGGCGCGGTGTAGCGCACCGAGCGGCTGGCGAGGTGATCCAGGATCACCGCGTCGGCGGCAAACAACGAGGGTGCCAGCGCCAGGGTCTGCCCGTGGATCGGTGAGGGTTCGGCTTCCGGCCGCAGCAAGCCGCCTTGCAGCCGCCGCACCGGCGCCGGCTCCGGCCGGTCGAATTCCAGGACATGCGCGGTCTTCGCGGTGCCATCGGCGAGCGGCCAGACGAATCCGGGATGGGCACCCACCGACGCCGGCAGCACCTCCCGCCCGGTATTCACAACCGTGAAGCTCTGCTCCAGCGCGTCGTCGTCCAACGCGAAGGCCACCTCGAAGCGAAAGGCGAACGGATAGACCGCCCTGGTCTCGGCGTCGTCGTGCAGCACCAGGCGGCAGGAGGTGGCGGTCCGGTTCAGCCAGGCGAACCGCCGGTCGCGCGCGAAGCCGTGCTGCGTCAGGCGATACGATCTGCCATGATGCACCAGCGTGTCGTCCTTCAGCCGTCCGACGATGGGGAACAACACCGGGGCATGGCGAGGCCAGATCGGATGGGCCTGCCACAGGAGTTCGGTCCCCTCGGCGTCGCGCAAGGAGCAGAGCTCGGCGCCGTCCGATTTCGCGGCGGCCGAGAGGTAGTTGTTCGAGAGGATGTGACGATCCATCATCGGCGGGCAGATTAGCGCGCTACCTCGCCTGCCGCGTCAACCTGGAGGGGACCGAGCGGCGCCGCCGCGCGACCATCGGTCAGCCGGCTATCCCAAGCTCCGCCCGCACCGCCGCCTGTAGCTCCGTCATGCGGAACGGCTTGCGCAGGAAGCGGCGATGCACCTGTTGGGCGACGAAATAGCCGGAGATGAAAATGACCTTGAGGCGCGGGTTTTGCCTGGTGGCAAGATCGGCCAACTCGATGCCGGACATCTCCGGCATGCGTATGTCGGTGATGAGCAATTGCACATCCGCATCGCCGCGCAGGCGGGCAAGCGCCTGCGCGCCGCCTTCGGCCTGCAGCACGCGATAGCCGAACTCCTCCAGGAATTCCGCGACGACCGCCCGTACTTCCGGCTCGTCATCCACGATGAGGATGGTGGCGGACGGCGTTGATCCGGGCCAGGCAAGCGAAGTCGCGGTCTCGTGCATGCGGAACATGCTCGCTGCGCGGGAGAAGGAGAGGGTCGCCGGCAAACCGCACCCGCACGGCCCGCCTCGCCACGGGACATTGGCCGTCCGCGAAATGGATGCATAGCATCGCAGCGACCGGCCGGGTCGCGTATTCAGGTCGCGTGGCGCGGCGATTCGGTCACAAAATTGCGAACCATGCGCGAGGAACCGTCTCACAAACGTCATCTCTGCCGTAAAGCGAGACTCCGGCATCGATCCTTGCATCTTGTTGGCAAATCCGCGCCTCGCGCCGCCGTCTCGCCAAGCCGCCGGCCGGGGTTTATCGTGCGGGCACTGCCCGTATTGCCCGTGCAACGCCGCCAAGGAGGCGAAATGACTCAAGGACCGCTTGCCCGCTTCAAGGTGATCGACCTGACTCGCGTGCGCGCCGGGCCGACGGCGGTGCGCCAGCTCGCCGACTGGGGTGCCGACGTGATCAAGATTGAGGCGCCGGAGGGCGATGCCGGTCTTGGCGGCGAGCGGCATGGGCCCGACTTCCAGAATTTGCACCGCAACAAGCGCAGCCTGACGCTGAACCTGAAGGCGCCGGAGGGGCTGGAGATCCTGCGCCGCCTGGTGGAGCGCTCCGACGTGCTGGTGGAGAACTACCGGCCGGACGTGAAATTCCGCCTCGGCGCCGATTACGAAACACTGCGTAAGGTTAACAAGCGGCTGGTCTATGCTTCTATTTCCGGGTTCGGCCAGGATGGGCCGTATCGTGACCGGCCCGGCTTCGACCAGATTGCCCAGGGCATGGGCGGGCTGATGTCGATCACCGGGCTGCCGGGCCAAGGTCCGGTGCGGGTGGGAATCCCGGTCGCCGACCTTACCGCCGGCATCTTCGCCGCCATGGGCATCCTGATCGCCCTGCTCGAGCGCGAGGTGTCCGGCGAGGGCCAGTGGGTGCAGTCGTCGTTGCTGGGCGCGCAGATCGCCATGCTGGATTTCCAGGCGGCACGCTGGACGATCGGCCACGAGGTGCCGGGGCAGGCCGGCAACAACCACCCGACCAGCATCCCCACCGGCGTGTTCGCCACCGCCGACGGGCACATCAACATCGCCGCGGCGGGCGACGACATCTATCGCCGCTGCTGCAAGGCGCTGGACGCGCCGCAGCTTGCGTCGGACCCGGATTTCGCCACCGGGGCGGCGCGATCGAGGAACCGCGACCGGCTGAACGAGGCGATCGAGGCGATCACCCGCTCGGGGACCTCCGCCGCGTGGATCGAGCGGCTGAATGCCGCCGGCGTGCCGTGCGGGCCGATCTACAAGATGAACGAGGTGTTCGCCGATCCGCAGGTGAAGCACCTTGGGATCGCGCGGTCGGTGCCGCACAAGGTGCTAGGTGCGGTGGAGGTGATCGGCCAGGCGGTGGAACTCAGCCGCACGCCGTGGAGCGTGCGGAGCGCGACGCCGGAGGCGGGCGAGCATACCGACGCGGTGCTGGCGGAGCTGGGCTTCGGCGCGGCGGAGATCGAGGCGCTGCGGACGAAGCGGGTGGTGTAGCGGCGGGCCCTTCGGGGGAGCGCCGCGGGCCCGGCGACAACGCGGGCTGGGGATTCGCGGGCAGGGAAGGGGACGCGCGCGGCAATCGGGTGCTCCGCTGGGCGTGGGGCGGCAGCTTGATCGGCTCTGTCAGCATCGCGCGGTGCACACGGTGCAAGGGGTCTTGGCCCTGGTGTGTGGCGGGCAGGGCAGGTGCGTCCTGGTGCATGGGGTCTTGCCTTGCATCGGGAACAGCCGCCAGCGCGGCATGCCGGCTGCCGCAAGGAAGAAAATGGCTCTTATAGCGTTTATTGTTGGTAGGGTCCCATTCCGATGGCCCCGAGGATCATAGCGGTCGCCGTGGCGTTCTGTCCCAACGCCTCCAGGGTCCGGCGCCAGCCGAGATAGTTCGGCAGGTTTTTCGTGGCGACG
>DATLQW010000116.1:0-5590 GCA_035535035.1 Acetobacteraceae bacterium
GGATCTATCCCCGTTCGAACACAAGCTGGTCGTCACCGACCGCATTACCGCACCGCCTCAAGACCGGCCGTCACCCCGGCGGCCGCGCCATCGGGCGACGCCCGCCGCCGCCTACGCGCGGATTCTCACCGCCGCTGACACACACCACCCGCCGCCCCGGCCCCTTCGTCCGCCGCACCGTCCCGTTCGCAGCCTGCCGCATCAGCGCCACTCGCACCCGCTCGGCCAGAGCGCGCCGTCCGATTCGTTCGATCCAGCCTCCCGGCATGGCCTCTGCGATCTCAACCGCCGTCATCGGCCTTCCAGCCACCCGCAGCACGTCCAGCGTGGCCTTCGCGATGCCGCCACGGGGTGCCCGGTGCAGCGGGGACGTGTAGCGGCGGATCGGTCTTCCGCTGGCCTCAATGACCGCATCCAGGCTTTCCAGATCAGCGCGAAGCCGCGCAAGTGTGCGCTCGGCCTTCGCGATGCTGACTGCGCGATAGCGGCGTTGCTGCACAAGCTGACGGCGGGTAGGGTCTGGCATGGCCGGCTCCGAGATGGAGCGTGATCCTACCAGTGCTAAAGCGGTTACGCATTAAGTCCTTGGTGTGGCTGATACATAATGCCGGCCTTTGCAATCCATCCGTTTTGGTCCGGAGAGCGGACCGAAGGGGGCAGAGCTCCTTGGTGGGGTTTCAGAGGCAAAGCCCCTGACCTTGCTTCGCCCACCCGATATGACCCTGCCGCCGAGGCCCCCTACCCACCCCAAGCGGCAAAGATCTCAAGTCACCCCGGCTGTGGCTGTGGTGCCGGCCCGCCCGCGGCCGGCGGCGCCGCCGGACGGCCCGCACTCGGCACCGAGGCGCGGCGGTTCTCCGGCGCCGGCTCGTCCACCACCTTGCGGATCACCGGCTCGCCACGCAGCACCGTGCGGATTTCGTCGCCGCTCAGCGTCTCGTGCTCCAGCAGCCCACGCGCCAGCCGGTGCAGTTCCTCGACGTTCTCCGTCAGGATGCGCCGCGCCTTGGCATACGCCTTGTCGATGATGTCCTTGATCTCGGCATCGATCTCCCGCGCCGTCGCCTCCGACACGTTCTTGCTCTGCGTCACCGAATGTCCGAGGAACACCTCCTGGCTGTTGTCGCCATAGGCGATCATGCCGAGCTTGTCGCTCATGCCCCACTCGGTAATCATCCGCCGCGCCTGGTCGGTCGCCATCTTGATGTCGCCGGCGGCGCCGTTGGACACCTTGTCCGGGCCGAAGATGATCTCCTCCGCGGCTCGCCCGCCCATCGCCATGGTCAGTTCGGACAGCAGCTTGGACTTGCTCTTGGAGTAGCGATCACCCTCCGGCAGGCTCATCACCAGCCCCAGCGCCCGACCGCGCGGGATGATCGTCGCCTTGTGCACCGGATCGCATTCCGGCTCGTGCATCGCGCACAGCGCGTGGCCGCCCTCGTGATAGGCGGTCATCCGCTTCTCCGCCTCGGACATGACCAACGAGCGCCGCTCGGTGCCCATCATCACCTTGTCCTTGGCCGCCTCGAACTCGGCCATGGCGACGACGCGCTTGCCCAGCCGCGCGGCCAGCAGCGCACCCTCGTTCACCAGGTTCGCCAGGTCGGCGCCGGAGAAGCCCGGCGTCCCGCGCGCGATCACCTTCGGATCGACATCGGACGCCAGCGGCACCTTGCGCATGTGCACCCGCAGAATCTTCTCCCGCCCGTTCACGTCCGGGTTCGGCACCACCACCTGGCGGTCGAACCGCCCGGGCCGCAGCAGCGCCGGGTCCAGCACGTCCGGCCGGTTGGTGGCGGCGATCAGGATGACGCCCTCGTTGGACTCGAACCCGTCCATCTCCACCAGCATCTGGTTCAGCGTTTGCTCGCGCTCGTCGTTGCCGCCGCCCAGGCCGGCGCCGCGATGCCGCCCCACCGCGTCGATCTCATCGATGAAAATGATGCACGGCGCGTTCTTCTTCCCCTGCTCGAACATGTCGCGCACCCGCGACGCGCCGACGCCGACGAACATCTCGACGAAGTCGGAACCCGAGATCGTGAAAAACGGCACGTTCGCCTCACCCGCGATGGCGCGCGCTAGCAGCGTCTTGCCGGTGCCGGGCGGCCCGACCAGCAGCACGCCCTTGGGGATCTTGCCGCCCAGGCGCTGGAACTTCTGCGGGTCCTTGAGGAACTCGACGATCTCCTGCAGCTCGGCCTTGGCCTCGTCGATGCCGGCCACGTCGTCGAACGTCACCCGCCCCTGTTTCTCCGTCAGCAAGCGGGCGCGCGATTTGCCGAAGCCCATGGCACGGCCGCCGCCCGCCTGCATCTGGCGCATGAAGAACACCCACACGCCGATCAGCAGCAGCATCGGGAACCAGGACAGCAGGTAGTGCAACAGCGGGTTGACGTCGGCATCTTCCGGCTTGGCGATCACCCGCACGTTCTTGTCGGTGAGGGTCTTCACCAAAGACGGGTCTTCCGGCGTGTAGGTCTGGAAGGTGCGGCCATCGGTCAGTTGACCGGACACTGTGCGCCCCTGGATCACCACGTCCCGGACATGGCCCGAATTCACCTCCGAGATGAAGTCGGAATAGGCGACCTGGGTGGCCGCGGTATGCGTCGTGCCTGGCTGGAAGAGGTTGAACAGCACCACCAGCAGCAGTGCGATAATCACCCACAACGCCAGGTTCCGGCCGAAATTGCTCATTGACTTCCGCTCACGTGATCAGGTCCGGATCGTCGCCCCGGGTGGTGCAAACCGGAGTACCGCTGGCGCGCGACCAACGGCAACATAGGGTGTCCGCCCCGCTGCCGCATCCCCCTTCGCTCAGCACACGTTACCGCCCGGTTCCGGGACCGGCAGGAACGGCGCACCGGCCGCCGGCCGTCGCGGACTGAACGCCAGCGGCACGGCGGCACAGGCAGCCCGGTCAGGATAGAACAGATGCGGCACCGCCACCAAGGAATTACCGCGGCGCACCGCCGGCAGGGTCTGCAGGACGGCCGCGGGCAGCGGCGCGCGGCGCAGCCGTGCGGCGTCGGCCCCGAGCGCGCCGATCGTCGCGTCGTCCGGCGGGGTCGCACCGGCCTGGACGCGGAACCGCCCATCCCACACCGCGCCGGGGCGGGCGGCGACCGGCGGCGCCAGTGCCGCGGCCTCGCGCGCCAGCAGCAGCCCGGGTCCGAGGCGGCCGGCCGGCAGCAGCCGCACCCCGCCCAGCGTCGCCGGGCGCGGCGCGGCGGCGAGCAGGGCGACGGCGCTGGCGGGAGGCGGATAGGCGGCGCCGGCGATCGCCTGGAGCAGGGCCGCGAGGGCGGCCGGGTCGATCGGCCCCGGCGACAGGAGCGCAAAGCCTTCCGGGTAGAACGCGGCGCGCTCGGCCAGCACAGCGGCGGTGGCCGCTTCCTGTTGTGCGCGGGCGGCGCCGGCGGCGCGGGCGGCGTCGCCCAGTGCGGCAACGGCAGGGCCGGTGCCATCCGGATCGTCCAGCATGGCGCGCAGGCGTGCGCGCAGGGCGCGCTGGTCGCGGTTCGACGGGTCCTCGACCCAGCCGATCCCGGCCGCCCGCAGCGTCGCCCGCAGCCGCACCGGCGGGATTCCGAGCAATGGTCGCAGCAGGCGGAGGCCGATTTGCTCGCTGATCGGGGACATGGCCGCCAGGCCGGCCGGGCCGCTGCCGCTTTGCCGCCGCATTAGCACCGTTTCCGCCTGGTCCGCGGCGTGGTGGCCGAGCAGGAGGTGCAGGACTTTTCCCCCGGTGCAGGCATCACGCAGGGCGGCGTAGCGTGCGGCGCGGGCGCGCTCGGCGAGGGCCGTGCCGTGCGGCAGCCCGGTCAGGCGGATTAGCCGCGCCGGAATGCCGTGGGCGGCGAGGCGTTCGATGGTGAGCGCGGCCTCGGCGGCGGATTCGGGCCGCAGGGCGTGGTCCACCACCAGGGCGATGAGGCAGCCGCCGCGGCTGCGGACCCAGGCGTTGGTGAGCAAGGCGAGGGCGAGGCTGTCTGCCCCGCCCGATACCGCCGCGGCGAGGCGGGGAGCAGGCTCGAACGGGCCGAGCGGGGCCATGAGGGCGGCGAATTCATCCGGGCCGATGGGCGCGGTCATGGTGCGGGAAGCTGGGGTGTCGGCCGGCGGTGGATCATGGGGGAGTGTGGTGGCGGTACCGGGCAGCGGGCAAGGTTGGGGGTGGTGCGTGCGGATTTGGACCGGGATCGCTGCGTCGCTGCCATCCACGGGCACGGAAGCCCGGGAGGACAAGTGGGTTTGTCGCAGCGGCGGGGATGGGATTCCGCGAAAAAAAGCACCCGGGGAGGTGGCTGCCAATGGGCAGGTGACCCCGTGTTCCGTGCGACAAGGTCGTGGTGAAGGCCAAAGGCCACGCAACGCTGGGGGTCCGCTTTGGGGGGATGCGGACGCTCATCCGGCAGTCTTGAACAAGCGTCCACCGTGGCATATGTTAACGACATACCCCGGAAAGACCACAGCCATGCCCCAGCCTGACCCCGCCCCGCGTCATGTTCGATTGTTCCGTAACAATCGGAACCAGGCCATCCGTATCCCGGTGGAGTTCGAGTTGCCCGGCAGCGAGGCCATGATCCGCCGCGATGGGGACCGCCTCGTCATCGAGCCGGTGCGCAGCAAGGGGCTTGCCGCGCTGCTGGATAGCTGGGAGCCACTGGCCGAACATTTCCCGGAGATCGCCGATCCGCCGCCGACGCCGAAGGATGTCTTCTGACCGTGCAGTACATGCTGGACACGAACATCGTCAGCGACATGATCCGCAATCCGGCCGGGCGCGCCGCCCAGCGCGCCAGGGCGCTGGCAGATTCGGTTTGCGTCAGCGTCATCGTGGCAGCCGAATTGCGTTACGGCTGCGCCAGGAAAGGCTCGCCGCAACTCCTGCGCAGGGTCGAGGAATTCCTCTCGGAGGTGCCGGTGCTGCCGTTCGATGTTTCGGCTGACAGCGCGTATGGTGGCATCCGCGCCGAACTGGAGGCGGCCGGCCGCCTGATAGGATCGAACGATCTGCTGATCGCCGCGCATGCGCGCGCATTGGCGGCGACCGCGGTGACGGCAAATGTCGGCGAGTTCCGGCGTGTCCGCGGGCTGATCGTGGAGAATTGGCTGGAGTAGGCAGGCAAGGCTGGTCTGCCGCCGGACCGGGTGCAGGCTCATCGCGGTGCTGACCCGCTGCAATGTCCTGGTCACTTTAGCGCCGCCGTACGGAACGGACGCTAAGGAGTCCGCCATGACCTACAGTGAGTTCAAGGAACGGCTGCTGGTTGCACGGAGGGGATCTTGCAGATGCCGCCGACGTTACGGAACGGGGACAGGTCGAGGCTCACGGTGTGGCAGAGACGTGCTACCTGGGCGCGGGACCGGTGGGTCCGCAACAGAAGCGGCGGTGTGATGTCCTGGCGCCAAGCGGTGGACGCCGGGCGAAAGCCCGGCTGATCCGGCAGGAAACGCTGAACCACGTGATGGGAAAGACTGTCGTCAAGTACAGTTCAGGCAATACCGTTAGCAGCCTTGTGCCTTGAGCACGCCCGACAGATTGGTGCCTGACACGCATGCGAACACCCATGATGGCCAGCGGCAAAAG
>DATLQW010000117.1:0-3807 GCA_035535035.1 Acetobacteraceae bacterium
GGTGCCTGTTTGCCCACCTGGGCAAGTCCGGGGATGGGGGTCCGGGGGAAGGGGGCAACAGGCCATGGATGACTTTGCGCTTGCGGCGTCGGCCGTTATCTCGATCCAGGAGCACCGAACGGCGGAAGGCCTTGACCGCCACGTCCCGATCATCCTCTGC
Source organism: Acetobacteraceae bacterium (assembly GCA_035535035.1). Lineage (GTDB taxonomy): Bacteria > Pseudomonadota > Alphaproteobacteria > Acetobacterales > Acetobacteraceae > JASHVB01. Next base: position 161 of record DATLQW010000117.1, read on the forward strand.
GACGGCGTTCCCTACGACGCCGACCTCGACCGCTTCTTCCTTGATCTGCCGCTCAACGGCGTTCGCTCACCCCACTCATTGCGCGCCTACGGCTATGACGTCGCGGTGTGGGTCCGGTTTCTGCACGTCGCCTGCGGCAAGACGGTCTGGGCCGCCACGCGGGCGGATGTCGATGCTTTCCACCGTGCGCGGCGGCGCGAGGACGCTGGTGCGCGCATCTCCGCCGTGTCCTGGAACCGCAGCATTGCCGCGCTGGAGAAGCTTTACCGGTGGGCGCAGTCGGAAGGCCTCGTCGCGTCCAGCCCGTTCACCCATCGCGATGTCTGGCGGCAGGGTCATGGGAGCGGACGTGTCCGTGTCGTTGCGCGCAACGATTCCTATGAGCGCGCTGCCAAGAGATCCGATGTTCGCTTCATCTCCTTGGAAGATTACCGTGTCCTTCGGGACGTCGGGCTTCGCGGTCTGGCCGTAGACGGCGCCGGGCGGTCGGGCGCCAGGGATCGCAACGGCGCCCGCAACGCGCTCTTCGCCGAGCTGCTGGTCACGACCGGCCTGCGCCTTTCGGAGGCGTCGTTCCTGCTCGCAGTCGAGCTTGCGGATCTGGCGCGGCACGCCGCGCACGGCCGCCAGGCTCGGTTCGAACTTCCCTGCGCATTGACCAAGGGCGATCGCGGCCGAAGCATCCTTCTGCCTCGACGGCTCCTGCAGCAGATCGCAACATACATCGCGGTCGAGCGCACCCACGCCACCACCAAGTTCAAGAACGGCAAGGCCTGGAACGCGATCCAGCAGCCGATCTTCGTCCGTCGCCCCGAGCCCGACGCGACCGGCCTGGCGCTCCGCGTGGGCGGCACGATTTCGTTCGACGCCCTGACCCCGGACGAACGCGGCCGACTGCTCATCTGCGATGACGAAGGCGACCCCCAAGAGCCGGCGGCCCTGTGGCTGACCGAGATCGGCCTCCCGGTCCGGCCCAACTCCTGGGAAGCCGCCTTCGCACGGGCGTCCCGTCGCTGTGTCGCCGCCGGCGTTCCCGTGAGGGTCAACCCGCACCAGCTCCGCCATACCTTCGCCGTCCACATGCTGGCGATGCTGATCCAGCACCGTCTCCGCGATGCGGCTGGCGAGGGTCCGGTCGCCGGCATGGAAGGCTACCGCAAGCTGCTTGGCGATCCGCTCCAGCAGGTCCAGCGCCTTCTCGGCCATGCCAGCCTGACGACCACGTACATCTATCTCGATCATATCGCCGCGCGCGCCGATACGGTCGACGCGGCCGTCGAGGAACTGCTGGCTCTCGTTCCGAAGACGGCATCGTGAGCAACCGCCCGCGCAAGGGTCATCGGGTCGCCTTCGGCCGCGACGACGGCCTCGCCATCCCGTCTGATCCCGATCCCATCACCGGCCTGCGCTTCACCATCGTCGCGCAGAACGGCGGCGAGGCACTTATCGACTTCACCGCGCTGCGGCCTCGCCGCCTCGCCCTGGCCGCAGCGCGGGCGCTTCGTCACCTCGCAGCACCAGGGGGACCGCTCGGCGCCCGCATGACCGTGATGGCTTATGCCGTCACCGTGCCCAAGTTCTTCGCCTACCTCGGGGAGTCCCGCGAGCCGGTCGACAGCATCGGCGCGCTGCAGGCGCGGCATGTCGATCGGTTCGAGGCGTGGCTCGAAGCGCGCGGCCTCACCCGCTTCCATCTCTACACGCTACTTGCCAAGGTCGTCGGCGTGCTCCGGCAGATCGCGATCGACAGCCCCGACGAGGTGTCGTCCGACCTCCGCGACCGTCTGCGCTATGTCAGCGCCAAGCCGTTCCAGCGTTCGCGGCCACGTGACGCCTACAGCCCTTACGTCGCACGCCAGCTTCGCGATGCCGGACGAGACGACATCGCCGCCGTGATCCGGAGACTCCAAGAGCAACCGCCTCCGGATCCCGATCCCGTTCTTCGCCGGATGCAAGCCGCCGTTCACGCCATCATCGAGGAGCGCGGCCTCGTCCGCCACAGTGAACCCGCATTCATGTACCTCTACCATGCCCGCCGGCGCCGCGGTCGGCCGAACGAGCATCTTGTCGATGAGCTCCACGGCTGCCGCTATCTCACCGACGACGATGTCGTGCCGTTCCTCGTCTTGCTGGCACTGGAGACCGGCCTGGAGATCGAGTGCTGCAAGGCGCTCACGGTTGACTGCCTCCAGAACGCATCAGGCGGGACGGTCGAGATCGCCTACCTCAAGCGCCGGGCCCGGGGTGCCGAGCACAAGCGCCTCCGGGTCCGCGACGGCGGCTCGACCACGCCCGGCGGCCTGATCCGCCGGCTCATCGAGATGACGGCGGCGGCCCGGCGGTACCATCCGAGCGAGAGCCTCTGGGTCTATTGCAGCACCGGCAGATTCACCGCGGGCATTCGCCACCCGCAGGCGCCCGTCGATGCGTGGACACGCCGGCACGGCATCATCGACGATGACAGGCGTCCGCTCCGCCTCCTCTTGTCCCGCCTGCGCAAGACCCACAAGGCGCTGTGGTACCTCAAGACGGAAGGCCACATGGCGCGCTTCGCGGTCGGCCATACACGCGAGGTCGCCGCGCGTCACTATGCCGACGTGCCGGCACTGCGGTCGCTGCACGAGGCGACCGTCGCCGAGGCGTTCCGGGAGGCGGTGGCCTCGGCCGTCACGCCGACCGTTCTCCTCCCCGAACAGGAAGCAGCCTGGCGGGCGGATCCGGCGCACGCACCCAGCCTTCCCGGGGAGCATGATCCTGCGGTGCTTCTCGGCGGCGAACAGGATGTCTGGCTCGCCAGCTGTGCCGGGTTCCATGCGAGCCCACACGGGCCGGCGGGCGCACCCTGTCCGCTCCCGTTCTGGGGTTGCCTCGAGTGCCCGAACGCAGTGATCACCGCCCGCAAGCTCCCTGCGATCCTGTCCTTCCTGGACTTCATCGAGGATCAGCGTCGGGCGCTGCATGCCGGCGACTGGGCGGTCAAGTTCGGTCGCGCCCATGCGCGGATCACGAGCGACGTGCTCCCCGCCTTCGGGGCCGCGACCGTCGCCGATGCGCGGCAGGTGCTCGCGGCGGAACCTGTGCCGATCTACCTGCCGCCGGAAGCGCGCCTGTGAACCTCGCCATTGCGCCGCTTGCGTCGGTTGGCATCCCCGACGACTCTCCCGTGCTGGCGACCGCGCCGCTGCGGCCAGGGTTCAGTCGTGATGCACTCTCCCGCTACGGTGACGCCAGCTGGGATCTCGCCCCCGTCGTCTTCCGCGAGAACGCCCGCCGATGTCACGTCACGGTGCATTTTGGCACCGTTCCCGATCTGTCGGTGGCGCGCTGCCTGCGGGAGTACCTGTATGCGCGCCTCAACGTTGACCTTCCCGGCATCCGGCCGCCGCTCCCCCCCGCCAGCCTCCGGCAGATATTCAACCGCGCGCGACGCTTCTTCGAATTCGTCCGAGCCGAGCTCGGCAGCTGCGATCTCGCCCGTGTCGACCAGGGCCTTCTCGACCGCTATGCCAGGCTGCTGCGCAACGGGCGATGCCGCCCGGTGATCGTCGCGCTCCTGCTCGAAGTCGCCTTCGATCTTCACGCCTACCGCGCGTATCTTCCAACCGCCGCGCTGGCCGTCGAGCCCTGGCCGGGCCGGTCCCGCTCGC
>DATLQW010000118.1:0-46578 GCA_035535035.1 Acetobacteraceae bacterium
AGTTCGGCCAGCAGAGCTTCAAGCTCTGCACGGCTTAGCGCCGAAAGGGTGGCGGGCGGCGGCACATGACGCAAAGAGTCCACCGCGCCGAATCGACGCAAGGAAAAAATGAGGGGTTACCCACATTTTTGCCCCTGTTACCTAAAGATGGTCTAAGTGACTGAAAAAACTGGGAAAAGTCGTTTGGCGTCCCCTACGGGATTCGAACCCGTGTTACCAACGTGAAAGGCTGGTGTCCTGGGCCTCTAGACGAAGGGGACAGCGGCGCGGTGGGGTAGCGGAGGCCCCCGGCACGGTCAAGCCGCCGTGGTCAAGCCGGCATGGTCATGCCGCAACGGCTCAGGCCGGGGCCGCATCGCTGATGATGAAGCTGGGGTTGATCGCGCCGTTCCATTCCTCGGCGCGCAGGTGTCCTGCCAGGTGCAGGGGCATGCCGCTCCGCCCCAGCAGCGCCTCGGCCAGGGCGCCGTCGCGGGCGCGGAACAGCATCGCCTTTAGCCGCGGGCCGCCGCCCTCGCCCTCCACGAAGGTGCGGATCGCGGTGGCCTCCCGCCCGACCCGGTCGGCGCGCAGCACCCTGGCGCGCTGCAGCACCAGGATCGGCTCCTCGTTGCCGGACCCGAACGGCGCCAGCCGCCCAAGCTGCTGGGCCAGTTCGGTGGTCGCGCCGGCCACCGCGAGCGTGCCTTCCACCGCCAGGTCGGCGGCGCTCGGCAGCGCCGAGGCGGCCGCCAGCCGCTCGTCCAGGAAGGCGTGGAACGCCTCGATCCGCCCCGCCTCCAGCGAAAAACCGGCCGCCATGCTGTGCCCGCCGCCGGTCGTCAGGATGCCGGCCTGGCGCGCCGCGATCACCGCGGCACCCAGGTCGAGCCCCGCCACCGAGCGGCCGGAGCCCCTGGCCACCGCATCGGCGATGCCGGCGACGCAGGCCGGCCGGTTGTAGCGCTCCTTGATCCGGCCGGCGACGATGCCGACCACGCCGGGGTGCCAGCCGGCGCCGCAGACCAGCAGCGCGGGGTGGCCGGCGGCGGACTGCGCCTCGGCGGCCTGGAACGCGGCGTCCAGCACCGACGCCTCGACCTCCTGGCGCTGGCGGTTCAAATTGTCCAGCAGCGTCGCGAGCGCCATCGCCTCCACCGGGTCTTGTTCCAGCAGCAGTCGCAGCCCGAGACCGCAATCGCTGATGCGGCCGGCGGCGTTGATGCGCGGCCCGAGGGCGAACCCGCAGGTGAAGGCGGAGGGCCGGTCGCGAGCCTGGGTCACCTCGAGCAAGGCGGCGATCCCGGGGCGGGCGCGGCGGCCCATGATTGTCAGTCCCTGGCGGACCATCGCCCGGTTCACCCCGGTCAGCGGCATCATGTCGCAGACCGTCGCCAGCGCGACGAGGTCGAGCAATCCCAGCAGATCGGGCGCGGCGCGCTGGGCGAAGAAGCCGAGCCGGCGCAGCGCGCGCAACGTGGCCACCGCGGTCAGGAAGGCGACCCCGGCGGCACATAGCGAGGTCAGCCCCGACCGATCGTCCAGCCGGTTCGGATTGACCGTGGCGAGCACCGGCGGCGGCGGCCCTTCCGCCTTATGGTGGTCCAGCACGATCACGTCGGCCGCACCGCGCACCGATTCCAGCGCGTCGGCGGCGGCGGTGCCGCAATCCACGCAAATGATCAGGCTGGCGCCGCGTTCCGCCAAACCGCGCAGGGCAGTGGCGTTGGGGCCGTAGCCCTCGGTCATGCGGTCGGGCACGTGGGTATGCACGGTGCAGCCCAGCTCGCGCAGCAGCGTGGTCATCAGCGCGGCGCTGCACGCGCCGTCCACGTCGTAATCGCCGAACACGCCGACCGTCTCGCCGTGCAGCGCCGCGTGTGATAGCCGGCCGGCGGCGGCGTCCATATCGGTCAGCACTGACGGGTCGGGCAGCAGCACGCGCAGGGTTGGATCGAGAAAGTCGCAGACCGCTTCGAGCCCCACGCCGCGCGCCGCCAGCAGCCGGCCGACGATCTCCGGCACGCCCATCTGCTGGGCGATGCCGAGGCCGACGCGGTCCTCGCCGACCCGCCACACCCAGCGCCGGCCGGCCAGGCTGCGACCGACGCCGAGCAACGGTTCCATTACCTGGGCGCCCAGCCGGCCCAGTATTTGGTCGAGAAATTATGGCGCGCCTCGATATAGCGCACGGTGCCGGACTTGCTGCGCATGACCACCGAGTGGGTGACCGCGCCCTGGCCGGCAATCCGCACGCCGCGCAGCATCGCCCCCGAGGTGACGCCGGTCGCGGCGAACATCACATCGCCCCTGGCCATCTCCTCGCAGGTGAAGACGCGCTTCGGATCGGCGTGGCCCATGGCGCGCACCCGCTCGATCTGTTCGTCGCTCTCGTACATCAGGCGGCCCTGCATCTGGCCGCCGACGCAGCGCAGCGCCGCCGCGGCCAGCACGCCCTCCGGCGCGCCGCCGGAGCCGAGATAGATGTCCACCGTCGACTCCGGCATGGTGGTGGCGATCACCCCGGCCACGTCGCCGTCGCTGATCAGCATGATGCGCGCGCCGGCCTCGCGGGCCTTGGCGATCAGCTCCTTGTGGCGGTCGCGGTCCAGGATGCAGGCGACCAGGTCCGACACGGCGCAGTTCTTGGCCCGCGCCAGGTTGCGCAGGTTGTTCGCCACCGGGGCGTCGAGCGCCACCACGCCATCCGGCAGCCCGCCGCCCACCGCGATCTTGTCCATGTAGATGTCGGGCGCGTGCAGGAAATTGCCGTGATCCGCCAGCGCGATGGTGGCGATGGCGTTGGGGCCGCCCTTGGCGGTCAGCGTGGTGCCCTCCAGCGGATCGACGGCGATGTCCATCGCCGGCCCGCCGGCCCCGACCTTTTCGCCGATGAACAGCATCGGGGCTTCGTCCATCTCGCCTTCGCCGATCACCACGGTGCCGTCGATGTCGATGGTGTCGAACGAGCGGCGCATCGCCTCGACCGCGGCCCCGTCGGCGGAATTCTTGTCGCCCCGGCCGATCCAGCGGGAGGCGGCGATGGCGGCGGCCTCGGTGACGCGGACGAGTTCCAGCGCGAGGTTGCGGTCGGTCACCTCGCCGGGGTTGCGCGGCTTGGGTGTGTCCATGGGGCGTTCCTCCGAGGCAGGTCCGATTCTGTTGCGCAGCGTAGCACGGCGGGGGGACGGGCGGGAGCGCCCGCCGTGGCAAGGCCCGCGGATCGCTAAACTCACCCTCTCCTTGGTGTTTGAGCCGCGACGATTCCAGTCAGGGTGGCGATGCCCTAGACTGGCGCCGCTGACGAAACGTTGGGGAGGACGACCATGGCAAAGCTCGCGCTGTCGATCGCGGCCGGGGATTACGACCGGGTGCGGCCGTTGGTGGACGGCTCGGTGCAGATCGACGGCGTCGATCCGGTGTTCATGCTGCTGGAGCCGGAGGAGATCTTCTTCCGCGCCTTCCGCCACGCCGATTTCGACATCTGCGAGCTGTCGATGAGCAGTTTTACGGTGAAGACGGCGGCGGGCGATTGTCCGTATGTCGGGGTGCCGGTGTTCCCGTCGCGCGCCTTCCGGCACAATTCGATCTATATCCGGACCGACCGCGGCATCGCGCACCCGGAAGACCTGAAGGGCCGGCGCATCGGCGTGCCGGAATACCAGGTCACCGCGAATGTATGGACGCGCGCCATGCTGGAGGACGAGTACGGCCTCAAGCCGTCGGACGTGACCTGGGTGCGCGGCGGCTACGAACAGGCGGGTCGGATCGAGAAGATCGCGGTGACGCTGCCGGCCGATGTGCGGGTGGAGGATGCTCCCGAAGGAGCAACGATTTCGGGCCTGCTGGCCGACGGCGCGATCGATGCGGTGATCGGTCCGCGGGCGCCGTCGTGTTTTACCGCCGGTCATCCGCATGTCGGCTGGCTGTTCGCCGATCCGGCCGCGGCGGGCGCGGCGTGGTTCCGCAAGACGCGCATCTTTCCGATCATGCACCTGCTGGGGATTCGGCGCTCCCTGGTGGAGCGGCATCCCTGGCTGCCGGCCGCGGTCATGAAGGCGTTCGAACAGGCGAAGGCGCGGGCGCTGGCGAAGCTGCGCGACGTGGCGGCCACCAAGGTGACGCTGCCCTTCGTCGAGGAACAGTTGCTGGCGGCGCGGCGGCTGATGGGGGAGGATTTCTGGTCGTATGGCCTCGACGCCAATCGCCACGTGCTGGAGGTGTTCCTGCGGCGGCATCACGCGGAGGGGCTGTCGTCGCGGCTGGTGGCGCCGGAGGAGCTGTTTCATCCGTCAACGCACGAAACGTATCGGGTGTGACACGCACCTCTCCCGTTGCGCGGGAGCGGTGCGCTATCCGCGCAGCTCCGCCTCGAAGCTGTCGCGCCAGCGCTCCAGACTGTGTTCGCGCATCACGCGCAGCATGGCGGCGTGGCGTTCGCGCCGTTCGTCCGGTTGCATCGCCAGCGCGCGGTCCAGCGCGGCGGCGATGCCGGTCTGGTCATACGGGTTGACGATCAGCGCCGCGTCCAGCTCGTTCGCCGCGCCGGCAAACTGCGACAGCACCAGCACGCCGGGATCGTCCGGGTCCTGCGCCGCGACGTATTCCTTCGCCACCAGGTTCATGCCGTCGCGCAACGGCGTCACCAGCCCGACTTGCGCCTCGGCATACAGCGGCATCAGCACGTTGCGCGGAAAGCCGCGGTTGAGGTAGCGCAACGGCATCCAGTCCACCTCGGCAAAGCGGCCGTTGATGCGGCCGGCCTCGCCTTCCAGCTCGCGGCGGATTTCGCGATAGGTCTGGATGTCGGCGCGCGACGGCGGGGCGATCTGCATGAAGGTCACGTTGCCGCGCCATTGCGGATAGTCCTCCAGGAAGCGCTCGAACGCGGCGAAGCGCTGCCGCAGGCCCTTGGAATAGTCCAGCCGGTCCACACTCAGGATCAGCCGCTCCAGCAGATTGGCGCGCAACCTGGTGGCGAAGCGGCGGTTGGCGGGCGCTTCGGCCTGCGCGCGCACTTCGTCCACGTGCACGCCAATCGGAAACACGCCGGTCTTCACGATGCGGCCGAAGGCGTGCAGCACGCCTTCGTGCGATGCGCTGCCGCCGGCATGGCGCAGCACGTAGTCGGAGAACGCGGTGCGGTCGGCCTCGGTCTGGAAGCCCAGCAGGTCGAACGCGCACATGGCGCGGATCAGCTCGGCATGCGCCGGAATAGTCATGAACACCGCGGGCGCGGGGAACGGCGTGTGCAGGAACAGACCGACGCGCTGGGTGATGCCGGCGCCGCGCAGCGCCTCGGCCAGGTACAGCAGGTGGTAGTCGTGCGCCCAGATCAGGTCGCCGGGCTGGACGATCCGTGCCAGGGCACTGGCGAACATCTCGTTGACCCGCCGATAGCCGGCGAATTCGGACCACTCGAACCTGCTCAAGGCGACCTGGTAGTGCAGCACCGGCCACAGCGCGCCGTTGGCGAAGCCGCGGTAGAACTCGTCGTAGTCGCGCCGCGTCAGGTCGATGGTGACCAGGGTAATCGGCCCGACCAAGCGTTCGGTGGTGACGGTGGAGGCGGCGCCGACCTCGCCGCTCCAGCCGAACCAGATGCCGCCTTTCTCTTTCAACGCGTCCAGCACGCCGGCGGCGAGCCCGCCGGCGGTGGGTTCGCCTTCCTGGATGGGCGCGACGCGGTTGGAGACGACGACGAGCCGGGACACCTTGTAAAGCTCCCTCCCCCCTTGTGGAGGGGAGGGTTGGGGTGGGGGTGCATCGCGCACCAACCCTGCTCCGTCGCCCGCCACCCCAACCCTCCCCTCCACAAGGGGGGAGGGAGCACTCAATACCCGACACCAACAATCGACAGCTACGCCGCTTCCTGCAACGGCTGCATCATCTGCTTGCGCAGCAACTCGCGATACGGGCCAGGGCGCACCGCCAACTCGCCCGGCGCGCCGTCGTCGATGATGCGGCCCTGGTCCATGACAATGATGCGGTCGAAGCGCTGCAAGGTGGACAGCCGGTGCGCGATGGCGATCACCGTCCGCCCGTGCATCAGCCGGTCGAGCGCCGCCTGGATCGCGCGTTCGGAGTCGCTGTCCAGTGCGCTGGTGGCCTCGTCCAGCAGCAGGATCGGCGCGTTTTTGAGCAGCGCCCGGGCGATCGCCAGGCGCTGGCGCTGGCCGCCGGACAGCTTGGTGCCGCGGTCGCCGATCATGGTGGCGAAGCCGTCCGGTAGCGCCTCGATGAACTCCCGGCAGTGCGCCATCTCGGCCGCGGCCAGCACGTCCGCCTCGGACGCGTCCGGGCGGGCATAGCGGATGTTCTCCAGCACCGAGCGGTGGAACAGGGAAATATCCTGCGGCACGATCGCCATGGCCTGCCGCAGGCTGTCCTGCGTCACGTCGCGAATGTCCTGGCCATCGATAGCGATGCTGCCGGATTCCACGTCATGGAAGCGCTGCAGCAGGGACAGCACGGTGGATTTGCCGGCACCGGAGAAGCCCACCAGGCCGATGCGCTCGCCCGGCGCGATGGTCAGGTCGAATTCGCGCAGCACCGGCGCGCGCGAGGGATAGGCGAAGCGCACGTGGCCGAACGTCACCTGGCCGGGGCCGGGCACCAGCGGCATGGCGTCGGCGCGGTCCGGCAGCTCGTGCGGCACCAGCAGCGCGCCGATCGCTTCTTCCAGCCGCGCGACGTGCTGGGTGAGATCGACCAATGCCACCGCGAGGTCCCGTGTACTGTGCAGGATGGTGAACGCGAGGCTGGTGACCAGCACGACGTCGCCGACCGACGCGCGCCCCGCCTGCCACAGCAGCACGCCCCAGGCGATCACCCCGGCGCTGGCCAGCGCGGTCAGCACCGCGTGGATCAGCCGCAGGTTCTCCAGGTAGAACAGGCTGCGCCGCCGCGCCGTCATTTCATCCGCGATGGTCGCCCCGATGCGGCGCTGTTCGCGCAGGATGGCGCCGAACGCCCGCACCACGCCGAAATTGCCGATGACGTCCACCAGCTCGCCGTCCACCGCGGCGGCCTTGCCGGCATAGGCGCGGTGCAGCGTCGTGCCACGCCGGGCGAGACAGTAGATCAGCGCGCCCAGGGCGGCGGCGAAGCCGACCAGCACGGCGGCGAGCGGCTGGTTGATCGAGCCGATCAGTACGATCGCGCAGAGCACGGCGATGACCGGCGGCAGCACGTTCCAGGAGCCGGTGTTTTCCAGTGTGAAGGCGGCGTTGGCGGTGGCGCTGATGCGGCTGGCCAGGGCGCCCGGCAGGCGATCGGCGAAATAGGCCGGCGAATGGCCGGACAGGAACGCGAACAGGTCGGCGCGGATGTCGCCGGTGACGGCGACGAAGGTGCGGGCCGCGGAATAGCCGGCGACGCGCCACAGCAGGTTGTCGGCTGCGATCAGCGCGGCGAGCAAGGCGAAAGCCCACCAGACGCGCACGCCCGCGGCGGCGGGGCCGCCGGCGATCACGTCAACCAGGTATTTCATGCCGTACTGGGTGGAAACGCTGGCGCCGACCGCGAGCAACACCGCGGCGACCACGACGGCGTGGCCGAGCGGATGACGGCGGACGTAGTGCCCGAGGAACGCCAGCGGGCGGGCGCGCAGGACGGGCAGCGCGTCGCAGTTCGGCCGCATTCCCGCCGCATTGTGTTCCGTCAGACTTCGCAACGTCGCCATTTACGCCGTGCCCCCGTGCCGGGAAGGAGAACGGCCCGGGCCGTTTGACTTGTTCCCGGCAAGAAACCTGCCGGAGTTTCGCCACATTCACGAACTATAACTTGCAATTGATATGCGCCACCATGTTGTGAAGTCAAGCGGCAATATAGCGGCGTCGAATGTCAGTAAACCCTAAAAACAGGTCGGGGCCTGCCTGCATGCGTATTGCTCAGATCTCTCCGCTTTTCGAAGCGGTGCCGCCCAAACTGTACGGCGGCACTGAGCGCGTGGTTTACGCGCTGACCGAGGAACTGGTCGCGATGGGTCACGACGTGACTCTGTTCGCCAGCGGCGATTCCGTCACCTCCGCCACGCTCGCGCCGATGCGCGACAAGGCGCTGCGACTCGATCCGTCAGTGGTTGACTGGATCGCCATCTACATGAGGATGATGGAGTTGATCCGCCGCCGCGCGCACGAGTTCGACGTGCTGCATTTCCACACCGACTACTTCCCGCTGTCGTTGTTCTCGCGGCAGGATACGCCGTTCCTCACCACGCTGCACGGACGGCTCGACATCGCGGAGTTCAAGGAGGTTTACGAGACCTTCCCGGATGCGCCGTTCGTGTCGATTTCGGATGCGCAGCGCCGGCCGATCCCCGGCATCAACTGGGTGCGCACCGTGCTGCACGGCATGCCATCGCAATTGCTCATGCCGCAGCCGGTGGGGCAGCACTATGTCGCGTTCCTCGGCCGCATCTCGCCGGAGAAGGGCGTGGACAAGGCGATCCGCATCGCCGGCGCGGCCGGCCTGCGCCTGAAGATCGCCGCCAAGGTGGATAATGCCGACAGGAAATACTACGAGAACGAGATCCGGCCGCTCATCGAGGCCAGCCCCTGGGTCGAATTCATCGGCGAGATCAACGATTCGCAGAAGCCGGAATTCCTGTCCGGCGCGCATGCCCTGCTATTCCCGATCGACTGGCCCGAGCCGTTCGGCCTGGTGATGATCGAGGCCATGGCATGCGGCACGCCGGTGGTCGCGTTCAATCGCGGCTCGGTGCCCGAGGTGATCGACCACGGCACCTCCGGCTTCATCGTACCGGACGAGGCGTCGGCAGTCGCCGCGTTGAAGCGCGTGCCGGAACTCGACCGGGCGACGGTTCGCCGCACCTTCGACCGTCGCTTCACCGCCCGCCGCATGGCGGAAGACTATGTCGATCTCTATGAGGAGCTTTGCCAGCCGGCGATGCCGCTGCTGCGCGCCGTCGGCGACTGATCGACGGGGCAATCGGGCTCCTGAAGAAGGGCCGGTGGCTTCTCCCCCGGGTCAGGCCGGGGGCAGGCTCTGGAACGCCACCGGGGACGGTGCCCTTCGGAACCCTGCCAAGGGCCAGGCCCCCGGAGCCCTTCGGCTGGCTGGCTCCAGTCCGCACAACCAGCTAAAGCAGATGCCAGCTAAAGCAGCAGATGGATTGCAAAGGCGGCGACTTGGCTGGGGGGCCGGAGCCCGCCCGGGGCTGGGCCCGGGGGGCAAAGCCACCTGACGGGTTTCACGGCGGCGCCCCGACCTTGCTTCCTTCATCCGGTTGCCTTGCCGATCACCCAGGACACCCGGCCCGCGCCCATGGAAACGTCCGTCAGCCGCCAAGCTCTCAACGCACTCAACTTCTTCATTGCCGCGGTGCAGGCTGGGTTCGGCCCGTTCGTCGCGGTGTGGCTGACCCAGCGGGGCTGGAGCCAGACCGATGTCGGCCTCGCGCTGAGCATCGGTTCCGGCGCCGCCCTGCTGGGCCAGTTGCCGGGCGGGTGGCTGGTTGACGCCGTGTACCGCAAGCGTCCGGCGATGACGGTGGCATTGCTCGCCATCGCCGCCGCCGCTCTGCTGCTCGCCTTCCTGCCGATGCCCGGGCCGGTCTGGATGGCCGAGGCGCTGGATGCCCTGGCGGCCTGCATCGTTACACCATCCGTCGCGGCCATCACGCTGCGGCTATGCGGTCACGCGGCCTATGGCGAGAGGCTGGGGATGAATGCCCGCTACGCCTCGTTGGGCGCGGCTGCGTCCGCGGCCTTGCTCGGCCTGTGCGCCTGGTACTTGTCCGAACGCGCGGTGTTCATCATGACGGCCGCCTTGGTACTGCCGGCGCTGGCGGCGCTGTATTCCATTCGCGCCGAAGATGCCGCCGAAGGCGACGAGCACCCCGCATTGCTGCCCGCGCGCGAGCGGCGCCGGCGCGCGATCCGCCCCTTCCATATCTTCCGCGAGCCGGCGCTGCACGTGTTCGCCGTCGCCGCCGTGCTGTTCCACCTGGCCAACGCGGCGATGCTGCCGCTGGCGTTGAACGTCCTGGCGCAACGCACACATTCGACCGGGTTGGTGGTGTCGGCTGCCATCATCGTGCCGCAAATGATCGTCGCGGCAGTGTCGCCCTGGGCGGGTGGCATGGCGCAGACGCTTGGCCGCCGCCCGGTGCTGCTTGCCGGGTTCGCCGCGCTGCCGGTGCGCGGCCTGCTGTTCGCCTTGCTGGCCTGGTACGGCACGAGCGGGCCGCCGCTGGTCGCGATCCAGTTGCTGGACGGCATCAGCGCCGCGGTGTTCGGCCTGACGCTGCCGCTGATTGCGGCCGATACCACGCAGCGCACGGGATACCTCAACCTGGCGATCGGTTCGCTGGGCCTGGCGGCAGGCATCGGGGCGACCGCCAGCACAACCCTGGCCGGTCTGGTGACGGACGCGCTCGGCGCGCCCGTTGCGTTCGTCGGTCTCGCGGCGGCGGGAACCGCGGCGTGGTTGGTCCTGTTGCTCGCAATGCCGGAGACCCGGCCGAAGCAGCATGCCGCCGCGCCCGTCGCAACCGCGGTGGCGTGAAGCGGCCCGCGACGCCGGACGTACCGATCGCCGGCGGCCAGCGCGGCTCGGGCGATCGCCGCTTCCCTCACGCGCCGGGAGAGGCGCCGGGAGAGGATGACACTGGCCGCCGCTTGCCGCATGCTGCGCCGATTCCGGACGAATGGGAGGAAACGCAATGGCTGGAATGTTGGACGGCAAGGTTGCCGTGGTCACCGGAGCAGGCCGTGGCATCGGTCGCGCGACCGCGATCTGCCTGGCGGCGAATGGCGCCCAGGTGGTGGTGTGCGATGTCGGCGCCGCGGTGACCGGCGAGGGTCACGATGCCGGCCCGGCGCAGCAGGTGGTGGCGGAGATCACCCAGGCAAACGGCGCCGGCCGCGCGGTTGCCAACACCGACAGCGTCGCCGAGTGGGAGAACGCCCAGCGCATCGTCCAGACGGCGATCGACAATTTCGGCCGCATCGACATGGTGGTGAACAACGCCGGCATCCTGCGCGACCGCATGTTCCACTACATGTCGCCCGAAGAGTGGGACGCGGTGATCAAGGTCCACCTCTATGGCGCGTTCTACGTCAGCCGCGCCGCGGTGCCGCATTTCCGCAAGCAGGAGAGCGGCTGCTACGTGCACATCACCTCCACCTCCGGGCTGATCGGCAGCGTCGGGCAGACCAACTACGGTGCGGCGAAACTTGGCATCGCCGGCCTGTCGCGCTGCATCGCGATGGACATGCAGCGCTACAAGATCCGCTCCAACTGCATCGGGCCGCACGCGTTCAGCCGCATGATCGAAACGGTGCCGGGGCAGACGGAGGAGCAATTGCAGGCGCGCGCCGCGCGGACCCGGCCCGATCACATCGCGCAATTGATCGCGTTCCTTGGCACCGATGCGGCGGCCGGCGTGTCGGGGCAGATCTTCGGCGTGCGCGGCAACGAGGTGTATCTGTACAACCAGCCGCGGCCGATCCGCATCATGGCGCGCACCGATGGCTGGACTCCGGAAAAGCTGGCGGAGAGTTGGCTGCCGGCGGTGAAAAACAGCTTCACCCCGCTGGAGCGGACGCGCGACGTCTATCCGTGGGATCCGGTGTGATCTGACGCCGCGAAGGTTGACCGCGCGGCACAGATCGCTCCCCCTTCCCTTGTGGGAGGGGGTTGGGGCCGAGTTCCCGTTCGCGTCGGCCGATACCTGGATCGCTCCCCCTCCCCTTGCGGCAGGGCGCCGAGTTCCTGTTCGTATCGGCCGATACCTGGATCGCTTCCCCTCCCTCAAGGGGAGGGGGAGAAATCTCCAGCGTCCGCCCGTCCTGATGCCTGTATCGCCATACCTGTATCGCCCACGCTCATTTCCAGAAATCGGACCCGCACCATGTCCCTGAGCCGCGACTTCGCCGCCTTCGTCGCCAACCTATCCTACGACGACCTTCCCCCGCCTGTCGCGGACCGCGCCAAGGGCGTAACCCTTCAGGCGCTGACCTCGGCCCTGCTGGCGCGCGACATGCCGGCCAGCCGGCAGGCCCTGGCGTTGATGCGGGAGGAAGAAGCCGGCGGCGGCGGGGCCGCAACCGTGCTGTGCAACGGCAGCAAGCTCACCAAGGCCGGCGCCGCGTTTGTGAACTCGGAAATGATCCTCGCCGGCGGCAAGTGGGACACGTTCCGCATGCTCACCCACCCCGGCACGGCCATTCTTCCCGCTGCCCTGGTGGCCGCGGAAACCACCGGCGCGTCGGGCAAGCAGTTCCTCACCGCCGTCGCCGCCGCTTACGAGGTCATGGAGCGCATGGCCGCCGAGTTCATCCCCACGGTCATGGCACGCGGCTTCCACGCCGGGCCGGTATTCGGCATTTTCGGCGCCGCCGTGGCGGTGGCCAAGCTCCAGCAACTCGATGCCAACCAGATCCACAGCGCCATCGCCCAATGCGTCAACCTGGCGTCCGGCAATCTGGAAGGCGCCCGCAGCGGCGGCCGCTCTCTGCGCGAGGGCGCCGCCGTCCGCAATGCCCTGCTCGCGGTCGCCATGGCGAAGCACGGCACGCCAGGCGGCGAAACGACGCTGGAAGGCGATGCCGGCTTCTACCACGCCTATACCGGCAACAATCTCGGCCGCCTGACCTACAGCTTCACCGGCCGCACTGGCACCGACCTGCACAAGATCACCGAAGGCCTCGGTCGCGACTGGATATTTCTCGAAACGCTCTACCGTATCTATTCGACCGCCGGCTACAACATCGCGCATATCGACGTGACGGCGAAGCTCTGCAAGGAGCACAACCTTGCCTACCAGGACATCGACCGCATCGAGGCGGTGGTGAACTGGTTTGAGACCGAATACCCCAGCCCGGCCTTCCCCACGCCCGGCAGCGACGGCAAGCCGCGCGTCGGCAGCACGCAGTATTTCACCGCCTATGGCGCCGTCACGCGTGGCTACCCGCTGCTGCGCGGCGCGCAGCCGGGTCCGGGCGAGACCGACCCGCCCGAAGTGCTGGACCTCATGCAGCGCGTCACGCTGATCCCGATGGTGCGCCGCACGCTATTCGGCCCGCGCATCACGGTGTTCACCAAGGACGGCCGCGGCGTTACCCGCGAAGGCACCGGCCGCGAGTTCATTTGGGACTTCGAAGCGCACGCCAGACGAACCCAGCCGGTCATCCCCGGCCTGGCCATCCCGGCCCAGCAATTCACCGAACTGATCAACCTCTGCCGCAACCTGGAACGGACCGACAGCGCCGCGCACAAGCTGATCGCGCTGACGATTCCGTCCTGAGCGCCACGACGCTCCCCCGCGCTTGGCCCACCGGCCGCGGTCAGGCCGCCGGAATTGACGCTACGCCACCACCTCGATCGTAGCGGTCATTCCGAACAGGCTGTGCAGGAAGTGGGTGCACTCGACCGGGTAGCTTCCCGGAACACGCGGCGTCAAAGCGATCTCCACCGTCTGGTGCGAGCTGACTTCGATTTTGCCGTCCGCAGGGGAAGCTGAGCCGGGCAGAAAACTGCTCGCCGCGAAAAACGCGGGCGCGCTGAAATCGTGACCGCCAGTGCTTTGGTTCACCAGGCGCAGCCGCACCGGTACACCCACCCGCAGCGTGATGTGCGCGGGCGAGAAGCTGAAATCTGCCAGGACGACGGTCACGGTCTCGCCCGCGCCGCCCACGGGGACGGTCGATTGCGCGACCGGGGCTGCCGGGGTGGCGCATCCGGCGAGCGCCACGACGAAGGGTAGTACAACAACCCGCACGGCGGAGGCCGCGAAACTGCGTCGCGACGGACGGTCCATGGGTGACAGAAGTCCCTGCGAGCCGGTGACTGACTCGCAGGCGGTGCCCTCATCGTGATGCCGGAGCAGGCTGGCATCCACGACTTCGGTGATCCTCACGGGAAGCTCGTGGATGGCGGGCCGCCGCCAGCCACGCCGTGAGTGCAGCGCGGATGGGTCTGTCTCAAAGGCCTTTGACATCAGGCAAATGAAATCAGTCATGGTGCCTCCAGCGTTTCGAACACATCCCCACCGGCCCAGTGAACCCCGCCTCGGGCGCGCAACCCCATCCCATCGGCCGCGATCAACGTTGCTCGATACGATAGCCTGCGGGCCTGGGCATGATCGCCGCAGCGCCGGCAATCCTCGGATCGCGGAGCGCGCGACGCGCGAACACCGGAACGTTGATCCCCTCGGCACGCCGTGCCGACAATGTAACCAGTCCGTCCACATCGCTGCCCCGTGCCTCGCGTGCCAGCGCCTGGCAGCTCGGATAAGCCTCCGCCTCACGCGGATCAGTCAGGCAGGGGAAGGTCTGGACATGAGCGCACAGATCATAGCCGTTCCCCGCGGCCGTACATTCGCGGCGCTGGTAGTAGATGGGAGTTGCCAGACCTTCGATCGCTTTAAGAACATGCGAATAGGTGATCTCGGCCTCCGCGGTTTCCCAGTCCAGCGAGGCGCAAAACACCCGCCACGAGCCGTCGGAGAAGCGGGTTGGACCGGGGCTGTAGGTGGGGTCGGGCCGCAATGGCGCATCCAGCAACTCATCTGCGTCGCCGTCTCCACCCAGGAATGCGAGGACCTCGCTCACCTCGATGGGATCGATGCCAGGCGCACCCAATGCATCGACCCTACGCCGCATGTTGGCGAAGCCGCAGAGGCCAACGATGATCGGTCGCAGTGCAAGTGCTTCGAGCAATGTCAGCGCCCGTTGGCATAATCAACGAACGCCTGCGCACGGATGAGGTTTCTCTGTGACCCTTCAGTCAACAGTTCCAAGACACTCTGCCCGCTGAAGTCTGCCCTGGGCATCTTAATCCAGGACTTCTCAGAACCAGGATCTTGGAGCAACGAAAATGCGCCTTCGTATATATCGATCAACAGCCGTGCGCGATCCTGCTCATCACGCGTTTTCAAAGTGCTTGCGCCAGATCGCAAGTTAGCTATGTACTCAGGTCCATCAGCGCCGAGCACCCTCGCAGCCAGTACATCGGGAATGTCCCACCGCTGGAACACAGCCAGCAAAGCTCGTACAGGGCCAATGATAGTCCCCTTGAATTCGCCGGCAGGCATTCCAGTTCTGAGTGACGACCCTTCCGCAATCCGCTGCTGCCCGACCGTCTCGTAGAAGGTGCCAGAACCAGATAACGATGCAGGTGGCGTCTGCTTCCAGCCTATTCCGCGGCTTGGCTGAACGCCGACAGAGTGGTTGCCGATCTCTGTTGCCATCATTTCCTGGCTGGAAACGTCAGTCTGCAATCCGGTGATTCCGAACGCCACGGTGAAGCCGCCAGCCTCAACTTCATGCGGTAACTCCGGATCCCATTCCGGGCCGGTCTTTGTGACATTGATCTGCTGGCTTGCTGTCGTGACCTGCGCGTTGAGATCGGAAAGCATACCCGCTTGAATTGGTATAATTCTGTCTCCCAGTGCGCTCATCGGCTCTGCCCTTCAGACACCATGTCACCGACTTCGAGGTCAAACTCATTCAGCGCTGCTTTGTACACACGAGAGAAATGTGCGCGTTTCTCATCGAACTTTCTGTATTTCCCGTCCCCGGCATAACGCCCCTCCACCTGAACGAACAAGTCACCGTAGTTTACCGCAGAAGGTTCAATGGGGAGTTTGAAAAACCAACCCTCCTCGGGATTCTCGAAGCTGCCCGTCACGTTGAAAAGCACCTGCTGTGCGCCCTGGAAGCCCGGTACGATGCCTAGCCTGGCCGGAGCATACGCGGCCAAGTGCGGCAGGACCGCCGCCGATCCGCCGTCGCACCGGAACCAGGCGGATACCTTGTTCATCGTGGTCTGGATCTCGGACGACGTGAACAGGGACCGAGCGACATGCTCAGCCAGTTCACTGCACTCGGCGGCGCGTTGCATGTCGTCGGGAGTAGATAGAAGATTGCAGGTGACGCGACACCCGTCAAATCGGAATTCCACGGAAATCTTGCCACCGAAGACCTGCAGACGCGTTGTAAATTCGCTTAGGCGAACTGCGTTGATGACCGACATATCCGCCAGAGAGATTGGGAACCGTTCGGAGAATGCTCCATAGATCGCCTGCACAGTCCGGGCCGCATTTGGTGTCGCAATATCAAACGCCGGCGCGTTCAGTGCCAGGTCGTAAATCAACTGTGCCCGAGAAAGCGCAAGTTTCATGTGCGCGATGCCCTGTCAACTGCTCCGAGGATACTGCTAATTCAGCTCATATCAAGCCTTACCCCGCCCCCAGCGTCTCGAACACATCCCCCGCCGGCGGCAGGCCAAGGATGTGCCGCCGGTGCCACAGCGCGTAGAACAGCAGCTTCCACGCGGCGAACCCGTCACGCCAGCGCCTGATGCCGCGGAACAGCGCCATAACACGCTCCGGATCGGCGATCTCCGCGACCCCCGGCTGCGCCGCCACCAGCGGCCCGAGCCGCGCGCCCTGGCCCTTGATCCACGCCCCCACCGGCACAGTGAACCCTTGCTTCGGGGCGAACGGCCGGGCCATCGGCAAATTCTTCTCCAGCCATTTGCGCAGGATGTACTTGCCCATCCCGTCGCGCAGCTTCATCGAGTCGGGGAGCCGAAACGCCGCCGCCGCGACGCCCTTGTCCAGGAACGGCGTGCGTCCCTCCACCGCATGCGCCATCAGGCAGCGATCCAGCTTCAGCAGCAGGTCGTGCGGCAGCCAGTCCGTCATGTCGGTCGCCTGCGCCGCTGCCAGGCGCGAACGGCCGCCTTCCGCGGCGCGCAGCTCGGCCGCGGCGATGCCGTCGCGCCAGCCGGCGGGGCGCGCGCGCAGCACGTTCACCCGATCGAACGAGCCGCGCGCATACATCGCCCGCCCGCCCAGCCACCACGGCTTCATCGCGCTGCGATAGCGCGGATAACCGGCAAAAATCTCGTCGCCGCCCTCGCCGCTCAGCACCACTTTCACGTCCTGCCGGGCGCGCTGCGCCAGGAACCAGGTGGGGATGATCGCGTAATCCGCCGCCGGATCGTCCATGCAGGCGACAATCTCTGGAAGGTGCTTCCAGACCATCGCCTCGTCGATCTCGATCGACTCGTGATGCGCGCCAAGCGCCTTGGCCACCGCGGCGGCATGTTCGCGTTCGTCGGCGGCCTCGGGCACGTCGAATCCGGCGGTGAAGGCCAGCACGGGGTCGCTGTTCAGCCGTGCCATCAGCGTGAGCAAGGTGGAGCTGTCGATGCCGCCGGAGAGGAACATGCCGTACGGGACGTCGCTGCGCTGATGCAGGTCAACGCTTTCCTCCAGCGCGCGGTCCAGCCGGACGAGGGCGGCGTCCTCGTCGATGTTCTCCGGCCCGCCCTCGGGGACGAAGCTGATGCGGCGCCGATCGATCACGTGGCCATCGGCGCAGGTCAGCGTCTCGCCGGGGAGCAGCCGCTGGATGCCCTGGAAGATCGTGTCGGTACCGGTGGTGAACTGCAGTTGCAGCAGCTCCTCGCGCGCGGCGGGGCGCACCTCCCGGCTGACCAGGCCGGCCTCCAGCAGCGCCTGCGGCTCGGATGCGAACGCCAGGCCGGTCGGTATCTGCGCGATGTAGAGCGGCTTGATGCCGAACGGGTCGCGGGTCAGTGTCACCGTGCGCTGCGCGCGCTCGTGGATGGCCACGGCGAACATGCCGCGCAGTTGCTGCGCGTAGTCGGCGCCGTCGCGCAGCCACAGGTGCAGCGGCGGCTCGCAATCGCTGTTGGTGGCGAAAGTGACGCCCGGCATGGCGGCGCGCAGCTCGCGGTAGTTGTAGATCTCGCCGTTGCAGATCAGCGTCGCCGGGCCGGCGAACAGCGGCTGGTCGCCGGTGATCAGGTCGATGATGGCCAGCCGGTTGTGCACCAGCGCGACGCGGCCGACGACGGCGTGGCCGGTGCCGTCCGGGCCGCGATGGTGCAGGCTGTCGATCAGCTTCGACAGGGTGGCGGGATCGGGGGGCGGCGCGCCGCTCGACAGGATCAATCCGGCAATGCCGCACATCTCAGGTTCCGACCTCCAGCAGCAGGTTCTCGAGCCCGGCCGACTGGACCGAGGCGTTCAGATGGGCGCGCGCGAAGCCGAAGGCCGCGCAGCCCAGGTCATGCCGCAACTGCGGCTCCGATACCAGACGGTGCATGGCCTCCGCCAGGGCCGCCGCGTCGCCCGAGGGGACCAGCAGGCCGGTTTGCCCGTGCCGCACCGCCTCGGCAATGCCGCCTTGCGCCGAGCCGATGATCGGGCAGCCCTGCGCCATGGCCTCCGGGATGACGCTGGGCAGGCCCTCCGCGTCGCCGTCCGCGGCGACGACGCTGGGGACCAGCAGCGACCAGGCCTGCGCCATCCGGGCCGCGACGGCTTCGGGCGGCAGCCAGCCGTTCAGCGTTACGCCGCCGGCCTCGCGGGCGAGGGCCTCCAGCGCGGGGCGTTCGGGCCCGTCGCCGATACAGATGACCGAGGTGGCGTCACCGGCAGCGCGCAGGCGGCGAACGGCGGCGGCGAGTCCGGCAATACCCTTTTTCGCCACGAAGCGGCCGGCGAACAGGTGGTAGGGCGGGCCGACCGGCGAAGGCGGCGGCGCTGCCGGCACCTCGACGCCGATCGGCAGCACCACGAGCTTGTCGCGCGGCACGCCGTGCGCGAGCGCCGTGTCGGCCACCGCCGCGGAGACGCAGACGAAGCGCGCCGCTGTCGCGACCACGGCGGGCCAGCGCCGCGCCTGCACCGTGCCGCGCCAGTTCCCCGCCTTGCTGACATCGCCGCCATGCAGAGTGACCACCAGCCGCAACCCGAGCGCCTGGGCCAGCGGCAAAGCGAGCGCGCCGCCGCGGGCGAATTGCGCGTGCAGCACGGGGGCGACGTGGGCAAGCGGCAGTGCGGGCACATGGCCGAAATGGCGGAACAGCGCGCGTTGCAGCCAACCGGCCGGACCATCGCCGCCGAGCCGCAGCACGCTGCCGCCGAGTGCCGGGGCCAGTGGCATGATGTGGCGGCCGACCCAGACCGGCGCCAGCCGGGTGAAGCCGACATATTGCCGGCGGAGAAACTGGACCTCCGACGGCACGCCGATCCGGTCGCGATACACCAGCAGCGGCGTGGCCGCGGCAGTGTGGCGCAGGCCGGACCGGGGCAGGACGGTGGTACTCATCTGGAGAATAGGTAAACCTCTCCCGTCTTCGGCGGGAGTCGCGCGCGGCGCCGGCTGAGAGTGCCGCGTGCCGCTCTGATCTCCCCCACCTCACCCGCGTCGCTCTCACGTCTCGGCCCCGCATCGCGGGAGCGGTTCACCGCGCGAGTCTTGCCCGCAACGGCGCCAGCACCCAATTTCTCCCTTTCTCGCATCAGGAGGTCGCATGATGGCGGAGCTGCGGAGAAAACCCTGGACCTGGGATGCCTGTCTCCACCGGGAAGCCATGCAGCCGAGCCGATCGCCGATGCCCACCATCACCTGCGCAACCCGGAAGGCCCGATCCGCATGACACGATTGGCAGAATTGCCCGGGCGGGCGGTGATCGAGATCGGCGGGGAGGACCGCGTCGCCTTCCTGCAAGGGCTGGTGAGCAACGACGTCGCCGAGGCCGCGCCGGGTCGCGCCGTCTGGGCCGCGCTGCTGACCCCGCAAGGCAAATACCTGGCCGATTTCTTCATCCTCGCCGATGGCGACCGCCTGCTGCTGGACGCCGAGCGTTCCCGGGTGCCGATGCTGGTGCAGCGCCTGGCGCGCTTCCGCCTGCGCTCGAAGGTGGCGATCCGCGAGGCGGAGGAACTGTTCGTGCATGCCGCCTGGGATGGGACGCCGGAGGTCGCGGCGATCGCCGCTCCCGACCCGCGCCTGCCCGATGCCGGCTGGCGGGTACTCGCATCCGCGCCGCTGCAAGCCAATGCCGGCGAGGCCGATTTCGACCGTCACCGCCTCATGCTTGGCCTGCCCGATGGAACCAGCGACCTGGAGGCGGAAAAGACCGTGCTGCTGGAAGCCGGGTTCGACGAACTGCACGGCGTGTCCTGGAGCAAGGGCTGCTACATGGGCCAGGAGCTGACCGCGCGCACCAAGTACCGCGGCTTGCTCAAGCGCCGCCTGGTGCCGGTCGCGGTGGACGGCCCGTTGCCCGAACCCGGCACGCCCGTGCTGTGCGACGGAGCGGAAATCGGCACCATGCGCTCCGGACGCGACGGGATCGGGCTGGCGGTGCTGCGGCTCGACATGCTCCACGCGACGCTGGCGTGCGGCCAGGCACGGCTGACCGCGCGCCTGCCCGGCTGGATGGAACTGCCCGAACGGGCCGCCTGAACGACAGGTTGTCATGCTTCGGCGCGACGTCCGGCGACCAGCCTCCGCTGGACCGAGGCTGCTTCGCAGCCGCGCGCCGGTCGTCGTTGAACCGCTCCCGCGGCGCGCGTCCGCGGTATCATGTCGGTGCCGGTGCTACGGCGTGATCGCCACCTTCAGCACGCCGTCGCGCTGGTGGCCGAACAGGTCGTAGGCGGCTTCGATGTCATCCAGCCTGAAGCGGTGCGTCACCAGCGGCTTCAGGTCAACCCGCCCGCTGGCGACCACCGCCATCAGCCGGCGCATCCGCTCCTTGCCGCCCGGGCAGAGCGTGGTGACGATCCTCAGATCCGCCAACCCGGCGGCAAACGGGCCGAGCGGGATCGTCAGGTCGGTCGAATAGACGCCCAGGCTTGACAGCGTGCCGCCCGGCCGCAGTACGCGTAACGCGCCCTCGAACGTGCTCTGCGTGCCCAGCGCTTCAATGGCGACATCCACGCCGCGGCCATCCGTGAGGCGCATGATCTCCGCCACCGGGTCCGTCGCCTTGAAGTCCACCACGTGGTCGGCACCCATGCGGCGCGACACCTCCATGCGCGCCGGCACGCTGTCCACCGCGATGATCGTCGCGGCCCCGGCCAGCCGGGCGCCGGCGGTGGCACAGAGGCCGATCGGACCCTGGGCGAACACCGCGACCGTGTCGCCAATGCGGACCTGGCCGCTCTCGGCGCCGGAGAACCCCGTGGACATGATGTCCGGGCACATCAACACCTGCTCGTCCGTCAGTTCGTCGGGCACCGGGGCGAGATTGGCCATCGCATCCGGCACGAGCACGTACTCTGCCTGGCACCCGTCGATCGTGTTGCCGAACTTCCAGCCGCCGATCGCCTGGAACCCGTGTTTGGTCCCCGCCCCGTCCTGGCTGAGGCAGCCGCACAGACATGCCGCGGAGGTCCCGGACGGCGTGATGGCGCCGGCGATCACCCGCTGACCTTCCCTGAAGCCGGTGACCGAGGAGCCGAGCTTCTCGATCACGCCCACCGGCTCATGGCCGATGATTAGGCCGCGGCGGACCGGGTACTCGCCCTTCAGGATATGTATGTCCGTACCGCAAATCGTCGTGGTGGTGATCCGCATCAACGCGCCGAGCGGTCCCACGTCCGGAATTGGCTTGTCGTCCAGCATGATCCGTCCGCGCTCGACGAACACGGCGGCTTTCATCTTCGGCATCGCACGGTTCCTTTCATGAACGCGCCGTTGATGCCGTGGCGAGGTCGGCGGCGCATTGATCCAGGGCAATGCGTCGCCGAGACTTCGCGCGCGCGGCGAGCCGGCATCGGCGCGACTGGCCGCCTTGGACATTCTCAGGCGGACGCATAACCGCCGGGCCAACGCCGGTCCTGGTTGGCAGCCGGGCCGGTCGCCGGCATGCTTCGTGCCGGCGGGTCACCCGAGTCGGCCCGCCGAACCGCACCGTGGACCCACGCCACACCGCATGTTGATCACGCTGTTCACCGACGCCTCCTATTGCAGCCGCTCGCGGATCGCCGCCTATGCGGCCTGGGCCAAGGCCGACGGCCGGACGGTGCGGCACTCCGGCGTGCTGAAGCAGCCCGCGCCGAACTCGTCGCTGGCCGAGACCATGGCGCTGGTGAACGGCATCCATCTGGCGATCGCCGCGATGCGCCCGCCGGCCGCCTCGAGGATCATCGCGCAGACCGACTGCCTGGCGGCGATCCAGGCCTTGAGCGGCATGCTGCGGCGCGCCCAGGCAATCCGGCAATACGCGGCCGTCGTTGCGGCCTATCGCGAAAAGGTCGCCGCCGCCGGCATCGTCGTGGAATTCCGCCATGTCCGCGGCCACAAGGGCACCGCGACGCCGCGCAACGCCGTCAACACCTGGTGCGACGGAGAATGCCGCCGCCTGATGCGCGCCGCGCGCAGGGCATGGCTCCAGCCGCGCAATCCGGCCGAGCCCGTACCGCCGGTTTGATGCCTGCCCGGTCCGTGCCGGCGAGCGTCAGAGCTGCCGGGCCAGCCGGCGCGCCAGCACCCAGCCGGGGATGGCGGAAACCGGCGCCCCGGGCAGCATGATCAGCCAGCCCAGCGGCTGGCCGTTGACGATGAGGTCCAGGCCGATCCCCAGCATCATGCCGCCGATCAGGCAGCCGGAAACGGCGGAGGACACACCCAGCCAGACGATATCGGAACGGTCGATCATGGCGACGCCTGCTACGGCCCGCCCGCCGGTTTGACAAGCCGCATTGCCGGCCCCTATAGCCGCGACCTTCACGGCCGGGAACGTGGACGGGTCACCAGGGATATCTGGTTTCGGCCCGCGCCCGCCATGCAGCCCGTCGCATGGCCTACCGGTGCAACAACGCCAGAAGCAAAGGGCAACGCGCAACCATGACCAAGCGCGCCGAGAGCAAGTACAAGATCAACCGCCGCCTGGGGGTGAACCTCTGGGGCCGCGCGAAATCCCCCATCGCCAAGCGCGAATACGGCCCCGGCCAGCACGGCCAGCGCCGCAAGAAGGCCACCGACTACGGCACCCAATTGATGGCCAAGCAGAAACTGAAGGGCTACTACGGCAACATCAGCGAGAAGCAGTTTCGCAAATACTACGAGGAAGCCATCCGCCGCCGCGGCGACACCTCGGAGAAGCTGATCGAACTGCTGGAGCGCCGGCTCGACGCCGTCTGTTATCGCATGAAATTCGCCATCACCCCGTTCGCCTCGCGGCAGTTGGTCAACCACGGCCACATCACGGTGAACGGCAAGCGCGTCAATATTCCGTCCTACCTGGTAAAGGACGGCGACGCGATCGAGGTGAAGGAAAAGTCGAAGCAGCTCGCCGTGGTGCTCGACGCGTCGCAGAGCACGGAACGCGACGTGCCCGAGTACCTGGAAGTGGACCATCGCGCGATGAAGGGCCGCTTCGCGCGCGCGCCGAAGCTCTCGGACGTGCCGTACCCGGTGCAGATGGAACCCAACCTGGTGGTCGAGTTCTACTCGCGCTGAGGACGCCTCTCCCGCTCCGCGGGAGAGGTTTGGTTTACCGCAGCACTGCCTCGGTCTTCCGCTCGATCAGGGCAAAATCGATCTCCGCCCCCAGCCCGGGCGCCGTCGGCGCGTGCAGCATGCCGTCCTTGTCGATCTCCAGCTCCTTCGCCATGCCGTATTTATGCGCGCCGTCCGGCAGCAGCACCTCGAACATCGTGGTGTTACGGATCGCCATGCACAGATGCAGGTTCGCCAGGTTGTTCAGCGAATTGCCCGAGTGGTGGATTTCGTAGTTCAGCCCGAACGCCTCGGCGAGATGCGCCGTCTTAAGCATCGTCGTCAGCCCGCCCTTGTTGGGAATGTCCCCGCGCAGGTAATCCGTCGCCTGCTGCGTCAGCCAGATCGGATAGGTATCCAGCCCGCCGGCGGGAAACTCCGTCGCCATGATCGGGATGTCCAGCTTCTGCCGCAGCTTCACGTAGTTGTAGATGTCCTCGTCGGCCAGCGGATCCTCATACCAGTAGTAGTCCATCTCCTCGATGGCGCGGCCGACGCGCAGCGCCTCGGTGTAGTTGTAGCTCCAGGTGGGATCGAGCATCAGCCGGTAGTCGTCGCCCACCGCCTTGCGCACCGCCTCGCACACCTTGATGTCCTGCGCAGCCACGCGCGGTGGATGCACCTTGTAGCCACGCCAGCCGGCTGCCTTGAATGCCAGCGCCTCGTCGGCATAGGCTTGCACGTCCGGAAGCACCGCCGAGCTGGCGTAGGCCATGATCGACGTCCGGAACGTCCCCATCAGCGCATGCACCGGCAGGCCGGCGATCTTGCCGGCCAGATCCCACAATGCCACGTCCATCGCGCCGATCGTGCGGTACGAAATCATGCGGTTGAGCAATCGGGTGCTGGCGTGGATGCGCTCGCGTTGCAGCGGGTCCTGTCCCATCAGCAATGGCTTCAGCGAGCGGATCAACTGCGGCCCGTCCATCGTGGCCGGGTTGCTGGAGGTACCGATGAAGGCGTGACCCTCCAGGCCCTCGTCGGTGCGGATGCGCAACAGGCCGAGATTGCTCGCAGCGGGAACCAGCAACGCGCCGTGATAGCGCGTCGCCGGAATGTTGTCCCAGGTGAAGATGGTCAGCGAGACGTCGTCGATCTTCATGGCACTTTCCCCCTCGTCTCCTGGAAGAATGTCATGAAAGCCGGGACGGGGAAAGGCGTTGCCTGCTCACCGCTATCTGTTCGGGGGCTGCACGCTGGAAGGTTGTTTCGGCACGGATGCCGGTGCCGTGGACGTCCCTTGCCCTGCGGTCGGCTGGTAGCCACCTTGCACGCTGTCGGGCTTTGGAGCCATCTTCGTCATATAGCCGTCTTGAGCTAGCTGGGGGACACCCTTCGTGGAGTGAGACTTACCCGGGTTTCCGCTCATGTCGCTTCTCCTGCACTGGCTGGAATGAACTCAATTACCCGCACTTCGCCTGCCGCTATATAGACACCCTTGCCCGGCGTTTTCATGGCCCAATTGCCGTCCTCATCCACATCATACACCTGAACAAGGTACATATCCCTATCTTTTGGGTTGGAGCCGATGAAGGAGCCCTTGCCGCACCAGCCATATATGCGGCTGCCGTCCTTGAGCGTGAGCGTCACGAGACTTTCCGGGAAATTCAGGAACTTCCAGTCCCACGCGGAATCCAGCACATGAGGTAGGTGCAATCCGCAGCGGCGGAGCAGCCATCGGGTGACGCCCAGGGAAGCGTTCAGGCCAATCAGGATACCGAATACGATCGCGCCGATCAGGAGCAACGGAAGCCAGTAGCGGGTCTGTTCATACAACGGCGCATCGCTACCGGTGATCAGCGAAACCCCGGCGTTCATGATCGCCAGATAGATGATGGACAGAGTGAAGTAGCTGAGCAGAGCGTCCTTGTGCGGACCGATTCGACCAGTCAGAAACTGCGCCCTGACGTACAAGATAATCAGCCCGGGCACGATATAGCCCAGAATGACCGACAACTGCTCGAGCGACTTAACTTCTGTCAAAGGCCCGATGGCCGCCCTTCGGGGCGACCATCCTCCTCCTAATTACACCAGATTCTTGTGCGTGCCGTCGCAGCGCGGCTGCTTGCTGGACTGCTTGCAGCCGCAGAAGCTGACGTTGCCCGCCTCTTCCGCCTTGAATTCCACCGGGCTGAACCCGCTGCCTTTGTGCGAGCCGTCGCAGAACGGCTGCTTGCCGCTTTTGCCGCAGGCGCACCACCAGTACGACTTGCCGGCTTCGACGTCGATCTTGAACGGGCTCTTCTGGGCGATGACGGGCAGTGACTCGGACATGGCGTTTTCTCCTTTTGTTGCAGATCAGGTGGCCCCGGAACCATACTCCCGGCGTGCGGCGGCGGCACTAACGTAGCCGTCCTGCAGGTCTTCGGCCAGAGCGTCCGGATCGCGTTCGGCGGGCGGGCCGTAGCCGCCGGAACCGGGCGCCACCACCACCACCAGCGACCCGGCGGGCGCGACGAATCCGCCCTTGCTGGCGAGGCGGCGTGCATTGCCGCGTGGCGGAATCAGCGTCAGCCGCGCCGGACCGCCGGCGCATCCGCCGTCCAATCCGAACGGCGGGGTCACGGTGCGCTCGCAGCAGACCGCGGCGTGGGCGTCGCGTTCCAGCACGCGCCAGACCCGGCGCACGCCCAGCCCGCCGCGGAATTTTCCGGCGCCGCCGCTGTCGGGGACCAGCGCGTATTCCTCCACGCGCAGCGGAAAACTCATTTCGATGATCTCGATCGGCGTGTTGCTCATGTTGGAAACCGTGCTGGCGACCGCGTTGATGCCGTCCTTGGTCGGCCGGGCACCAAAACCGCCCTTCACCGATTCGTAGCTGACGAAGCGCTCGCCCGAGCGGTAGTCGGTACCGCCGAAGGTGATCACCGCCGAGGTGCCCTGCGACGCCGCCATCACCGTGCGCGGCGTGATCGCGTATAGCGCCGCCATCACCATGTCGGCGATGCGGTGCGACATCTCGTGGTTGGCATAGACCACCGGCGACGGATGCTGTGCGTTCACCACGCTGCCCGGCGGCGCGGTGACCGTCACCGGGCGCCAGCAGCCGGAATTGGGCGGGATCAGGCTTTTCGGATCGGCGATCATCTTCAGCGCGCAATACACGCCGGACGCCGTCACCGTCAGCGGCGCGTTCATCGGGCCGGCAACGGCCGGGTCGGAACCGGTGAAATCGGCGACGATCGCATCGCCGCGCTTGCTGATGCGCAGCTTGACGGTGAAGGTCTCGTCTTCGGTTTCGCCCTCGGCGATGACACCGTCACCGTCGAAGACGTCGGAAAATTCCGCCTCGCCGTCGGGCAGTGCGCGTAACGCGGCGCGCATCATCGTTTCGGAATAGTCCAGCACCTCCTGCATGATCCGCAGCAGCGTGTCGGTGCCGTATTTCACTGCAAGTTCGGCCAGCCGCTGCACCGCGCGCCAGTTCGCCGCCACCTGCGCGCGCAGGTCGCCGAGCCGCTCGGCCGGCGTGCGCACATTGGCGAAGATGATCGCCTCGATTGCGGGGTCCGGCTTGCCGCCGCGATACAGGCGGATCGGCGGTATGCGCAGACCCTCGCCGTAGATTTCGGTGACCGCGCCGTAGCTGCCGGGCGTGGCGCTGCCGATGTCCGGCCAGTGCGCCCGCACGCAGCCGAAACCGAGCAGGCGGCCATCGTGAAAGGCGGGGGCGACGACATTCACGTCGGGCAAATGCGAGCCGCCCTGATACGGATCGTTGTGAATGAACACGTCGCCGGGCGAGGCATCAGGGAACGCCCGCACGATGGCGCGCACCGCGTCGGGCATCGAACCGAGATGGATCGGCAGGTCCGGCCCCTGCGCCACCATGTTTCCCCCGGTGTCGAAAATGCCGCAGGAATAGTCGCCGGCGACCTTCAGCAACGGGGAATACGCTGTCTTGGCGAGGACGATCTTCATCTCCTCGGCCGCGGCGTAGAGCGCGTTCTTCACCACTTCGAAGCGGGCGGGGTCTGTGCGGAGGGTTGTCATGTTGTGGTGTGTCCGTCGGAAAAAGGCAGTTTCACCACGACGACACTGAGATGGATGAACTGCGTGCCTTGGTGTCTCGGTGGTGGAACTGCTTTCTTTTCATGCCCGGCCCAGCCGGATGCAGCCGAATTCGTCGAACCGTGCCACCCAGCCGGGCGGCACCACGGTCGTCGAGTCCAGTGCCTCGATGATCGCCGGACCGGCAATCCGCGTGCCGGGCACCAGACCAGGCCGCCAATGCACCGGCGTAGCAACGAAACCGCTCCCCGCGAACCACACGTCGCGCTCGCGTATCCTTGCGCTGTCCGGATCGGCGCGCTGCGCCAGCGTCAGCGCGGGCAACCGTCCCAGTGCCGTGACGCGCAGATTGACGACCTGCACCGCCTCCTCGCGGTTGGCGTGCCCGTAGGTCTGCGCGTGCTTCGCATGGAACGCCTCGGTCAGCGCGCCGATAACCGAACGATCAATGCAACCTTCGATCAGTGGAACCGTCAATTCATAGGCCTGCCGGCGGTAACGCAAATCCGCCTGCCGGACGATCGCGCGGCGCTCCTCCGGCACAAACGCCGCATCCAGCATGGCAACGGCGTCCACCTCCATCGCCGCGATCGCATCGGCAATCCGCGCCGGATCGACATCCGCCAGGTTCGCATACAGCGTGCGCGACCAGTCGCGCCGCAGATCGCTCGCCACCAGGCCCAGCGCGGAAAACGCACCGGGAGCCGGCGGAATGATCACTTCGGGAATCCGCAATTCCTCCGCCAGCGCGGCGGCGTGCACCGGACCGGCGCCGCCGAACGCAATCAGGCTGAATTCCTGCGGGTCGTGGCCTCGCTCCACCGACACGATGCGCAGCGCCTGCGCCATGTTCGCGTTCACCACTTCGGCGATGCGCGCGGCCGCCTCGGCCACCGACAGACCCAGCGGCGACGCCACCGCGCCGGCGATCGCGCGTTCCGCCGCCGCGAGGTCGATGCGCAACGCACCCCCAAGCAGCGCGTCGCGATCCAGCCAGCCAAGCACCACGTCGGCATCCGTCACGGTGGGCCGCGTGCCGCCGGCACCATAGGCCGCCGGGCCCGGATCGGCGCCGGCGCTGTGCGGTCCGACCTTCAACGCGCCGCCTGGATCGATCCAGGCGATCGAGCCGCCGCCGGCGCTCACCTCCGCCAGGTCGATCACCGGCACGCGGATCGGGTGCCCGGTGCCGTGCATCCAGCGTTTCGCATTGGCCGCGCCGCCGACTTCGTATTCCGCGGTGACCGCGATTTCTCCCCCGACGATGACGCTGGCTTTCGCCGTGGTGCCCCCCATGTCGAACGAGATCAGGTTCGGCCGCCCAAGCTGCCGCCCCGCCAGCGACGCGGCGATGACCCCTGCGGCGGGTCCGGACTCCACCACCGCGGCCGGCAGGCGCAACGCCTCGGCGATGTCGAACACGCCGCCCGCCGAGCCCATCACCTGCAGCGCGGGCAACCCGAGCCCGGACACCGCGTCTTGCAGCCGATCGAGATAGGATCGCAGCAGCGGCCCGACATAGGCGCAGACCGCGGTGGTGCTGGCGCGCTCGAACTCGCGGATTTCCGGCAGCACCTCGCAGGACAGGTACACCGCGACGTCCGGCAGCGCGGCGCGCAACGCCGCGCCGATGCGGCGTTCATGGCGATCGTTAAGGAAGGAGAATAGCAGCGACACCGCCACGGTCTGCAAGCCGGCGGCGCGAATCGCCTGGATCAGCGCCGGCAGTTCGGCTTCCGCCAGCGGCGTTACGACCGCGCCTTGCGCATCGATCCGTTCGGTGATTTCGAAGCGGTGGCGGCGCGGCACCAGAACGGCGGGGGCGTCCTGGAACAGGTCATACAGGTCCGGCCGCGAGGAACGGCGCAATTCCAGCAAGTCGCGGAAGCCTCGCGTGGCGACGAAGCCGGCGCGGGCCCCCTTCCTCTCCAGCAGCGCGTTGGTCACCACGGTGGTGGCGTGCGCCAGCAGCGTCACGTTCGCCGGATCGATCGCGCTGTCACGCAGTCCGCGACCGATGCCGTCGAGCACGCCCTGGCCAAAATCGCGTGGCGTGGTCGGCACCTTGGTGATTTCGATGCGGCCGGTGCCGGACTCGACCATCGCCACGTCGGTGAAGGTGCCGCCGATATCGATGCCGATCCGCCAGGACATGCCGTGCCTTTCCCCGTCGTGCCGAGGATCGTTGCAGACCCCCGGGTTGAGTGCAACGCACCGCGCCCGCACAATCCCTCGCATCATGCCAAGCCGATCCGACTCCGACAGCGTCCGCCGGCTGATGCTGTTCTTTGCCGTGGCATACACCGTCGAGGGCATCGGCCAGGCCAAGGCCGGCATCGTCTGGCAGCCGCTGACGTATTTCCTCAAGACCCGGTACGGCTGGACCGCGCTGCAGATCGCCGCCTCGCTGGCGGTGCTGGACGTGCCCTGGGTGGTGAAGCCGCTGTATGGCCTGGTCTCGGATTTCCTGCCGTTGTTCGGCTATCGGCGGCGCAGCTATTTGCTGCTGTCGAACCTCGCGGCGATCGCCGCCTTCGCCGGGGTTACGCAGGTGGTGACCCCCGGCGCGATCGTCTTCGCGCTGGTGCTGACCTCGATCGCCATGGCGGTATCAAGCACGTTGTGCGGCGCGCTGCTGGTGGAGAATGGTCAGCGCCACGATGCCAGCAGCGCCTTTGTCAACCAGCAATGGCTGTGGTTCAACGGCGCCGTGGCGGCAACGTCGGTGGCGGGCGGCGAGCTGATCGAATTTTTTCCCCCCGCCGGCGCGCTGCACGCCGCGGCGCTGATCGCTTCCGTCGCGCCCCTCGCGGTGCTGGCCTGCCTGAATCTGGTCCAGGAACCGCGCGCCGGCATCGACCGCGCGGCGCTGCGCCAACGGCTGGACGGGCTGCTGAACATGTTTCGGGACCGCACGCTGTGGCTGGTCGCGGCGTTCCTGTTCTGTTATTATTTTAGCCCCGGATTCGGCACCCCGCTGTATTTCACCATGACCGACCGGCTGCACTTCTCGCAGGGGTTCATCGGCGCCCTGTCGGCCGTTAACGCGGCCGGCTGGGTGGCCGGCGGGCTGCTGTACCGCTGGCTTTTGGCCGGCATGCGCACCCGCCCGCTGCTGCAAGTGTCGATCGTGCTCGGCACGCTGGGGACGCTGGCCTACCTGTTCATGCACGATCCGGTCAGCGCGGTGCTGGTATATTTCCTGTCCGGCGTGGCGGGCATGATCGCCAATGTCGCGACGTTGACCCTGGCGGCGCAGCACTGTCCCGCGCGCGCCGAGGGATTTGCCTTCGCGGCGCTGATGTCGGTGATCAACCTGGCGACCCCGCTGGCGGATGCCAGCGGCGCGTTCCTCTACGAGCATGTGTTCGCCGGCCGGCTGGCGCCGCTGATCGTGCTGTCGGCCGCGTTCACCGCGTTCGTGCTGGTGCTGATCCCGCTGTTCCGGATCGAGCCAGCGCGTCAATAACCGCTGCTCAGGACCGCTACCGCGCCGAATGGCCGTCCGGCCGGGTGCCGCGGCGGCGCGGCCCGCGTCAGGTCTCGATCGTGATGGCGACGGGGACGGGATTGCGAATGATATCGAGCACTGGCGAGGTCTTTTGCACATGCTCGCTCAGCGCCAGCAGTTGTTCGCGGGTCGCGTCGCTGCGCAGGCGGCACGTTACCCGGATGTTGCGGTAGCCCGGCCGGACTGTGTACGACAGACCGAGAAACCCGTGCAGGTCGATCTCGCCTTCCAGGCGAAGGTTCAGCGCCTCGATCCGGATCCCGCGTGCGGCGGCGTTGTAGGCGAACCCGACCGCAAGGCAGGAGGCGAGCCCGGTCAGCACCATCTCCACCGCGTTCGGTCCGGCATTGGCCCCGAGCAATACCGGCGGCTCGTCGCCCTCCAGCACGAAGGGGGCGAAGCGGCTGGTGTCCTCGCTGTCGGCACCGTGGAAGCCCTGGATCCGGGTCTGGCTGTGCCCGCCGTTCTTCCAGTCCGTCTCCACACGGAACCGGAAATCCGCGAGACCCGGCGCCGCCGTGATGGCGGCCACGGTCCCGAGCAACTTGCCGACATCGACGCCGTTGATGGCCGGAGTGGGGGACTCGCTCATCGGGGGGTTCCTTTCATGTGTCGGGTGAACTCATGTGCCGGGCCAACCGGGGCTTCGGACCGGGCACCGGCGACCGGCCGACCGGCCAGTGCCGGCGCCGAGCCCGCCAGTCCAACGCCGTGGCGGCGGCCAGCGCGGCAAAGCCGGCGATCTCGGCGGTTCTGTCGTAGCGGCCGAACAACGCCCAGCCGATCAGCGCGAAGCCAAGCAGGGCGAGCACGGTCGGCGCGGGATGCCGGTGACAGCGCATGCCGAGCGCGACGCCGAGCGTGCCCAGACCGGCAAAGCCGACGATCGCGCCGGCCCACGCCGTCGGGTTGAGCGCGATCGAGAGGCCCAGCACGGACAGCAGCCCGACCAGCGCGAGGGTCCCGTAACAGGCCAGCAGCGCCGCCACCAGGCCGGAAGCGGCAAGCCACTGCGGCGTTGACCGGGCCGGTTTCACGCAACCTGTCCCGCCGCCCCTGCCCGCGGCCTGCTCTCCCCCACCGCGAGGGCGATCCACAGCCCGGACAGCACGACCAGCGCCGCGGTGCCCCACATCGCCGGCACCACCCCGCCGCTCCAGTCCGCCACCGCGCCGAGCAGCAGGGCGCCGATCGCGTAGCCGGTGTCGCGCCAATAGCGGTAGGTGCCGAGCGCCCGGCCGCGCCACAGCGGCGGCGCCAGATCGGCCATCGCCGCGATCAGGTTGGGATAGAGCAACGCCATGCCGAGGCCCATGACCACGGCGGCGACCTCCCACCCCACCACGCTGCCCACCGACGCGGTGACCGCGATCCCCAGCGCAAGCAACGCAAACCCCGCGACGATCGGAGGCTTGCGGCCGATCCGGTCGGCCAGGTGCCCGGTCCAGAGCTGCGACAGCCCCCACACCATGGCATACAACCCGGTAATCCAGCCGATCCGCAGCAGGTCCAGGTGGCGGGCGCGGAAATAAACCGGGAACAGCACCCAGACCAGGGTATCGGCGATCTTGTTGGCGACCCCGCCCTGGCACAGCGCGCGGTAGGTGGAGTCGCGGAACGACACCAGCAGGAACACGGTCCCCCAGTGCGGGATTGGTTCCGTCGTGCCAGTGGCGGCGAACGTCTGCGCGTGCTCCGCATGCACCCAGGCTAACGTGTCCCGCATCCCAACCAGCAGGATCAGCCCCGCGGCGATGACCGTCAGGCCGAACCACAGCAGCGCCGCGCGTGGGCCATACAGCGCCGCGAGATAGCCGGTCCCCAGTCCCGCCAGACCGACCGCCAGGTAGCCGGCCGCCTCGTTGATGCCGACCGCCAGGCCGCGCTGGTGGCTGCCGGCAAGATCGACCTGGCTGGTCACCGTCATGGTCCAGGCGAACGCCTGGTTGACCCCGAGGAAGACGTTGGCGGCGATGATCCACCACCAGTTCGGGGCGAAGAAGATCAGCAGCGGGATCGGCAGGCCGGCCAGCCACCCCAGCAGCATCACGCGCTTGCGCCCGATCCGGTCCGACAGGCTGCCGGCGACGAAATTCAGCGCGCCTTTCACCAGCCCGAACGACAGGACGAAAGCGGCGAGGAACAGATAGGCGCCCTGCGCCACCCCGAACTCCCCGCTGAGCGCGGGGAGCACGGTGCGCTCCATGCCGACCGTGAGGCCGACAAAAAAGACCTGCACGGTCTGCAACGCGAACTGGCCGCGGTTGACCGCGATGCCGCGCCGGTGCGCGATCGCCACGGCGTCCATCGGCGTCAGGCCGGTGCCAGGGCGCGGCCGGCATTGGCGGCGCGGAGCGCGGCGGCCTCCGGCGGCGCGGGCGGGACTTCTTCCAGCATGAACCGAACGAACGCCGCCGCGTCGTCGATGGCGAAGGCGGCGTTGTGGCGGCGCTCGAAGCCGATCGTGGACACCGGCTTGCCGCTCAGCCGCCGGCCGCAGACCGAGCCGGCATAGGCGCCCGGCAGCACGTCCAGGTAGTCCGGCAGCGCCTTCAGCCGCTGTGCGCTGGCGAACAGGGTGCGCGCGCCGGCCTCGGCGCTGCTCGCCAGCTCGGTGCGGCCGAGATCGCCCGCCATCAGCGTGTGGCCGGTGAGCACGAACCAGGGTTCCTCGGCGCGGGTGTGGTCGGTCACCAGCAGCGCGATGTGCTCGGGCGTGTGGCCGGGGATGTGCCACACTTCGGCGGTGACGTTGCCGAGGTCGAGCACCGCGCCGTCATCGACGCCGTGGAAGGCGAAGCCGGCCTCCGCGCCGCGAAACAGCACGTAAGGCGCGCCGGCCGCGGCGGCGAGCTCCCGCCCGGCGGAGAGGTGATCGGCATGGAGATGGGTGTCGATCACGTAGCGGATGTGCATGCCGGTGGTCTCGGCGGCCTTCAGGTAGGATGCGATCGGCCCGACCGGGTCCACCACCGCGGCCATGGCCTTGCCACCACAGCCGAACAGGTAGGAGATCGCAACCGGGTCGTGGTGCAGGAACTGGCGCAGGATCATGGACCTCTCCTTGGCTGGCCGAACCGCTGGGGCCGGGATTGCTTGACAGGTCAGGGGTTCGTCCGCAGATTCCATGAATTATTGGAATGATAGAGCGATGGCGTCAAGCACCAATCCGAAGCGGGCCGTGTTCGAGCAATTCGCGATCGTCGCGCAGGCGCTCGCCAACGCTCATCGGGTGGAACTGATCGAACTGCTGGCGCAGGGCGAGCGCAGCGTCGAGGCGCTGGCCCAGCTCTCCGGGCTCGGGGTCACCAACGCCTCCCAGCACTTGCAGTTGCTGCGCCGGGCTGGCCTCGTGGTCGCGCGACGCTCGGGCAAGCAGGTGCTGTATCGGCTGGCGGATCGCGACGTGGTCGAGCTGCTGATGGCCCTCTGCCGCACCGCCGAGCGGGGCGTCGCGGAAATCGACCGGATCGTGCGGAGCTATTTCCGGGAACGGGACGCGCTCGATCCGGTTTCCCACGCGGAGCTTGCCAACCTGCTCGAGGCGGGCCTGGTGACCCTGATCGACGTGCGCCCCGCTGAGGAATTCGCCGCCGGACACATCCCCGGCGCGGTGAACATTCCGCTCGCCGAATTGTCCGGCCGGCTGGCGGAGCTGCCTGCCGACCGTGGCGTGGTGGCCTATTGCCGGGGCCCGTACTGCGTCTATGCGTTCGAGGCGGTCGCGGCGCTGCGGGCCAAGGGGTACGATGCGAGCCGGCTGGTGGACGGCTATCCCGAATGGTGGGCCGCCGGGCGGCCGGTCGCGCTCGCGGCGGGATGAACCGGATGCCGTTTCACCCCAGCCTGATCGCCTGCGCGAGCAGTTCGACGCGCGCAAAGAATAAACGCTTCCTCCCCCAACCTTGATCCGCTTCGCGGCTCAAGCCCTCAAGGGGAGAGGGAGCCTTCTCCCTCCTGCCTCTAACCTCCTAAAAACCCGCGCTCGGTGCGTGGCTGGAGGACCTGGAGGGCAAGGCCAGGGGCTGTAGCCGCGACCCACCTGTCCGGCTAAACTCCGCCGGCACAAAGTCCAGGAGCACGGCCATGCATTTCGGCGCCTCGATGTTCGTCACCGACTATTCGATGGCCCCCGGCGGGCTCGCGCAGGCGCTCGAAGCGCGCGGGTTCGAATCGGTCTGGGCGCCGGAGCACTCGCACATTCCCACGTCGCGCCGCTCGCCATATCCCGGTGGTGGCGACCTGCCGAAGCAATACTACGACGCGATGGACCCGTTCGTGACCCTGACCATGGCGGCGGCGGCCACCAAGACGCTGAAAATCGGCACCGGCGTCTGCCTGGTGAACCAGCGCGACACGATCCAGACCGCGAAACTGGTCGCCTCGATCGACCAGGTCTCCGGCGGGCGCTTCCTGTTCGGCATCGGCGTCGGCTGGAACGCCGAGGAGATGGAAGACCACGGCACGGTTCACGCCACCCGCGCCAAGCTGGTGCGCGAGCGCATCGAGGCCATGAAGCTCATCTGGACCAAAAGCAAGGCCGAGTATCACGGCGAATTCGTCAACTTCCCGGAGCTGATGGCCTGGCCGAAGCCGGTGCAAAAGCCGCACCCGCCGGTGATCGTCGGGGGCGCCTTCCCGCAGGCAGCGCGCCGTGCGGTGCGCTACGGCGAAGGCTGGATCCCGCTCGCCGGCCGCAACGACGTGTTCGCCACCGTGCCGAAGTTCCGCGAGATGCTGAAGGAAGCCGGGCGTTCCGTGGACTCCTGCCCGATCACCCTGTTCGGCTGCGCGGAAGACGGTGACATGCTGAAACGCTTCCGCGACCTTGGTGTCGAACGCGCCTGCGTCAGCCTGCCCGCCGCGCAAGCCGATCAGGTGCTGCCGATCCTGGATCGCTGGGCCACGCTGATCCGGCAGGTGAACGCCTGACGCGTCACGGCCCAGCGGCCGGCGGCGCGTTGCGAAACCGGTCGCCGGAGAATGTGGCGAGAGTCCCGGGCAAGTCTCCCGCCATGATCGCCGGCCCCAAAGCGAGCGCGTGTGCGGCGGCGAGCGTCACGCCGCTGTGGCAGGTCGCCGCGAAGGCGCCGGGGAACTGCTCGGATTGTTGGTAGATCGGGAAGCCATCCGGCGACATCACCCGCAGCGCCGCCCACATGCGCACGATCGACGCCTCCTTCAGCGCCGGAAACACCGCGACGTTGCGCGCGGCGATCTCGCGCAGCACGGCGACCTTTGTGCTGGTGTCGAAGCCGACATCTTCCTGGCTGTCGCCCAGCAGCACGGAACCTTCCGCCGTCTGCCGCGCCACGTGCGTCGGATAGTGCAGGAACGGACGCAGCCGCTCGGTGACAATGATTTGGCCCTGCAACGGTGTCACCGGCATGTGCAGCCCGACCATCGGCGCCAGTTCACGGCTGCCCAGGCCGGCGGCGATCGCCAGTTTCGCCCCGCTGAATTGCTCGGTGCCGCACTGCACCGTGAAGCTGTGCGGGGCAGGGTGGATGGCATCCACCTTGCGGCCGGGCAGCCAGACTCCGCCGAGTGCCGGCAGCGCGGCGTGCAGCGCGCGCAGCAGGTGCAACGGGCTGGCATGGCCGTCGATCGGACAGAACGAGGCGCCAACGACGCGATCGCCCAACCCCGGCACCATCGCGCGAGCTTCCGCGCGGTCCAGCATGCGGGTGCCGATGTCGCCGCTTTCATTGTGCATCCGCCGCAACATCGCCGCGCGGTCTTCCCATTCGCGCTCGCTGAGGCAGAACGCGAGGCCGCCCGGTTGGGCGAGGGCGGCGTCCACCCCGGTCGTTTCGGCGAGCGATCGCGCCAGTTCCGGCCAGAGTTCGGCGGAACGGCGGGTCCAATGCGCGT
Organism: Acetobacteraceae bacterium; assembly: GCA_035535035.1. Lineage (GTDB taxonomy): Bacteria > Pseudomonadota > Alphaproteobacteria > Acetobacterales > Acetobacteraceae > JASHVB01. The sequence goes on from DATLQW010000118.1 coordinate 36,676, forward strand.
ATGCCGGCACCCCGGCGCCTTTGCTCTGCACCCAGACCAGGCCGAAATTACCCCGCGCGGCACGGTAGGCGACGTCACCTTCATCGAGCACGGCGACGGATGCGCCGCGCGATGCGGCACCAAAGGCGATGGCGCCGCCGACCAGCCCGCCGCCGATGACGATAAGGTCGTAGGCGTTGGCCATCACGTGCGTAAGCGAAGCCGGGTGACGCGCAGGCCGGCGGTGTCTTCCAGGTCCTCGATGCCGATCGGCAGGCCGTGCAGCGCGGGCAGGCTTTTCCCCCGCGTGACGGCGGCGCCGGCTCGCTTCGCGGTGGCGCGGACAGAGGAGAAATCGCGGGCGCGGATGGCGTTCACCCTGTGGCCGACCGCCTTCATGCGGGCGACGCGGCTTTCCTGCAGTTCGGAAGCGGCGAGCCAATGCTGGCCGATCAGGCGGCGGGCTTCGACGGCTGGGAGGTCGCAGGGTTCGCTCATGCGTGCTTTCGCGATTGCGGCGGTCGCGGAGAGCATATGCGCCGTAGAGGGTGTGGCAAATGGTTGGTCCGCTACGGCAACAGGAGGCGCGCCATAGTTGCTAAACGGTATTGATATGGCGGCGTCCGGGTGGATGGTCTCCGGGCAGGCCGCCGTCATCGCGGCGACCGGCTTTCGGCCGCTGCGCCTATGTGTAATGCAGGACATGACCGAATATAGCCGGGTGGAGGCAGGGCATCGGGACGCCACCTGCCTGCTGTCAGGTGGCGGCCAACGGTTCGAGACGGACTGTTAGGCGGTGATCTCCATAATGAACCCGTCAAAATCACCTACCGATCCGTAACTCGGTGTGTATGACGGGAACGCCGATGCGTGCTCAATTCCCGACCCCGGATCGAGAACAACGATATTGTTCCCGCTGACGTACGGTACGACCACCCAATGCCCTCCACCGGTCAACCAGGTGACTCCCACGATGAAAGCACGCGAGCGGCTTGCTGCACGGATGCGCTCCTGGACGTTGATGGCCGACGTCACGTCGCCTTTGGCCGTCAGGCCAAAAGCCCTGAACAGCGGGACAAGCTGCTCAATCTCCGCTGTTTGATTCCTCGCCTCGAGACCCAGTGCTTCGATCCTGGCCAAAATCCCTGGCGAAATCATATTGCGCTTCGAATGATCCCTGATCCAGCCCTCGGTTGGCGCGCTGCCTTTGAGATAGTACGCGGCCGTTCGAAAGGAACCAGGACCGCAACTGGTGTCTCGCTGTTGCAGATAAACCCGGAATCGCCTGCCTTCAGCCTGTCCTTCAACGAAATCTGGCACAACAAGCTCCTGGTTTCAGAGAGGTTCTGGCCCAGCTTGCGCTGTTGGCCGGACGTCTCCCACATGGTTGGCATTCGCATCCCAACTCGCCCGATTCAGCCTTTCTGTCAACGATTTTCTTGCGGATTTTTGTGCGCACCGACCCTGCAATCGTGCCCGATGGATGGTCCGAGGCCGGCCGCATTCCTGCCCGTCCCGGCCCGCGGTCCATTACAATCAGCGTGGACGCGACACCGATGATTGCGGTTCGCTACAGTTGTGAGTTGACCACCGGCCGGCGGCGACCGGCCCGCCCTGAATGAAATCCCCCCCGACCGCCCGCGTGCGCCGCCGCACTTTGCCGCGCGACGAGGCTCCGTGGCACGCCGAAGCGCCGGCCCGCCAAAACGGGCATGCTCTTGCACTGACAGCCCCTTGACGCCCAACCGCCGCCGCCGCATGCCGCGCCGGGTCGGCCGGTCCGCCCGCCACAGCACCGGAGTGTACCAGAGGATGTCCACCCCAACCGCGGCGGAACTCGCCGCCCGGCTCGACCGCCTGCCGGGCAGCCGCCACGTCTGGAAGCTGGTCATCCTGATCTCGCTGGGCGCCTGCTTCGAGTTCTACGACCTGTTCCTCACCGCCTACGTGGTACCCGGCATGGCCAGGGCCGGCCTGTTCACCCCGCAATCGCTCGGCGTCTTCGGCATCCTGGCGCCGCTCAAGGTCGCCGGCCCCGGCACCTTCGTGTTCGCTCTGTTCGCCGGCCTCTGGGTCGGTGCCATGGCATTCGGCTGGGTGGCCGACGCCTACGGCCGCCGCTTCATCTTCACCTTCTCCCTGCTCTGGTACAGCGCCAGCACGCTGATCATGGCGTTCCAGGCCACCGGCTTCGGCATCGACCTGTGGCGCTTCATCGCCGGCATCGGCATCGGCATCGAGTTGGTGACGATCGACACCTACGTCTCGGAACTGGTCCCAAGCCACGCCCGCGGCCGCGCCTTCGCGATCAACCAGTTCATCGCCTTCTGCGCAGTGCCGGTCGTGGCCTTTTTGGCCTGGGCGCTGGGGCCGGACAACTGGCGCTGGGTGGTGGTGTTGGGTGCGATCGGCGCGATCTTCGTCTGGTGGCTGCGCCGCGGCGTGCCCGAATCGCCGCGCTGGCTCGCCCGCCGCGGCCGCCTCGCCGAAGCCGATGCGGTCATCGCCCACATCGAGGCGCAAGTACAGGCCGAACAAGGCGTCCTGCCCCCGATAGGCGTGGTACCCGCAGCCGAGGAGGGCGACGGCGGCTTCGCGGAAATCTGGCAGCCACCCTATGCCGGCCGGGCCGTCCTGCTGTCGGTGTTCAACTTCTTTCAGACCTTCGGCTATTACGGCTTCGCCGCCTGGGTGCCCACACTGCTCATCGCCAAAGGCATCGGTGTCACCGCCAGCCTGCAATATGCCTTCATCATCGCCATCGCCAACCCGGCAGGCCCCCTGCTCTGCACGCTGATCGCCGACCGGATGGAGCGCAAATGGCAGATCTGCTGCGCCGCGATCGGCATCGGCGGGTTCGGCATGCTGTTCGCCTGGCAGACCGCTCCCGCGCTGCTGATCCTGTTCGGCGTGCTGGTGACGCTGAGCAACAACTGGCTGTCCTACAGCTTCCACGGCTATCAGGCGGAGCTGTTCCCTACCCGCATCCGCGCCCGCGCGGTGGGCTTCGTGTATTCCTGGAGCCGGGTGTCGGCAGCGCTTTCGGGGCTGGCGGTGGGTTTTTTCCTGACCGCCGGCGGGGTGAACGCGGTGTTCGGCTTCATCGCCGGAGCGATGGTCGTCGTGGTAGTGTCGATCGGCGGCTTCGGGCCGCGCACCCGCGACCTGGCTCTGGAGGCGATCTCGCGCGCGTGACCGTCGATACTGCGCGCCCGCCGCTCGTGGGCTCGGGCCGCGAAGCGAATCAGGGCTGGGGCAGGGCAATCGCATTTGCCGTGATGGGTGATTGGCGAATGTCGCGCATCGCGGGTGCGTGCGGGCAACACCGCGAAGCTTTCAACACGGATTCGGAACGAGGACCACGGCGAGCCATGGAGGCCGCGTGCCCGCCCCGGCAGCCTGGGAGGCAAACGACCTCCATGGCCCTCAGTGGTCCTCGTTTTGTCTCCGTGTTAAATCCTTTCTTGCTGCCGCCAGGCGAATGCCAAACGCGATCGCCCTGCCCGGCCGGATGCTGAAGGGGGCGGCCTCCGCTGCTCACTCGGCGTAGAATTCCTCCACAGTCACCGTGATCCCCGGAGGATCGAGCCTGATCTCGCCGGACACAAAAACCTGAGTGGCAACCTGGTCATTCGGCATGCGCGAGTAGCGGACGATGCGCTGCTCTTCGGGACAGACGATCAGGTAATGCAGCACCGACGGCAGCTTGGAATAGGCCCGCAGCTTGCTGGCCCGATCCAGCGTGCCACTGTCCGGGGACAGCACTTCGACCAGCATCAGAGGGTCGGAGACCTTGGTCTCGTCACCCGGCAACCGCGGTCCGCAATGCAGCAGAGCATCGGGCTCGAAGTCGCTGTCTTCAACCTGAACGGTCACCCCGTCGCCGAGGACCTCGCAAGAGGTCAATCCCGCCTCTCTTATGGCGCGCCGCAAGGCATCGCACGCCGAGCCCTTGCGCCGGATATATGAAATCCGCTCGGGCGCCATCGCGATCACGATGCCGTCGATGCGCTCAAACCGGTCGGAAGGCTGCTGGTCTGCCCATGCCTGGAACTCCTCCCGGGTCATGGGGGCCTCCGGTTCGTGAGGCTGGGTGCGTGCCATGCGGGACCTGCAATTCTCTCATTGTAGAAGTAGCACTGGGGGAAGGGTGGTCAACAGCGCAGATCGACCGTTCTGCCGCTCTTCCCATCGCCTGGTGACAGCGGCGGCCTCCTGCAGCCGCCTAGAGTAAAAAGCTGTTGAAAATATGGCAAATGCTCTATTCCTGCGGAACGGGCAGAACCAAATGATCGAAGATGAGGCCGCCGCGGACGGCTTATCGGCCGCGACCGAGATGTTGATTTGACCCCACGTGAGGTGATGAACCACCTGCGACGCGAAAACTGGACGGAACGGGCCGGCAAGAGGTGCACGTGGTATTCTCCAAAGGCGACCGCACGATTGTCGTGTCGAACCACGCTGGCGATATCAAGCCGGGGACGCCTGCGCTCCGTTTTCTGCGGCGCGGGCTGGGACTATCCTCCGAAGCGGTGAAGGAGAGGGGCGTGAGGAATTATATCGCGATCGCCGAACCATCTGACGATGGCAAGACCTGGTGGATCAGCGTTCCGGGGCTCCCCGGCGTGACCTCCGCTGCGGACGGGCCGGAGCAAATCGCGCGCCAGACCCAGGATGCGCTGACCTCGGCAATAGAAGCAGGCGCGCTGCCGCCGCCGGCGATCGAGGACGGCGTGATCCCTTCCTACGACCTCGGCGAGTACGAAAATCCATTGGTCGTTCTGGTGGCTTATGAGCCGACGGTGACCGCCTGATTGTGTGCCTAGGCACACGATCTGTCCGGTCGGTCACAGTCGACTACACAAAATCGAGCATTTGGCCCGTGCCAGACGGCTTTACTGGGTAATTCCAGAATTCGCTTATGCTATCAAGCATCCTATCCAGCACATATCGTGCACCGGTCATTTCTGGCTCGACAAATGGAGTATGACCCCGCCTTACCTGCAATTGTCGCAAGAGGTAATTATATAGCATCTCAACTGCACGTGCTTTGTCGTGGTCAGTCAAGTCATCTCGCTTGATTTCCCTATCTACTAAGCCGGCGAGTTGTGAATTCGTGTCGGACTCTACCACCGGCGTAACCGGTACGATACCGAAGCAGTATTCAAGGCGCTCTGGAAGAATTCGGATGTGCATAAATCCAGATGCGAGAATCCGAACAGTATCATCGAAGCCAACTTCCGAAGACCTCATATGATCTGCCGATATTAGCTGACGCCCCAACAAGTAATTTAGAGCCTGGAGTGTATCCTCGGGCACATAGCCTAACAGTTGGAGTGCATCACACACATGCCGACATGTGAAGAAGCCCTCTATCCCAAGCTCGCCGATGCGAGTCCGGTTAAGTGCAAGAAAAAACAAACATTCGCAGAGAAGGAAGTTGTCAGGATTTTCCCATTTTGTGTCAAAGTGGAATATATTACTCAGGAATCCGCTTGCATCACTGAATAGGCGATATTCGGTCCTCATCAAGATTCGCAATACGATAACCTCAGTGATTGGGAACTCGCGCGCCCCCCTGACAGCGGACGTAATCCGCGAAGTGCTGAGATGCCCCGACGTTATGATGCTAGCGAACATGTCCAAGGCTTTTCTAACATCCAGTCCTGCAATAGACTCCAATATGCGGGATATATTCCGGTTGCTTCCAAATATTTCAATATAGAGCGCACGGAGGAATTCGCCGATGTCAGATTGCGGAATTTTTATCCGAATACCATTATCTAGCGTATATTCTTTCGCATCGGGAGAATTTTCTGCCAAGTAGGCGATTCCCATCTCAAGCCGTCGCTTGACGACATCGATGAACCGAGGCGGCGCGATGTGAAACGCAACGTTGCTGCGGAAAGTATCTAATGGCGGCCTATTCTTGTAGCGCTCATAAGTCTCATCACGCATCTGGACAATGACGAACGCCCTGGTCATATTTAGAAGCCACAACGCAAGCTGAAATGCATCTAGTTGGTTCTTTAATTCAAGTTTGTCAACATTATCCATAACTACAACAAGAATTTTGTGTCGTCCGCCCAGCGCATATGCCGACAAGCCTTCAACTAATAGAACTGGGTCTTCCTGCCACTTTCCTAAATCATTCGCACGGAGTAGAGCTCCTTGCTCAGGTGATTTCAATGACACGTCTTCGTATATTGCGCGACGGCGCTGTATGTTGCGCGAGAAGATGCCCCTCAGCACTTCAGGCGCCGATATGTCGACGGAAGGGTTTTCCTGTTCAAAACTGGCAATGAACCTTTCACAAACCCATTTCTGTGCCTCCGGATTGCCCAACGATGGCGGCGAAGCATTGAAGTCCACGAAGACCCAGTAGGACCTTTTCGCTTGATCCGCCGGCTGCAACACTTCCTTGAAACGCCGAATGAAAAGTGATTTACCGGCGCCTACCGCGCCCTGGACAATCTGTAGCTGTCCCTCTTCAGGCCGTTCATCGCCAAACTGTGCAATCGCTTTCGACATACGCTTCTCGCCGCGTCGCGTTGGTCGCAGGCGTTGTACTATGGACGTGTTCCTATGCGCCGATCGCTCTCGGAGTAGAGACTCCAGAACTCGATCGTACTCGGTGACTTCGTCGGTAGACACGTATGCTCGGCGGATTATCTCCCTATTTGTCAATTGCACGGTTGAAGAAAAGTACCGGCGTAGAATTGGAGACAGATCCGCTGCAAAAGTATTAAGGGGCTTCCTCGCGTTGAGAATCGCTGCACCTCCCGCTAACTGATAGGGGCGCTCCGCTCTCGCGGCCCGCAGTTTCGCAATGCAAGCCGCCGCGTGCCTTTCGACCGTAGCCTTTCCGCAGAATCGCTGCAATTCGAATAGGCTTGTGGTGCCTGGACCTAGGTCTGCGACACTGATTCCTATCGCCGGATTCGCGTCCCAATGACCACACAGGACCTCTCTGCCGTTGGTGGCTAAGATGAACGAGCATGGATTGAGGCCAGACCCATAATTTTGGTTGACATGCCGGGCGTATAGACTCGCTTCCCGATACCCTACTTCCGCTGGGACATCCGGAGCTTTTGCCTCGACAACCACAACGAGCAGCCCTTGCAGCCAGACAGAATAATCGGGGAAATACCCGGTCGTCCGGCCTGCCGCTTTGTCCAATTCCGTGGGCTTCAAGTATTCCTTCGTATGAATAGCCGTCGATGGAAAGCCAAGAAAGACTTCGTCACTGAGCAATGGATATATGAGCTTCTGCTCTACATCTGCCTCCGTGATCAGCGACGCCGTAGCGTTTGGGTCGATAAGCACAATAGGTGTCCCTTCCTTGGAGTTCGTCCCGATGATTGGTCAACCAGCCCAGCAGGCGCGAGGCGTACCTACTGTGCATAAACTTACGCAGCCTGGCGAGCAAAGCTTCGTGTGAGTCACGACGTGGGCGGCGGCTGCGCTGGATGTGCGGAGATCTAAGCCGTTGGATTCTGCCCGCTTCCTACCCTTGGCGGACTACGCGCAGGCCAACCCCTTATGTTGGCGCCAAAGCCGGATACATCGTGCTGGCCAACCTCCGCGACAAGACCCCACCATGCTGACGGACCGCTACGACCTCCGCCACTCCACCGCCCGGTCCCCCACGCGGAACGCCTACGTCCCGGGCTGCGCGGCGAAATTGATCCCAGGTACCCCAACACGATCGAAGCGTTCGATCGTGTCATCGCCACCGATCCCGCCTTCGCCCTCCCTCACGCCTCCAAGGCCCATACCCTGCTGCAAGGCGGCGACACGACGGCGGCACGCGAGTCGATGGCCACGGCCAACTCCCTCTCCGTCGTCCTGCCCGCCAGCGAATCAGCCGCACCACGTTCTTCGCCCTGTTCGTGGCGGGCGAGACCGAGACCGCCCTGACCGCACTCTCCGCCCACCTCAACGCCGAACCGCGCGCCGCAATGGTGCTCGGCACCACCGCGTCCACCAACAGCCGGATCGGCAGCTCCGGCCGCGTCGGCCAAAAGCGCACGCTGCAAGACCTCGTTCCAAGCTCGAATGGCCGGTTGCAACAGCCCACTATAGCCTGATGAAAATCGCGCGCATCACTGAGGGCAAGAGCAACCTGAGCGGGCTGATCGACCGCCTCAAAGCCGGCTCGCCGGTGCTCATCGTCGATCGGGGGCGCCCCGTCGCGCGGCTTGAGCCGATCACCGGAAGCCCCCAGGAAGACCCGGACGGCAGGCTGTCGGGGCTGCTCCGCGACGGCGTCGTTCGGCCGCGTCGCAGCAATCCACCGCAGGCGCTGTTCAGCACCCAGCCGCCGCGCATGTGCGGCGGCCCGTCGGGGGTCAATGCGCTGATCATGGAGCGCCGGGAAGGCCGGTGACGTTCTGGGACGCCTCGGCGATCGTACCGCTGCTGGTCGCCGAGAAGATAACAGCGCGCCTGCAACCGCTCGCACAACGCGATCCAGACATGCTGGCATGGTGGGGATCGGCCGTGGAGTGCGCTTCGGCCTTGGCCCGTCTCGAACGCGAGGCAGCGCTCGATGCGAAAGGTGCCGAGCTTGCGTTCCGGCGGCTGAAGCTGATTGCCGACGCCTGGCACGAATTCGAACCGAGCGAAGTTGTCCGCCAAACCGCCGCCCGCTTCCTGCGCGTATATCCCCTGCGCGCCGCCGATGCCCTGCAACTCGCTGCCGCCTTCGTCGCCGCGGAACATCGTCCCGCATCGTTGCAGGTGGTCACGCTGGACGATCGCCTCGCCGTTGCGATGCGAAAGGAAGGCTTTGCCTTGATCGGCATTGCGGCGGAGTGATCGCCCGCATCGGCCACTGCGGTCAGTCGGCCTCTTCCCGTTGACTCGGCCGGAAACAGCAAGCCTGGTGCCAGACCAACCCCCGTCACACGCCGAGCAAGCGGCGCAGCGCGGCGACGGTTTCAACCAGCCCGATCCACTCGAATATTCCCAGCAGTTCGGGCATCGGCACCGGAGGATTGACCAGACTGGCCTGCTGATCGCGCACCGCTTCGACGACGCTGTCCGACTCGGCATCCAGCAGGTGCCGGACGAACCGGCCGGGATGTCACGCCGCGATTCCGTGCGGGCCGGGAACGGCAGCCGGGAAATCCCGCAGATTGCGCGTGACGATGATGGTCGCACTGCTCGTTATGGCCGCCGCCAGCAAATGCCGGTCATCGGCATCGGGCAGCGTCAACGTTTCGATAAGCGGCTCGTAGCCGGTGACCACGGCATCGTCGATCCGCCGGTCTATGGCCTCGCCCAAAGCCTGTAGCCGCGCCGCCGGTATGTGCGGATTGTCCCGCGGCACCGCGCGAATCCATTCTTCATGGACGTGGGCCGACCATTGCGGCTGAAACAGGCCAGCGAGGGCGAGCCGCATCAGCAAGTGGCCCGGCATCACCCGAACTGGCGGATAGCGCCGAGCGTGACCATCAGCGTCATCGGCTCCACCGGTGACGGATCGAACCCGAGCGCCATGTAGAACGCCTTCGCCTGCGCAGAAATCGCGTGTACGACGATGCCGCGAATGCCAATCGTGCCCGCCGCCTGGGACACCCGCAGGGCGCAATCGCGGAACAACGCCCGGCCAACCCCCCTGCCTTGCTGCGACTGGTCAACGGCCAGCCGGCCGAGCACGACCACCGCTAATGCCATTGTCATGACAGAAAGCCTTGCCTGATTGTGGCTTCTGCTGACCATTTCCGGTGTCACCCCCTGTCACACTCACAGGAAAAAATGCCGCACAGCCACATCCGACCACTTGAACCCGTCAGTTATTTATGCTATCCAACACCGTCTGCCGTATTAACCAACCCGGAGCCGCACCAATGTCCGCCCTCTCCGCCACCAGCCGGCACGAATATTACGTCGAACTCGGCAGTTCCTTGCCGCCCCCGG
>DATLQW010000119.1:0-20677 GCA_035535035.1 Acetobacteraceae bacterium
GCGTCGTCCTGCGCCGCCAGTTCGAATCCGATCTCGGTCCCGTGTGTCCAGCGGCGACGGGCACGGACGGCAGCCCCATCGGGGAACACCAGGGTGACCCATTCGGGCACGGTGACCGGGACCGTGGTGCGCGCCTTGATCCCGGATGCCGAGGAGTTCATCACGACGCAATCGATGACCGAGTGGGTCTGGTCCGGATTGCCGAAGGTGATCTTGGCCCGCTTCAGCATCGAGGAGCGCGTGTCCCCGCGCTTTTCGTCGCTCATTCGCCCCCCTTGCGCCTCTTGCCGCGCCTATCCTACCCGATTGTCCACCAGTTCCGTCACCACCGCCGGATCGGCAAGGGTGGAGGTATCCCCCAGGCTGTCGGTCTCGTTGGCGGCGATCTTGCGCAGGATCCGCCGCATGATCTTGCCGCTGCGGGTCTTGGGCAGCGCGGGCGCCCACTGGATCGCGTCCGGCGCGGCGATCGGGCCGATCTCCTTGCGCACCCAGGCAACCAGTTCCTTGCGCAGCTCCTCGGTCGGTTCCTCGCCCAGCTTCAGGGTCACGTAGGCGTAGATGCCCTGCCCCTTGATGTCGTGCGGGAAGCCGACCACCGCCGCCTCGGCCACCTTGTGGTGGGAGACCAGCGCGCTTTCCACCTCGGCGGTGCCCATGCGGTGGCCGGCGACGTTGATGACGTCGTCCACCCGCCCGGTGATCCAGTAGTAGCCGTCGGCGTCGCGCCGGGCACCGTCGCCGGTGAAATACAGACCCTTGAAGGTGGAGAAATAGGTCTGCACGAAGCGTTCGTGGTCGCCGAACACGGTGCGCATCATGCCGGGCCAGGAATCCGCGAGGCACAGATTACCCTCGCAGACGCCGTGCAGCTCGTGGCCGTCGGCATCGACGATCATCGGCTTCACCCCGGGCAGCGGCAGGGTCGCCGAGCCGGGTTTCAGCGCCGTCGCGCCGGGCAGCGGGGAGATCAGGATGCCGCCGGTCTCGGTCTGCCACCAGGTATCGACGATCGGGCAGCGATGCTCGCCCACCACGCGATGGTACCACAGCCAGGCTTCCGGGTTGATCGGCTCGCCCACCGTGCCGAGCAGGCGGATCGACGCACGCGAGGTCCTTTCCACCGGCGCTTCCCCGTCGCGCATCAGCGCGCGGATCGCGGTGGGCGCGGTGTAGAAGATGTTCACCTTGTGCTTGTCCACCACTTGCCAGAACCGGGAACTGTCGGGGTAGTTCGGGATGCCCTCGAACATCACCGTGGTGGCGCCGTTGGCCAGCGGTCCGTACACGATGTAGGTGTGGCCGGTGACCCAGCCGACATCCGCGGTGCACCAGAAGACCTCGCCTGGCCGGTAGTCGAACACGATCTCATGGGTGAAGCTGGCCCACACCATGTAGCCGCCGGTGGTGTGCAGCACGCCTTTCGGTTTGCCGGTGCTGCCGGAGGTGTAGAGGATGAACAGCGGGTCCTCGGCGTTCATCGGCTCGGGCGCGCAGGTCGGCGCCGCGGCGGCGCACAGCGTGGCGTAGTCGTGGTCGCGCCCCGTTACGATGGGCACCTCGGCGCCGGTGACCTGCACCACCACGACGCTCTTCACCCCGGGGCAGGATTTCAGCGCCGCGTCGGCATTCGCCTTGAGCGGCACCTTGCGCCCGCCGCGGCGGCCCTCGTCGGCGGTGATCAGCAGCGTCGACTCGCAGTCTTGCAGGCGGTTCGCCAGGCTGTCCGGCGAGAACCCGCCGAACACCACGGAATGGACGGCGCCGATCCGCGCGCAAGCCAGCATCGCCACCGCCGCTTCCGGCACCATCGGCAGGTAGATCGTGATCCGGTCGGCCTTCTTCGCCCCCAACCCACGCAGCGCGTTGGCCAGCCGGCAGACCTGTTCGTGCAGCTCCCGATAGGTGATGGTGCGGGAGACGGCAGGATCGTCGCTTTCCCAGATGATCGCCACCCGGTCGGGGTGCGACGCGGCGTGGCGGTCGAGGCAGGAGACGGAGGCGTTCAGCACGCCGTCCTCGAACCACTTGATGGAAACGTCGCCGGAGAAGCTCGTGCGTTTGATCTTCGTCGGCGCCTGCATCCACGCCACGCGGCGGGATTGCTCCGCCCAGAACCCGTCCGGGTCGCGCTCGGCGTGTTCGTACATCTCGCGGTAACGCTGGGCGGTCACGTGGGTGTGGGCGGCGACCTCCGGCCGGACCGGGAAGATCTGGCCCTCGGCGTGGTGGGTATCGGGCATGTGCGGGTCCCTCCATTGCGTTCTTGCGTCGGGCGCCACCCGGGTGGGGAGAGCACCGGTCAGGGCAGGGCCGGCAGGCACACAGCACCCGCCGGCAATCAGCGCGAGGCAATCGTAGCGGCGGAGGCTACCGCCGGGTGGCGCGCGGCACCACCCGGACGGCGCGGTGACCGACCAAGGCGTGCTGGGGCCTAGGCATGTTGGGGCCTAGGCGTGTTGGGGCACGCCGCCGACCCGCTGGGCGGCCGGCGCGCCGATCGGCAGCACGACGTGGCCGTGCGTCTCGTTGATGACCTCCGCGGCGGCCAGGTAGAACGCCAGCGCCGCGGTGACCAGACCGCCGTAGCCGCCGGCCGTTTGCAGTCCCGGCATCCCGAACAGGTCGGCCGCGCCGAGCAGGAAGAAGGTGATCCACAGGGCGAGGAAGACCAACTGGACGGCGCGGTTCAATGCCAGCGAGGCGACCCACATGAAGCAGGTGAACACACCCCACATGACCAGCCACCAGCCGACGAACTCGGGCGGCACCTTGGCGGCGAAGAACTGCACGAACAGGGCGAAGCTCCACCAGAACGCACCAAAAGAACAGAAAGCGACGAAGCCGAAGGTGTTGCCGCGCGGCGCTTCCATCAGACCGGCGAAGAACTGGGCGGTGCCGCCGAAGGCGAATGCGCTGGCCAGCACCAAGGGCACGCCGGCCCCGGTGAACCAGCCGGCGTTCACCATGCTGAGCATCCAGGTGGTCAAGGCGAAGCCGCTCAGCCCGAGCGGCGCCGGATTGGCGAATTTCATGACAGGGTTCCTCCAAGGGGCCAGGGGCGACCCGGCCGTTTCAGGGCAACGTCGCGTGTGGCCGCGGTCCCCGGCCGCCGGGTGCGCGCCGCCTCCCCTCAAGCGGAGGAGGCGGGCTTTGACGCCTGGGCGGCGCATGTCGCGCCGGTTTGCCGCGATCAGTTGGCGTTGTCTGGTGTCCGCCACAAAGGCCGATCCTGTCTTTGATCTGGATCAAGCCCGATTCGCCGCCGGGCGCGAAGCGGTGCGGAGCCGCCATCCCCCAACGGACCGAAGCGCCTAAACCAGTCCACCCGTCGTGACGACTCACTCCTCCGTGATGCCACAGACGCGCATGATCGTGGTTTGCACGGTCGCCGGGCGGTGGCCACATGATCGCTCGGCAACATGATCCCCCGCCAACATGATCCATCGGGGCGTTGAAGGAGAAGTCTCATCGTTCAGTGGTTCGCGGCGGTCCCCGTCCAACGCGCGATCGTCATTGCGGCGCTCGTCCTGCCGGTCTGGTGCGCCGCGCGAGCGGCGGAACTCGACGGCGTGCCGCTGCCCGAGACGCTTCAGGTGGACGGACGAACCTTGCAATTGAACGGCTTCGGGCTACGCACCTATTCGCTGCTGCGCCTCCACGTCTATGTCGCCGCGCTCTACCTGCGGCATCCGAGCAGCGACCCGGAGCAGATCCTTGAATCTCGGGAAACCAAGCTGCTGACAGTCAGGTTCGTGCGCAGCGTCAGTGCCGGCGAAGCGCGCAACGCGTGGCGCAAAGGCCTCAGGAACAATTGCCAGGCGCCGTGCCAACTCGATCCGGGCGATGTCGCGCGGTTCCTTGCGGCGGTTCCCGCGATGCACGCGGGCGACGACTATTCCCTGCTGTTCACGCGACGCGGCGCGACCGTGCGGGTCAACGGCCATCTGATGGGCATCATCTCGCAACCGCAATTCGCGGAAGCGATGCTGGCCACGTTCCTCGGGCCCAGGCCGGGGTCGGAGACATTGAAACGCGGCCTGCTGGCCGCCATGCATAAACGACAGGTCGGCCATGCCGGCTCCGTCATGCATGCCGGCTCCGCCATCACGGCCCCAGACCGATCCGGCGGCTTCGCTTCGAGCGCGCGCCAATAGTCCCGGATGCCGGCCCCCGGGCTCCGGCGTTCGCCGGGGCAGGTTTCGGCAGGGCATACTTCGCCGGCACGATGCAGAGCCTGTGTGGCAGAGGCCGGCGGAGCGATCCGCGCCGGCCGGCCGGACCCGGGTTGCGCAACCGCGCCGGTTCGGCCAAATCAACGCCGGCCGCCGAACCACGGGAGCGGCGGCCGGGTTGCGCCGCCCGAAAACCAACAAGCCGGAGCCGCCATGTCCGCCACCAGGCCGCGTACGCTATTCGACAAGATCTGGGACAGCCACGTCGTCGAGCGGCTCCCGGACGGCACCTGCATCCTCTACATCGACCGTCACCTCGTGCATGAGGTGACCAGCCCGCAGGCCTTCGAGGGCCTGCGCCTGGCCGGCCGCAAGCTGCGCCGCCCGGACTGCACGATCGCCGTCGCCGACCACAATATTCCAACGGTCGGTTCGCGCGTGCCGCGCGACATCAAGGAAGTTGACAGCCGTATCCAGGTCGAGACGCTGGAGAAGAACGTCGCCGAGTTCGGCGTGCCGTACATCCCGATCCTCGACGTGCGCCAGGGCATCGTGCACATCATCGGCCCGGAGCTGGGCCTCTCGCTGCCGGGCATGACCATCGTCTGTGGCGATTCGCATACCTCGACGCATGGCGCGCTCGGCGCGCTGGCGTTCGGCATCGGCACCTCCGAGGTCGAGCATGTCATGGCGACGCAGACCCTGCTGCAGTCGCCGGCGAAGAACCTGCGGATCGAAGTGACCGGCACGCTCGGCTTCGGGTGTTCCGGCAAGGACGTCGTGCTGGCGATCATCGGCCGGATCACCACCGCGGGCGGCACCGGGCACGTCATCGAATATACCGGCGAGGCGATCCGCGCGCTCGACATGGCGGGGCGGATGACGGTGTCCAACATGTCGATCGAGGCCGGTGCCCGCGCCGGGCTGATCGCGCCGGACGACACCACGTTCGACTGGATCAAGGGCCGCGACTTCGCCCCCAAGGGCGCGGCATGGGAGCAGGCGGTGGCGTATTGGCGGACGCTGCCGTCGGATCCGGGGGCAACGTATGAAAAATCGGTCACGCTGAGCGCGGACGACATCGCGCCGATGGTCACCTGGGGCACCACGCCGGGCGCGGTGGTGCCGGTGACCGGCGTGGTGCCGGACCCCTCGCTGGTGGCCGACGAGGGCCTGCGCACGCAGATGCAGCGCATGCTGGAATACATGGCGCTGACGCCGGGGCAGAAGCTGGCCGACGTGCCGATCGACGTGGTGTTCATCGGCTCCTGCACCAACGGCCGCATCGAGGACATCCGCGCCGCTGCCGCCGTCGCCAAGGGCCGCAAGGTGGCGCCGGGTGTGCAGGCGCTGGTGGTGCCGGGTTCCGGCCTGGTGAAGCGGCAGGCCGAGCAGGAGGGGCTGGATCGCATCCTGCTGGAGGCCGGCTTCGAGTGGCGCGAGCCGTGTTGCTCGATGTGTTTGGGGATGAACCCGGACAAGCTCACGCCGGGTCAGCGCTGCGCCAGCACGTCGAACCGCAACTTCGAGGGCCGGCAGGGGCCGGGCGGTCGCACCCACCTGCTGTCGCCGGCGATGGCCGCCGCCGCCGCGGTGACCGGGCGGCTGGCGGACGTGCGGCAATTGGGGTGAGGCCGCGGCGATAGTGACCGGCGCGATGATGAACCATCGGACGTAAAGCCTGTGGGAACCGCGCCGGACGGCCGGGATGCGCTGGTGAGTGATCGCCGGGCGGCTGCGTAATGGTGGCGCAGGCTGCGACCGAGGCACTGATATCCTTCGCGCATGCTGTTCGGCTCGATCGGCGGGCAAACCCGGGCAACGATGGTGGCGGTACGGCCCTGGAACTGCTGCTGGCCCCGCGCTTCCAGGCGCTGGTCGAGACATTGCTTGCGCAGCGCATTGGTATTCCGCCACGTGTGCTGCCGGAATACCGAAGACCCGGCATCGGCCGGCCCGATCTGGCCTTTGCTCAGCCAGCGCAACCCGCGCGGTCGTTCATTGAACTGAAGGAACCGGGAAAGCAGCTCGATCCAAAGCGCCTGCGTGGTCACGACGCCGACCAGTTCCGCCGGTTTCGTGAGTTGCCGCTGTGGGGTTTCTGCAACTTCCACTCCATCCACCTTTATCAGCGTGGGGAGATAAGGTCACAGGCGGTACTCCTGCCTGTGATTGCGCTCGACCCCGGGACATCGGACGCGACCGCGGATCGGTTAATTCGCCGGCATGACTCTTCCGGCTTCCTGGACATTCTCGAAATGCTGGCATTGGCGCAGCCAACGCCAGCGCGAAATGCCAAGGAGTTCGCGCAGACCCTCGCTCATGCGGCTCGGTTGCTGCGCCGTATCGTTGCCGACCAGTGTGCCGAGGGTGCGCCTCCCGCGCTTGATGCGGTGCGGGAGATTTTCCGCGAGACGCTGTTCGCCCATGCCGTTGCAGGCGGCTACGAAGCGGAGAATGAAAACGAGCTGTTCGCCAACGCTTTCGCTCAGACGCTGTCTTTCGGCCTGCTGCTTGCCCGCGAGGCAAGCGGCCGCGATGTGGACCGTGACGCCTTTCGGCAACTCTCCGAGGGCACCTATCCGCTGTTGCGCGCGACCTTGCAGGCGCTGACACTGGATCAGGTGCTCGACACGTTAGGCGTCGGATTTGATGTCATTCGCGACACGGTGAACCAGTTTGCACCGGAAATGTTGACAAGCCGCCGCGGCTACGATCCGATCCTCTATTTCTACGAGGATTTTCTTGCGGTCTTCGATGAGGCCGCGCGGATAAAGTATGGTGTGTTCTTCACGCCGGCCAATGTCGTGCGATATATCGTGACGGCCACCGATCGGGCGCTGCGCGAGGGTCTGCGCAGCGATGGCCTGTTGGACCACAACGTCGTACTGCTCGATCCCGCGTGTGGCACTGGCACGTTTCCGGTCGCCACGGTCAACCAGGTCGCGCTGCTGGCCGAGGCGCGGTACGGCGAGGGTATGGTGCCGGCCGAGGTGCTGGCGCTGTCCCGCCGCATGCTTGCGTTCGAACTGTTGGTTGGGCCATACACGATCGCCCATTACCGGATGTTGCGCGAGATAACTTCGCATCGTGTGATCCCACTCGAACGGCTACCGATCTATCTCACGGATACGCTGTCACCCTCGGTTGGGCAGCCGCATGTTCCCAATCGGCTGGATTTCATCGGTGCGCCGATCGAGGAGGAACGGCGGGCCGCGGATGCCGTTAAGTCCGACCGCCCGATCCTGGCGATCTTCGGAAACCCGCCCTACCGGCGCCTCAAGCGTGGGGAAATCGAGACGTTGGTGGGAAGCTGGATGAACACTCTGTGGGAGGATTTGAAGCAACCGGTGCGGGATGCCGGTTTCGGCCGGTCGCTTAATCCTTTCCCTGACCTGTATGTTGCCTTCTGGCGGTGGGCGTTGTGGCGATTGTTCGAGGCGCCGGGGGCGGCGGGGCGTGGCGTTGTCTCTTTTGTTACCAACAGAGGGTTTCTGGCCGGTCGCGCGTTTGGCGGACTGCGCCAGATGCTGCGCCAGCGCTTTGACGTCATCGAAATCGTTGACCTCCGCGGCGACAATCGCGGGGCGTTGCCGGTGGGCGCCGGCGCCGATGAGAATGTGTTTGATATCGAGACAGGGGTTTGCATTACCACCGCATGGGCAACCGGCAGGAAGACGGCTGGTGCTGAGGCTTCGGTACGCTACGCTGACTGTTGGCATGGCGGCGCCTATCGTCGGGCAGAGAAATTTGCCTTGCTTGACGCGGCGGCTGCGGATGCTGCCAACCTCCCGTTTCGCGACCTCCCCGGCGGCGGGATGGACCGATTAAAGCCGGTTGGTTTTGCCGGACGCGATTGGCCGGCGCTGGACGAGCTCCTGGCGTTCCGGTCGAACGGCATTGTCACCTACCGGGACGACTTTGCCTACGCTTTGACGCGCGAGACAATGGAGGATCGGATCAGGCATTTCCTGAACCTTCCCCCTGACAGAGCAGCCGGACTATTCAAAGAATCGGCTGCATCCAAAGTTGGGCCAGCGCTGTCCATCCCATACGATCCGGCCGCCGTCCAGCCGATCGCCTACCGGCCACTCGATCGTCGTTGGCTCTATAATAAGACGGCCTATATCGACCGACTGCGTCCGGACTTGCAATCTGCGTGGGGTGCCGAAAATATCTGCCTCATCGCGCCGGAGGACGGTGCGGGACGTGGCCCGGCGGTATGGTGCCATGGGGCCATACCGGACCAACACGCGTTCCGAGGCAGCTACGGCGGCTGGGTGTTTCCGTTACACCGCCATGCCGGTGGGCGGGCTGCGAGCTTCTTGCACCCGAACCTGCTCACCGGCCTTACTGCCGCTTATGGAGCGCCCCCGCCGCCGCAGACGGTGTTCGACGCGATCCTTGCACTGCTCTCGGCCGCTTCGTACACGACACGCTTCGCTGCCGATCTGGAAGACGATTTTCCGCATGTGCCACTGCCGGCATCTCCGGAGGTGTTCGCCGACGCCGCGGCGCTTGGTGCTGCCATTCGCGGAATCGAAAGCTTCTCCGCTGATCCGTTACCGCAGCACCGATTGGCGCGGCTCACTGGCACCGCATCCGGGGTAACGCTCAGCGTTCCGACGCCGGCTCGCGCCTTCCTCGCCGGCGGTGCCGGCACAGGATCGGTATTGCTGCAAACTGACGGCTCGCTTCGCGTCTCTGCGGTACCCGAACGCGCCTGGATGCTGGAGGTAAGCGGCTATCGGGTGCTCTACCGCTGGCTTGCCGCAAGGAACGGTGAGGCGCTGGACGCGGGATTGCTTCGGGCGATCCTTGATCTGGTCTGGCGGATCGCCGAACTTGCTCATCTGTTCGACGCCGCCGATGCCGTTTCGGAACGGGCAGTGGCGTCGGTCTTGACCCGGACCGATCTTGGCTTGCCGCACCCTTCACCTGGCAGCAGGATTGATGACGCACTCTTTACCGTGACGGAGGACGGAATTGAACCGCCAGCCTGACCTGTTCGCGACCACCGCGGACATTAACGCGCCGCCCGCAACGGACCCGGAGAGCATGGCAAGATATGTCCGTCCCCGGCTTGCCGCCCTGCTGTCCCAAGCGCAGAATGCGGTCCATATGCCGTGGAACGAACAGCGGACGCGCGTTAACGCCCTGTTGTTTCACAATATGGCGAATTGGTTGCCGGAGGCGGAGCGCGATACACTGCGCGCTCAGTTCGTGCGGGAGTTGCAGCGACTGGGTAGCGCCCCTAGCCCCGCTCCCGCCGACGGAGCAGCACCCTTGACGGACGCCGCGCCGAGCGGGTCCGCCCCCGCCTGAGAGAGGAGAGAACCGATGGACCCGTTCACCACGCTGACCGCCATCGCCGCGCCGATGCCGATGCAGAACATCGACACCGACAAGGTGATCCCGGCGCGCTTCCTCAAGACTATCAAGCGTTCAGGCCTCGGCGTGCACCTGTTCGATTCGCTGCGCTACGACAAGGACGGCAAGGAGCGGCCGGAGTTCGTGCTGAACCAGGAGCCGTACCGCCGCGCGCAGGTGATCGTCGCCCACGAGAATTTCGGCTGCGGTTCGTCGCGCGAGCATGCCCCCTGGGCGCTGCTGGATTTCGGCATACGCTGCATCATCGCGCCGGACTTCGCCGACATCTTCTACAACAACAGCTTCAAGAACGGCATCCTGCCGGTGCGGTTGCCGCGGGCGGTGTGCGACGAACTGATCGAGGATGCGAAGCTGGGCGGCAACGCGCGCATCACCATCGACCTCGCACGCCAGGTTGTGGTGCGGCCGAACGGGGAAGAACTCCACTTCGACATCGACCCGTTCCGCAAGCATTTGCTGCTGAACGGGCTGGACGATATCGGCCAGACCCTGCAGCACGTGCGGGAGATCGACACCTATGAGGCGGCACGACGGCATGGCCAGCCGTGGATTCCGTCCACCACCGCCGCGTGATCCCCGCATCGGCAACCGGCTGACCATAACGCTGTCATTGCGAGGCGCGTCGCGACGAAGTAATCTCCCGCCCGCTAATCCGCAACCGTTCCCCTGGCGGGGGATTGCTTCGGCACTTCGCAATGACAACCGGCTTGCGCCTCGCAACGACACCTAAGAGGATGTTCACTCATGCCGGCCAACAAGAAGCTGCTGATCCTGCCCGGCGACGGCGTCGGCCCGGAGGTGATGCGCGAAGTCCGCCGCCTCATCGAGTGGATGAGCCGCCGCCGCATCGTCACCTTCGACGTTGCCGAGGACCTGGTCGGCGGCGCCTCGATCGACGCGCGCGGAACGCCGCTGGACGACGATACGATGGCCAAGGCAAAGGAAGCCGACGCCATCCTGTTCGGATCGGTCGGCGGGCCGAAATGGGACTCGCTCGGCTTCCAGCTTCGCCCGGAGCTGGCGATCCTGCGGCTGCGCAAGGAGCTCGATCTGTTCGCCAATATGCGCCCGGCGGTCGTGCTGGATCCACTGGTCGATGCCTCGACGCTGAAGCCGGACGTGATCCGCGGGCTGGACCTGATGATCGTGCGCGAGAGCACCGGCGGCGTGTATTTCGGCGAGCCGCGCGGCATCGAGACGCTGCCGTCCGGCGAGAAGCGCGGCTTCGACACCGAGAGCTACACCACCAGCGAGATCGAGCGCGTCGCCCGCCTCGCCTTCGAGCTGGCGCGCAAGCGGCAGAACCGCCTGACCAGCGTGGAAAAGGCCAACGTGATGCAGTCGGGCCTGTTCTGGCGGCAGACCGTCACCGCATTGCACGCGCGCGAGTTCGCCGACGTGGAATTGTCGCACATGTATGCCGACAATTGCGCCATGCAGTTGGTGCGGGCGCCGAAGCAGTTCGACGTGATCGTCACCTCCAACATCTTCGGCGACCTGCTGTCGGACCTGGCGTCGATGCTCACCGGCAGCCTGGGCATGCTGCCCTCGGCGACGCTCGGTGCGGTGCAGGAGAGCGGCAAGCGGCACGCGCTGTATGAGCCGATCCATGGCAGCGCGCCGGACATCGCCGGCAAGGGCATCGCCAATCCGCTGGCGCAGATCCTCAGCTTCGCCATGCTGCTGCGCTATTCGTTCGGCATGGAGGATGAGGCGGCAATGATCGAGCGCGCCTGCACCAACGTGCTGGCCAGCGGGCTGCGCACCGCCGACATCATGGCGAAGGGCACCGCCAAGGTGGGCACCAGCGTGATGGGCGAATCGATCCTGCGGGAGATGGAGAAGCTGCACGCGGCGGGGTGAGGGTTTCCCCGTAGAGTCCCTGGCGTTGCGAGGCGTGCGACGACACCGATCGCCGGTGCGATCTGCGATCGATTCCCGGACGCCGCGCTTGCGGGACGCGGGCCGGCCGTGGCTTCTCCCGCGGGTGAGTGCCGCGGCGCCGCGATGCTCGCAATGACAAGGGGGCGGCATTTCCGGAGTCGCTGGAGGTGACCACGCGAACGCAAGCCACACCTACGCGAAGCTGGCCCGATGACGCGCTGCTGCTGGTCGCGCATGGTGCCGTGCGCTTCGCCGATGCGGGGCGCTTGTTGCATGCCCACGCCGCGGTGCTGCGCGCGCAGGGGCGTTTCGCCGAAGTGGCGGTTGGGTTGCTGAACGGCAGGCCGGCGGCGGTCGAGGCGTTGGCGGGACTGGCTCCCAATATGGTTCATGTGGTGCCGTTCTTCATGGAGCAGGGCTGGTTCGTGCGGGAGGCGATTCCGCGGGCGCTGGGCGACGGGCAGGGCCACGCGCTGCGTTACCACCAGCCGGTCGGCTTGCATCCGGGGATGGCGGACCTGGCAGCGGCGCGGGTGCGACATGCCTGCGGCACTGACGCCGCGCGGATAGCGGTGCTGCTGGTCGGGCACGGTTCGGCCCGCGCGCCGGGCCGGCCGATGGCGCTGCACCGGCACGTCGCGGCACTGTCCGCCGCGGGGCATTTCTCTCAGGTGCGCGCGGCGTTTCTCGCGGAACCGCCCATGGTGGTGGACGCTTTGCGTGACTGGCGCGGGTTGCCGGTCGCCGTGGTGGGCTGGTTCGCCGGCGAGGGCGGCCATGTGCGCGAGGATCTGCCGGCATTGCTTGCCGCGGAGCAAGCGGCGCGCAGCGATGCAGGTGCGTCCTTGCTCGATCTGGGGGTGATTTCCGACGATCGGGGGATGCCGTGCATCATGCTCGACCAGGTCGCCGGCGGCATTCCTTCTCCCGCCGCGGCGGGAGAGGGTTTGGGGTGAGGGTGACCGCGCCGCCCGGTCTCTACGCCGAGACCGCACAGCCAGCGCCGCGCACGCCCCTGCTCGATGGCGACAAGCGCGTGTCCGTTGCGGTCATCGGCGGCGGCTTCACCGGCCTGTCCGCGGCCTTGCACCTGGCGGAACGCGGGGTCGATGTCGCGGTGCTGGAGGCGCGCGAGCCGGGCTGGGGCGCATCGGGACGCAACGGCGGACAGGTCAATCCAGGGTTGAAACACGATCCCGACGTGGTGACGCGGGATTTCGGCAACGATCTCGGAAGTCGCATGGTGACGTTGTCCGGCAACGCGCCGAACGTTGTATTCGACCTGATCCGGCGCCACCGGATCGACTGCGAGGCATTGCAAGCCGGCACGTTGCGTGCCGCCACATCGGCGCGTGACGCCGCCGGCATCCGGGGGACCGCCGCACAATGGGCGCGGCGCGACGCGCCCGTCGTGTTGCTGGGCGCGGCGGAGATGCGGCAGGCGACCGGCAGCACGGGTTATGTCAGTGCATTGCTCGACCGGCGCGGCGGACAGGTGAACCCGCTGGGCTATGCGCGCGGCCTGGCGCGGGCAGCGATGCAGGCGGGCGCGGCGGTGTTCGGTGGCACGCCGGCGCAGCGCGTGCATCGCAACGGCGCCTTGTGGCACGTGGCGACGCCCACCGGCACCGTGCGCGCCGACAAACTGGTGCTGGCGACCAACGGCTACAGCGACGATCTGTGGTCCGGGCTGCGGCGCAGCATCGTGCCGGTGTTCAGCGCCATCGTTGCCTCCGAAAAGCTGCCCGACGCACTGGCGCGCGCCATCATGCCGACGCGCTCGGTGTTGTACGAAATGGGCCGCGTCACGGTGTATTATCGGCTGGATCGCGACAACCGGTTGCTGATGGGCGGACGCTGCGTGCAACGGGACATCGCCGCGCCGCGCGAGCTGCGCTACTTGGTTGACTACGCTCAACGCCTGTGGCCGGCGCTACGCGGCATCGGCTGGACGCATGCCTGGAGCGGGCAGCTCGCGGTGACGTGGGACCACTATCCGCATCTGCACGAACCGCGCGACGACGTGCTGGCGTGCCTGGGCTACAACGGACGCGGCGTGGCGATGAGCACGGCGATGGGGCCGCAATTGGCGCTGCGCATCATCGGCGGACGCGCCGCCGCGCTCGACATGCCGATCACCACCATGCGGGAAATCCCCTTCCACCGGCTGTGGCGTTCCGCGGTGGCCGCGCGCATGATGCATGGCCGCATCCGCGATTGGCTTGGGATTTGACGGGGAGGGAGAGACAATGTTCGCTTTTGTGGGCGGGTACACGACGGCCGACCGCGACGGCCGAGGCGACGGCATCCATGTCTATCGCATCGACGCGCAAGACGGCGCGTGGACGCAGGTGCAGCACGTGGGCGGGCTGGCGAACCCGTCGTTGTTCACGCTGCGCAACGATCGCCGCGTGCTGTATTCCGTGCATGGTGGCCGCGACCATTTGAGCGCGTTCAGCATCGATTCGCTGTCGGGCCACCTGACGCTGCTGAGCCAGATGCCGTGCCAGGGGAACAATCCGGTTGATGCGGCGCTTGATTCGACGGCACGGCATCTGGTCGTCGCCAATTACGGCAGCGGCAGCGTGGCGGTGTTGCCGCTGGAGCCGGACGGACGGCTGCTGCCGGTGCACCAGCTTTACCAACTGCCGGGCAAGCCGGGGCCGGATCCGGTGCAGCAGGCGGCGTCGCATCCGCACTCGGCGGTTTTCGATCCGACCGGTGGATACGTCGTCGTGCCCGACAAGGGCTTCGACTGCACCTTCGTGTTTCGCTTCGATGCGGTAACCGGACGCATCGAGCCTACCGCGCAGGGGCCGGTGGCGTCGCGTCCCGGCGCTGCGCCGCGGCATTGCGCATTCCATCCGTCGCTGCCGGTTCTGTATGTCAACAACGAGCTGGACTCCAGCGTCACCGTCTATGGCTGGGACCGCGCGACCGGCGCGTTGGCGGACGCGCAGGTGATTTCCTCGCTGCCGCCGGAGCATGCGGGCAAGAACACCACGGCGGAGATCGCAGTCGCGCCGGATGGGCGGTTTCTGTACGTCTCCAATCGCGGCCGCGACGATATTGCGCTGTTTTCGATTGCCGGCGACGGACGGCTGAGCTTGCTGGGCAACACGCCCACCGGCGGCACGCGCCCGCGCTTTTTCACACTGGATCCGACGGGCGATTTCCTGTTCGCCGCCAACCAGGAGAGCGACGACATCACGGCGTTCCGGGTGAACAAGGCGACCGGGCAGATCACGCCGACCGGACGGCGCATCGGTGTGGGCAGCCCGTCGGCGATCACGCTGATTCCGGGATAGCCGGTGCCCTCGATCTGCCTGTGGGCGTGATTCGACGGCATGACCGGAGCAAGCCATGACCGATGACGACCTGCCGATCGTCGATGCCCACCACCATCTATGGGACCTGGAAGGGCGCATTCGTTATCCGTGGCTGACCGACAACAGCCATATGTTCCTGGGCGACTATTCGCGCTTCCGCCGCACCTATTTGCCCGACGAGTATCGCCGCGACTCGGCGCTGCACAACGTCGTCGCAACCGTGCATGTGGAAGCCGAGTGCGACCGCGGCCGGCAGGTGGCCGAGACCGAGTGGCTGACAGCGATGCACGCGCAACACGGCATGCCGAACGCGATCGTCGCGCATGCCTGGGTGGACACGCCGGATGCCGAGGAAATCATTGCGGCGCACTGCGCGTTTCCGCTGGTGCACGGCGTGCGCACCAAGCCGGTGATTGCCGACGGGCCGAACGGCAGCGTGCGCGGCCAGAAGCGCAGCCTGCAGGATCCGAAGTGGCGGCGCGGGCTGGGGTTGCTGGAGAAATACGGGCTGTCCTGGGATCTGCGCGTGCCCTGGTATCATTTGGAGGAAGCTGCGGAGGTCTGCCGCGAGCATCCGACGATGCGCATCGCGCTGAACCACACCGGCTACCCGCTGGACCGCTCGCCGGAGGCGGTTGCGGTGTGGCGGCGCGGCATGCAGGCGCTGGCGGCCTGTCCGAATGTGTGGTGCAAGATCTCCGGGTTCACCGTGCCCGGGCAACCCTGGACCGTGGCGCTGCACGGACCGATCATCCGCGAGACGATCGCCCTGTTCGGCGTCGATCGCTGCATGTTCGCGTCCAACTATCCGGTGGACGGGGTGAAGGCGAGCTGGGACTGGATTTTTCGGTGTTTCAAGCAGATCACCGCCGATCTGCCGGACGCCGGACGCCGCAAGTTGTTCGCCGGGAATGCGGCGGCGTTCTATCGCATTGAACCGCCGTCAGGGAGGAGCTGACTCATGGACCTGCATTTGCGCGGCAAGACGGCGCTGGTGACCGGCGCCTCGAAGGGCATCGGCTACGCCGCGGCCGAGGCGCTGGCGGAAGAGGGCGTGAACGTCATCCTGGTGTCGCGCACGCAGGCCGATCTGGATGCGGCGCGCGAGCAGATCGCGGCGCGACACAATGTGCGTGCCGAGGTGCACGCGTTCGATATTTCCGACAGCCGCAACGTGGATCGGCTGGCGGCGCAGCATCCGGATATCGATATCCTGGTGAACAATGCGGGCGCGATTCCGGGTGGGAATTTGCAGGAGATCACCGAGGACCGGTGGCGCGCGGCGTGGGACCTGAAAGTGTACGGCTACATCAATATGTGCCGCCGCTTCTATGCACTGATGCGGCAGCGCGGGCGCGGCGTGATCGTCAATGTGCTCGGCATGGCGGGCGAGCGGATGGATTCCAGCTACATTGCCGGGTCCACCGGCAATGCCGGGCTGATGGCGTTCACCAAGGCGTTGGGTGGCGCCGCGTCCGCCGACAAGCTGCGCGTGGTGGGCATCAATCCCGGCGCGGTCGCCACCGACCGTCTGGTGACGATCATGAAGAAGCGCGCGCTGGACCGGCTGGGTGACGAAAACCGCTGGGAAGAACTGATGAAGCCGCTGCCCTATGGCCGCGCCGGCACGCCGGAGGAGATCGGCTGGATGGTGGCGTTTCTCGCTTCCGACCGCTCGGCCTATACCAGCGGCACGATCATCACGATCGATGGCGGCGCCGCCAATCGCGTGCCGATGTTCTGATGGTAGCTGTGCCGTCTCCCGCCGAAGGCGGGGAAGGTACACTTAATCCGCGATCGCCTTCTCCGCGCGCAGCCCGGCGATCTCCTCCGCCGAATACCCATGCTCGCGCAGGATCGTTTCGCTGTGCTCGCCCAGCGTTGGCGCGATGCCGCGCGGCGACCCGTCCGCGAACGCGGGCAACCCGATCAGGTTCGGCATCGGCATCGCCTGCGGCACCCGCGGATGTTGCAGCCACGCGACCGCGCCGCTCTCCGCCACCTGCTTCTGCTGCAAAAATTCCGTATAGCTATTGAGTTGCTCATGCATCACACGCTGCGCCGCCAGCCGCGACGCCACCTCGGCGCCAGGCAGCGCCTCAAGCAGCGGACGGATCACGGCGCCGATTTCCGCCGCATGCTCTCGCCGGCCTTCCATGCTCTGCAGCAGCGGATCCGCCGCGAAGCGCGGCAAGTCCATCGCGGTGCAATACGCCACCCACTCGAATGGCCGCACCACCGTGACGGAAATCCATCCGTCGGCGGTACGGTGCACGCCGTTCGGCGGCACCACCGGCGTGACGACGCCGCCTTCCAGGTAGGACGACATCAGCCGCACCACCTGCAAACTCGCACCGCCCTGCATCAGGCTGGCCTCGATATGCCGACCATGCGCCATGTCGCGCCGCGCGTGCAGCGCCGCCGCGACGGCGGCGAACGCGTACAACGCCGTGCTCATGTCGATCGAGATGATCGGGATGCGATGCGGAACGCCGTCCTCGCCCTTGTTCTCCGCCATCAGCCCGGTATAGGCCTGCAACACCGGGTCCATCGCCGGCCGTTCCGCCAGCGGCCCGGTCTGGCCAAATCCCGAGATCGACAGATAAAGGATGCGCGGCTCGCGTTGCGCGACCTCGGCATAGCCGAAGCCCAGCCGTTCGATCACGCCGGGCCGGAAGCCTTGCAGGAACACATCGGCGCCGGCGATCAGCCGCCACAGCGCGGCGCGCCCGGCTGCCTGTTTCAGGTCGAGCGCGATGGAGCGCTTGCCCAGATTGGAAGGAATCGAAAATGCGGTGTTGTCGCCGTAACGCACGCCGAGGCCGCGGCTCCAGTCGCCGCTTTCCGCGGGTTCCACCTTGATGACATTGGCGCCGTGCTGCGCCAGCAGCATCGCGCAATAGGGGCCGGCCACGCCCTGGCTGAGATCGACCACCTTCAGGCCCGCATAGGGTGCCTCGTAAGTCATGCCGCACATCCTCCCCCGGTTGCCGCCGCATCGCAGTGCGGGCAAGCTTGCCCGCCACAAGCAGCCTTGAACAGGAGGAGACCGAGGTGATCCACGTCCTTGCCATCATTACGACCAAGCCAGGGATGCGCGACCAGGTGCTGGAAGCGTTCCGGGCCAACATGCCGGCGGTGCACGCCGAGGCTGGCTGCATCGAATACGGACCGGTGATCGATGCCGACTCCCCGGGGGCGAAGTTCGGTCCCGATGCATTCGTGGTGGTCGAGAAATGGGAAAGCCCCGATCACCTGAAGGCGCACGCCGCATCGCCGCACATGGCCGCCTACGGCGCGAAGACCCGCGAGATGCTCGCCAATCGGGAGATCCACGTGATGGCGCCGGCCGGGTAGGCGCCGCGGCGTATCCCCCCTCTCCCGCCGCGCGGGAGAGGAAGGGGTGAGGGGCCAGCACGCAGGAGGCAACCATGGATCTCAGCCTGTCCGACAAGCATCGAGAATTGCAGTCGCAAGTCCGCAGCTTCATCCGGCAGCACGGCGGCGAATCTCCGAAAGTCGGCGGCGGGCGCAAGCGGCCGGACCGGAAGACGCTGGATTGGCAGCGACTGCTGGTCGAGCATGGCTATGTCGGCCGCACCATTCCGCGCGACTACGGCGGCTTCGGCGCGCCGCCCGACGTGATGGAGTCGGCGGTGATCGCCGCCGAGTTCGCCCATGCGAACATCTATGCCGGCCTGACCAACCAAGGCATTTCCATGCTGGTGCCGACATTGCTGGAGGTCGGCACAGACGAGCAGCGGCGGCAATGGATCGGCCCGACCATCCGCGGCGAGGTCATCTGGTGCCAGGGCTATTCCGAGCCCGGCTCCGGCAGCGACCTTGCCAATGCGCAGACCAAGGCGACGCTGCAGGACGGCAACTGGATCGTCAACGGCCAGAAGATCTGGACCAGCTCCGCGCACTACGCCGACTGGATGTTTCTGCTCTGCCGCACCGAACCGGACAAGCCGAAGCACGAGGGCCTGTCCTACCTGTTGCTGTCGATGCAGTCGCCCGGCCTGGAGGTGCGGCCACTGAAGACCATGACCGGCCGCAGCGAGTTCAACGAAACGTTTTTCACCGACGTGAAGGTGCCGGCGGAGCAGATCGTGGTGGGCCGCGGCAAGGGCTGGTACGTTGCCAATGTCACGCTGAAGCACGAGCGGCTGATGATCGGCGACGCCGGCAAGATGACCCACCGGCTCGAACAGCTTATTCACCTGTTGCGGAACACCGAGATCGATGGTCGCTCGCTGATCGGCGTTGCCGAATTCCGTGATCGGCTGCTGAAACTACAAGGCGAGGTGCTGGCCTGGAAGGCGCACAACCTGCGGCTGCTGACCGAGGCCGCGCAGGGCGTCGATTCCGGCGTCAGGCGCATGATCGTCAAATACGGCGGCACCATGCTGGGGTTCCGCCTGGCGTCGCTGGCGGTGGACGCGCTGGGCGCCGCCGGACTGCCGTATGAGCCGCAGGGCGAAGACGCGGAGGATGACGATGCCACCACCTGGAACATCGACTACATCTACGATGTGGGGCTGATGATCGGCGGCGGCTCGAACAACATCCAGAAGAACATCATCGGCGAGCGTGGCCTGGACCTGCCGCGCGAGCCGAAAGTGCAGAACGCCGCGGCGATCGGGAGAGGTTGATGGAATTCGCCCTCAGCCAGGAGCAGCGCCTGTTCGATGATTCGTTGCGCGGCTACCTGGCGGACCGGTTGCCGATGGAGCGGCTGCGCGCGCTGGCGGAACCCGGCGACGGATTCGATGCCGCGCTGTGGCAGGGCCTGAACGAACTCGGCCTGCACGGTTTGCTGGTGCCGGAACGTTTTGGCGGTGCGGGGCTTGGCATGCTGGATGCGGCGGTGGCCGCCGAGGCACTGGGCAACGCCGCCGCGCCGCTGCCGTTCGCCGGCACGGTGATGGCGACGCTGGCCTTCATGTCGGGCGCGACGGAAGCGCAGCAAGACAACTACCTGCCGTCCATCGCAGCCGGCGAATCACGTTTCGCCGTCGGCTTCGCGGGCCTCGCCGGCCAGACCGGTACCGCAAGCGTGACGCTGGACGGCGATCGCCTCTCCGGCCACCTGACCGCGGTGATGGATGCCGGCGCGCCGACCCACCTGTTGGTGTTTCTCCGCGACGGTACCGCCGCGGTGACGGAAGCCAGCGCCGCAACGTTGACCCTGCGCCGCAGCGTCGATCGCACAAGGCCGCTGACCGACATCGTGTTCGGCAACGTCCGCGCCGAACGTCTGGACGCGGCGAACGACAAGCTCGCGGCGGCGCGGCGCGTGCTGGATGCCGGGCGCGTCGTGCTGGCGGCGGACACACTCGGCGCGGCACAGCGCATGCTGGATGGCGCGGTGGCCTATGCCAAGGAGCGCGTGCAGTTCGGCCGCGTCATCGGCAGCTTCCAGGGTGTGAAATACATGCTGGCGGATTGCGTGACGATGCTGGAACCGTGCCGCGCCCTGGTGTGGTATGCCGCGCATGCGCAGGACGCGATGCCGGGCGAGGCACGACTGACCGCGCTGCACGCCAAGGCGCAGCTCGGCGATGTCGGCCGCGACGTCGCCCGAATTACCACGGAAGCGCATGGCGGCATGGGATTCACGGATCTGCTCGGTCTGCACTACTGGTTCAAGCGCATCAGCTTCAACCGGCAGGTGCTCGGCGGACCGGAACGCTGCCGCGAGGAAGCCGCCGAACTGCAAGGCTGGACATTGCAGGCCTGACATTCAAATCGCGAAGCTAGCCCATCTTATTCACCGCATAGCAGGGATTCGCTGACGGGCATGGTACAAGTGTCTGGAATCGCCTAGAGATTGGGTGCTGACACCAACCCAGGCACCCGGACAGAATCTGCCATGCCCGCCGACGATGACGATAC
>DATLQW010000120.1:0-47220 GCA_035535035.1 Acetobacteraceae bacterium
TCCCTGCTCGGGCCTTCGATCATCACCGCGCGCGTGTCACCGAATTGGTAGATGCGTGTCAGCAGAGCGACGCCCTCGCGGTCCAGCTTCTCCACCCAGGCATCCAGATCCGCGACGCTCAATCCGATATGATCCTGCAACCGTCCGCGACTGCGCACCATGTGCCGCTGCGCGACGTCGCCCTGGGTCCGCCCTCACCCGAGATGATCGAGCCCGATATCCAGCACCGTGGCGCTGTGCGTCAGCCAGCCGACCGACAGCAGGTCCACGCCGCTGGCGGCGATCGCCGGGGCGGTGTCGGGGCGAATGCGGCCGGAGGCTTCCGTCACCGCCCGCCCGTCCACCATCGCCACCGCCTGGCGCAGCATCTCCGGGCCCATGTTGTCCAGCAACACCGCATCGACGCGCAGGCGCAGCGCCTCTTCGAGTTGCGCCAGCGTGTCCACCTCCAGCTCGATCTTCACCATGTGGCCGACATGCGCGCGGGCGCGCTCCACCGCCGCGCGCACGCCGCCGGCGATCGCCACGTGGTTGTCCTTGATCAGCACCGCGTCATCCAGCCCGAACCGATGGTTCGAGCCGCCGCCGACCCGGATGGCGTATTTCTGCGCCGCGCGCAGCCCGGGCATGGTCTTGCGCGTGCAGCAGACCTGGGCGCGGGTGCCGGCGATCGCATCGGAGATGCCGCGCGTGGCCGAAGCGATGCCGCTGAGGTGGCACAGGAAGTTCAGCGCGGTGCGCTCGCCCGTGAGGATGCCGCGGGCGGGACCCTTGATGATGGCGATGCGGTCGCCAGGCGCGAGGCGGCTGCCGTCCGGGCGCTCGATGATTGCCTCGATTGCCGGATCGATCAGCCGGAATGCCATCAGCGCGAAGTCGAGCCCGGCCACCACGCCGTCCTGCCGCGCCATCAGCGCGGTTTCGGTGCGCGCGCCGGCGGGAACGATGGCGTCGGTGGTGATGTCGCCGGCGCGGCCGAGATCCTCCAGCAGCGCGGCGCGCACCGACGGTTCGATCATGATTGCGGGCAGAGGGGGCGGGGTCATGGTACACCTCGCCGGTGTGGCGGGCGGGGTGGCCTGCGCGGCCATCACCGCACCGCCAGCATGCGCTCGACCGACTGGCGCGCGCGCACCGCTATGGCGGGGTCGATTGTCACCTCGTGGCGCATCTCCTCCAATGCGGTGCGGATATTGGCCAGGGTGATGCGCTTCATGTGCGGGCACAAATTGCACGGCCGGACGAAGTCCACCGCCGGATGGTGCACCGAGACGTTGTCGGCCATCGAGCATTCGGTCAGCAGCACCACGCGCGCGGGCTTCTCGCGCCCGACATAGTTGGACATGTCGGCGGTGGAGCCGGTGTAGTCGGCCTCGGCGATCACCTCCGGCGGGCATTCCGGATGCGCCAGGATCGTTACGCCCGGATAGTCGGTGCGCAGCGCGCGCACCTGGGCGCCGGTGAAGCGTTCGTGCACTTCGCAATGGCCGGCCCACGCAATGATTTTCACCCGTGTCTGCGCCGCGACGTTCTGCGCCAGGTACTCGTCGGGCAGCATGATCACCGTGTCGGTGCCGAGCGATTCGACGATCTTCTTCGCGTTGGCCGAGGTGCAGCAGATGTCCGACTCCGCCTTCACCGCGGCCGACGAGTTCACGTAGGTGACCACCGGCACGCCGGGGTGCCTCTGGCGCATCAGCCGCACGTCGGCGGCGGTGATCGAGGCGGCCAGCGAACACCCGGCGCGGGTGTCGGGGATCAGCACCGTCTTGGCCGGGTTCAGCAGCTTCGCCGTCTCCGCCATGAAGTGCACGCCGGCCAGCACGATCACGTCGGCGTCCACAGTCATCGCCTCGCGCGCCAGCGCCAGACTGTCGCCGACGATGTCGGAGACACAATGAAAAATCTCCGGCGTCATGTAGTTGTGCGCCAGGATGACGGCGTTGCGGCGGCGCTTCAGTGCCAGGATGGCGTCCACGTCGTCGGCGAAGACCGGCCACTCCATGGGCGGGATGACGCGGCTGACGCGCTGGTAGAGCGGCGCGGTCCGTTCGAGCACTGTGGCTGCCGACATGGCGGGATCCTCCGGATGTTATGCTCTATATGAGCATTTCTGGGGCTTATGCTAGAGGTGAGCATTAGGATGTCAAGCGTGTCCCGTGTACCCTCTCCCGCCCCAGCGGGAGAGGTTTACGCGATGGCCGATGCAACCCCCAACGAACCCAACCTGTTCGAGATCATGCATACCACGCGGTCGATGCGGCGGCTGAAGCCGGACCCGGTGCCCGATGCATTGCTCCGCCAGGTGCTGGAGGCCGGCACCTGCGCCGCCAACGGCGGCAACATGCAGAGTTGGCGCTTCCTGGTGGTCCGCGATCCGGCGATCAAGCAGGCGGTGGCGGCGTTCTACAAGCGCGCCTGGGACGAGATCGTCGGGCCGCGCTATCGCGCCGGCGGCCCGGCGCCGGGCACCTCGCCCGAGCGGTTCGCTCGCATGCTTGCGTCCGCGGAGCATCTGGCCAAGCACCTGCACGAGGCGCCGGTGTGGATCGTCCCCTGCCTGTCCGGCGCAACGCCGACTCGCACCAGCGGCGCCTCGATCTACCCGGCGGTGCAGAATATGCTGCTGGCGGCGCGGGCGCTCGGGCTGGGGGCGACGTTGACCACCCTGTACCTGCAGTTCGAGCAGCAGGCCGAGGCGGCGATGGGGTTGCCGGCCGACGTGCGTTCCTACGCCATTCTGCCGATCGGCTACCCGGTCGGGCGCTTCGGGCCGGTCCGGCGCGGCGCGCTGGCGGACGTGGTGTTCGAGGATCGGTGGGGGCAGGCGTATCGCGGGGCATAGCGCGGCGGGCGGCGTATTTTCACCGGAGCGTCGTTGCACGGTGGCACCAGCACGCAGCAAGCGCGTGCCGATCGGGGACCGCGGCCGGCTACTGTCCGCCGGCCCGAGCGGCGTCGCGACCGGCACGCCGCCGCGCACCTGAAAGGGCCGTGACATTCGGTCATAAATGCCCGACCATCCGGGATGAAATCCGCCGATCTCCTGCGTCGCCAGAACCGCCTCGCGACCAGGCGCGGATGGGACATCGTCGAGACGCAAGGGTCTGGATCGCATCTCAAGGTTGGGCTGAGCGGCAAGACAACGGTGATTGCCATGCACCGGATGGATGTGCCGCCAGGTACGGTCCGCAAGGTGCTGACGGATCTCGGCCTCACCCTGGACGACCTGGAGGTCTGATCGATGCCCTAC
Organism: Acetobacteraceae bacterium; assembly: GCA_035535035.1. Lineage (GTDB taxonomy): Bacteria > Pseudomonadota > Alphaproteobacteria > Acetobacterales > Acetobacteraceae > JASHVB01. Next base: position 3,254 of record DATLQW010000120.1, read on the forward strand.
GCTTACCCCGCCAACCTGGAATGGGAACCTGACCGCAGCGCGGTCACCGTCACGTTCGACGATCTGCCCGGCGCAGCGTTTGGCGCCACCGAGGGCGAGGCGTTGGCCCGCGCGGAGGACCTGCTCGAGACCGCCTTGTCGTTCTACACGGACGATGGCCTCCCCGTGCCCGGGCCGGCGCCGGCGAAGGGGCGCCCCGTCGTGCATCCTCGTCCCTTGGTCGCCGCGAAGCTGGCACTGCATGACGCGATGCTGGCTGCAGGAATCTCCAATGTCGAACTCGGCCGGCGGCTCGACCTCGACGAAAAGGCGGTGCGCCGGCTGCGCGACCCGCTCCACCGCAGCCACATCGGCCAGATCGAGGCCGCACTGCGCCTGCTCGGCAAGCGGTTGGAGGTGCGGGTGCTGGAGGTTGTCTGACGCGGCTGGATCACTTGGTATCGATGACAACGCGCGTTCTGGCGCAAGGCTTGCCTCGAACAGGATTGTCCCGACGTTCAGCGTCACGATGGCACGAACAGAGTCGCTGGCCGCGCGCAAATGGCGTACTATGAGGCGATGCGAAAGCACGATGCCGTGGCCGCGTCGCGGGCGCAGGCCGACGCTGTGAAGGCGCTCGGTGCTACGTCGTTGTACCTGTTCGGCTCGATGGTACGCGATGACGCGGGTCCGGGCAGCGATATCGATCTGTTCATCGATTATGACCGGAACAGCCGGCTTTCCCTCATCGAACTGGTCGGCATCGGCCAACTGCTGGAGCATCGGCTGGGCGTTCCCGTGGATGTCACCACCCGCGACAGTCTGGATCCGCTGTTGCGTGACCGGATCGAGGCGTCTGCCGAGCGCATCTTTTGATAGGTGGGCTGGTTCGCCCGGTACTGCGTGCCATCCTGGACGCAACCGACGGCATTCAGGCTGCCGTGCGCGCCAAATCGCTTGACGATTTTTCGGCGGACCGGCTGCTCCGGCACGGGGTTCAACGCGGCATCGAGATCGTCTCGGATACGACACGACGCATTCCGCCTGACCAGCGCGCATCGCAGCCGCACGTTCCCTGGGCGCGGATCATGGGCATCGGCAACATGCTCCGGCACGAGTATCACCGGGTTTCCGATACGGTGGTGTGGAGCGTGGCGCAGCATCATCCGCCGCCACTGAAGGTCGCCGTGGAGGCGATCGGCGCAGCACCGGACGCGGCGTGAGGCCAGAGCGGTCGGTTACGGCCCGCGGACGCACCGCCAAATTCCCTGTTACGAGCCTGTCAGGCCGCAGTCACGCGGCCAGCGCATGGGCCGGCGCCGCACGGCCGGAATCCGCAGGCCGGTGGAGCGCCGGCCAACGCGGCCACGGCGGAACCCGTGACCGCGTTGCCATTGCCGCTACGCCGCCGGAATCCTGCCGGACGATGCCACAGGGGCGGGGACGGTCAGCGCCGCATCGATATCCTCGATCGAGCGGCCCCTCGTCTCCATGCCGATAAACCAGAAGGCAGCGGCGCCAAGCACATACCAGAAGGCGAAATAGTTGAATGCCGGAATCAATGCGTCGAGCGTCGCCTTCGGTGCGACCAGGTTCGACGATCCGGCGATCAGCGCCAGCCCCGCCGGGCCGATGAATTTCCCGAGGTTGCCGACACCATAGACCAGTCCCATGCCGCTGCCGCGCAGCCGCGCCGGCCACAGCTCGCCCATGTATGGCCCGACGATCGAGTAGCTGCCGCTGCCCATGAAACTCTGCAGCACGATCATCACGAAGAACATCGACATGCCGCCGATGAAGACGCTGTTGAGATAGCCGGCGGCCGACATGAACGCCGCGGCCACCAGGCAGCTCAACACGCCCGAGGCGCGGCGGCCCATCGCGTCGGAGATCCAGGAACAGAAGAAACGGCCGGCCACCGCCGCCAGGCTGACCCAGATCACCAACTCGGATGCCGCGGGCGGCGTGATCCGCAGCACCATCACGAACAGCGTCACCATCCACAAGGAGAGCGCAACGCCGCCGGTCTGCGTCAGGCCGGTGAGGCATCCAGCGACGATGCTGCGGGGGTACTTGAACAGTTCGGTCCAGCGCGTGTGCTCGATCTCCGGCACCGTGGTCGGCAGCGGGATCGATTCAGGATCGACCTGCAAGGCCCAGGCGACCGAGCGGCGCGCCTCCTCGACCCGCCCCATGCGCATCAGCCAATGCGGCGATTCCGGGACCCAGGCGCGGATGTACAGGGTCAGCAACGCGGGCAGCAGCCCGACGGCGAACAGCCCGCGCCAGCCGATGGCGGGCGTGGTGTAGGCGCCGAGAAGCGCGCCCATCAGCACGCCGACCGGCAGCATCGTCGTGGTCAGCCCGGTGAGCCAGCCGCGTTTGCGGGTCGGGACGAATTCCTGCACCAGTGTGATATCGACCGAATACAACCCGGTCACGCCGAGGCCGACGAGCAGGCGGCAGATGACGAGGTAAACCCATGCCCCGTGGGGCGTCAGCGCCATCGCGCCGGTGGCGAGCGAGAAATTGAGCACGGTGGCGATCATGACCTTGCGGCGGCCAATCTTGTCCGCCAACCAGCCGTAGAACATCGACCCGAACGGCGCGCTGATGCCGGAGGCGAGCAGGATCATCCCCGACTGTCCGTAGGTCAGGTGCCAGCCGTTGACGATGAACGCCAGTACAAACCCGATCAGGAAAAAGTCGAAGAAATCGAGCATGTCGCCGATCGTCGCGGCGAAAGCGATCTTCCATTGATTTGCGGTCAGCTTCTGTTGCCGATCAAGAAGCTCGAGCATGACGGAACCTCCCTGTGAGCCGCCCGCCTGGCGGCGATGTAGTCCGCTTGGCGCATCATTATTACGTTATTGGCTCTATCTTTTTCAGGCGCAGAGCGTTTGCGCGCGGCCGACGAGCCAGCGCCCCGGGGAAACCGCCTCCGACCCCTCGGGCCGCCGCATCCATCCGCCGCGATGGAACGCTATGCCAAGTGCCGACAGCCAGCAATGGGCGAGATGTTCGCAGGGACAGCGGGCACAGCCGACGCGACTCGCGGTGACCGGACGCCGATGCGTGCCGTTCGGCCAGTTCACCCAGCCGCCGGCGTCAGGGTCATTGCCGGTTCAAGGACGGCAATGTCGGTCGCTCCGTACTGCTCGTGATGCACTGCTCTTGATGGCCGGTGCAGGGCCCGCCTGCGGGTTGGCCGCGTTACTGCGCCAATGACTGGCTGCGTACCAGCCGCGCATACAGCCCGTCGCGCGCCAGCAATTCGGTGTGGGTGCCCTGCTCCGCGGCGCGCCCCTCGGCCATGGCCACGACAAGGTCGGCGTCCCGCACGGTGGAAAGGCGGTGCGCGATGACGATGGTGGTGCGCCCCTGCCGCAGCCGGGCCAGCGCAGTCTGCACGGCCGCTTCGCTCTCGGTATCCAGCGCGCTTGTCGCTTCGTCCAGCAGCAGGATGCGGGGATTGCGCAGCAGCGCGCGCGCCAGCGCCACGCGTTGCCGCTGCCCGCCGGACAGGCGCCGCCCGCCGGGACCGACGCGTGTCGCAAACCCTTGCGGCAGTGCGGCGATGAAATCGCCGGCCGCCGCGTCGCGGGCCGCTGCTTCGATATCGGCCTCGGAGGCGCCCGGCCGTCCCATGCCGATATTCGCCGCGATGGTGTCGTCGAACAGCAGCGCGTCCTGGCCGACATAGGCGATGGCGTCGCGCAGGGTGGCGAGCGTCACGCGCCGCACGTCGGCGCCATCGACCCGCACCGCGCCGGCGGTCGCGTCGTGCAGCCGCGGGATCAGCGAGATGGCGGTCGATTTGCCGCCGCCGGACGGCCCTACCAGCGCCACCGTGCGCCCGGGCGCCGCCGCGAAACTCAAACCGTCCAGTCCCACCCGTCCGTCCGGATAGACGAAGTGAACGTCGTCGAATTCGACATGGCCGCGTCCCGGCGGCAGCGCCACCGCATCCGGCGCATCGAGAATCGACGGCCGTTCATCCACCACGGCGAACACGCGGACCAGCCCGGCCAGGCCTTCCTGCAACGCGGCGTTCAGCGACCCAAGCGCACGCAGCGGCCGGGAAGCGATCAGCAAGGCGGCGACGAAGCCGGTGAAATTGCCGAGCGTGTGGCCGGTGACCGCGGCCCTCCAGCCGGCGAAGCCGATCACCGCCGCGACGGCGCCGCCGCCCAGCACCTCCAGCAACGGGTCGATCCGCGCCCGGCTGCGGCTCATGCGCAGCAGGGCGCGGTAGAGCTCGGCGAAGGCACCCTCGGCGCGCTGCGTCTCCAGCGCCTCCAGCCGGTAGGCGCGCACCGTGCGGGCCTGGGCGAAGCTCTCATTCAGCAGCGCGGCGGTTTCCCCCATGCGCTCCTGCATGCCGCCCGAGGCGCGCCGCACCCGTTTGCCGATGCGTTGGATCGGCAGCGCCGCCAGCGGGTAAAGCACCGCGGCGATCAGCGACAACAGCCAATCCAGATAGAGCATCGAGCCGACCAGCCCCACCACGGTGACGGCGTCGGCGATGCCGTTCACCGCGCGGGTCAGCGCCTCGCGGATGGTGGCGGCGTCGGTGGTGAAGCGCGCCGCGAGCTGCGCCGGCGCCTCGCGTTCCAGCCGGGCCAGGTCAGTGCGGCTCAGATGGGAGAACATGCGGCCCTGCAACTCGCGGATCACCAGCAGCACCACCTGCTGCACCTGCACGTTCTGGAAATACTGCGCCGCCGCCTTCACCGCGGTGACCAGCACGACCAGGGCCGGGATTTGATAGAGGATGCGGCGGTCGCGATCGGTGAACATCTGGAACGCGTGGTCGATCACCACTGGGTAAAGCGCGGTGGCCCCGGCCATCACCAGGGTGAGCAGCAGCACCAGGACCAGCCGCGGCTTGTGGTGGCTGACATGCTCGCGCCACAGCCGGAGCAGCAAAACGCCGGTGCTGTCGGGACCGCGCCGCAAGGCCGCGCGAGGCGTGGTGGCATCCATGCAGCCGCGTCTATCAGGCGGCGGTGCCGCCGGCCAGAGCCTCGCGGCGCCGGCGGCCAGGTCGCATTCTCCTGGTTTGTTCTCAAAAATCGCGACGCACTCCGGCGATCTTTCCCGGCGATCCTAACCTTTGGTCAACCCATCGCTGGCATCTTCCCGCGTGCGAGACGGGTGGCGCACCCAGTTCCCGGCAACATGGGTGGGGCGCGTCCGGCCGATTGGCTGTGCAAGAAAGGTTCTGGAGATGGGCACCACGACATACACGGTCGCGCAGGCGCTGGCGACCAACGCCAGCGGCATCCTGGTCGCTGATACCGCCGCCACTATCGCGACCAACCTTTCGAACGCGTCGCTGGTTTCCCGTGTCAGTCTGTTCAGCATGAGCGCCAATGGCGCCGTCGCGGCCTGGGAAGCGGCGGCGCTGGCGGCGGCGGGCAGCGAATTCAGTACCGCCGGCTATACGCTGACCGTACGTGACAGCGTCGCCCAGCTCACCGCTTCGGTCAACGCCGCCGGCGTCACCATAAGCGGCATTGTCGTGGCGGTACGCGACACGGCCGCCGATATTCTGGCTGCCGCCAACAACACGATCATTCGCAATGCGAGCAGCATCGCGCTGACGGCCAACGCGACACTGACCTTGGCGCAACTGCTGACGCTGGAAGCCTTTCCCAGCTTCACCGCTGCCGGCCTGACCCTCACCCTGGGGGACTCCGCGGCCAACCTGCTCGCATTCACGCCATCCGAGGCGAAGGCGGCGCTGACCGTGTTCCAGGTCGGGGTCAATTCCACCGTCACCGCGGCACAGGCGATCACGCTGGAGGGAATGTCGCATTTCGGCCTCGCCGCCGGCGTCACGCTGACGATTTCCGACTCGCTCGCCAATCTCAGTGCGGACACTGCGTCGCTCAACGGCGTACTCCTGTTGCCAGGCACCGCGGTCAATGTCACGGACACGGTGACCAACCTGCTGGCCCAGGCCACCAGCTTCCAGTGGTCCAGCTATCCCAACGCGAGTGCCACGCTGTCGAGCAGCGCCACGGTCACGGCCAGCCAGGCGGCGACGCTCGCGTCGCTGCCCAATTTCACGGTCGCTTCGGGCCAGAGCCTTACCATCGCCGACACGGTAAGTGACCTGGTAACGCTCAGTTCCGGCCAGGCCGCCATCGCCTCGGCAATCACCCTCGCCGGCAACGACACCGCGACCGCGGCGCAACTCGCGGTGCTGGCGACACTGCCGCATTTCTCGGCCGGTCACACGCTGACCCTGGACGACACGCTCGCCAACCTCGCCACGCTCACCACGGCGCAGCACGCGCTCGCCTCCGCCGAGACGATCGACGACACGGTAAGCCACCTGCTCGCCGCGCAGTCCAGCGCGCTGTCCGGCGCCAACGCCATCGTCGCCGAGCTGGACGGCACCACGCTGGACACCGGGCAGGCAACCGCACTGGCCGCGCTGGCGGCGCACGCCACGCTGACGCTGCACGCGAACGGCAGCAATACGACGCTGACCATCAGCGGCACTGCGTCGGACCTGTCCGCCGCGGCGGCGAGCATCACGACCCTCGAGGCCGACGGACCTGTCACCGTCGTTCCCATCGGGAGTTCGAACGGGTCAATCCTGAGCGCGAGCGCCGCCGCCGCGCTGGTGCAATCGGGCGTCAATCCGGCCAATGGCATTTATGCGGTCGCCGACTCCGGCAGCGCGCTGTCCTCGGTGGCCGCGCAGCTTTTTGGTCAGGGATTCGAGGCGATCACGGTCACCTCCGGCAGCTTCGCCGGCACGATGGCGCAGTTGCTCGACCCGACGTTGCATTTCGTGTCCGGCAGCAGCGCTCAGCTCAACGCCGACGCGATACCCGACGTCGCGCAGGCGCTGGCACTTGCCGCACTGCCCGGGTTCAACCTCGCCACGAGCGTGACGCTGGCGGTGGATGATACCATCACCAACATACTGGCGGCCGCGGCGGCATTGCCGACGAATGCCAGCAGCATTCTCGCCAACGATTCCGAGAGCGTGTCCGCCACCGCCGCGGCGACGCTCGCTGCGCTGACGGGTTTCAGCCTGCACGGCAATTACCTCTTTTTGTACGATACAGCGGCGAATCTGGTGGCCGCGACGCCGGGCGCCATCGCGCTCGCAACCACCGTGAACCTGACGAGCGACGCCCGCATTTCCGCGGCAGCGGCCCTGCAGTTCGTGGATATGGGCCTCAAATTCTCGCCCAACGGCTTCTTCGTCACGATTGCCGATACGGCCGGCAACCTGGAGGCGCTGGCGGCGTCCCCCTCCGCGCTCGCCGTGGTGAACGGTTGGGCCGGCGAGGCCGTGCTGTCGGCCAACGCGACCGTCGATGTGGCCAATGCCACCGCGCTCAGCCAGTTCGCGGGCTTCAACGTCGGCACGTATTACCTGACGATCAGCGACAGCGCGGCCAACCTGCTGGGGGCGAGCAGCAGCGTGCTGGCACTCGCCTATGCCGTGCAGATTTCGCTCGCCTCCACCGTTACCGCCGCGGATGCGGCAACCCTGGAGTCGCTGCACAATTTCTCCGCCAACAGCCTGCTGACGATCGCCGACACGCCGGCGGATCTCGCGGCCATGGTCGCGCCCCTTGCAACGCCGGCGAGCAGCGTGTCGCTGGCGACGGAGACGACCGGAACCGGCGGCAATGCGTCCGGCTATGCCATCGACGCGGCGCAGTTCGCTGCGATGCTGGCGCTGCCGCATTTCTCCCTGACCGGCTTTGCCGGCACGGTGGCCGTCACCGACACCGCCGCATCGCTCGCGGCACTGGCGCCGAGCCTGAGTGGCCTGTCGTCCGCGGTTCTCTCGCATATCGCGACGACGCTGGGCACGTCCGCGACGGTGACGGTCGCCATCGCCGAGGCGTTGCACGGGCTGCCCGACTTCAGTGTCGGCAGCAGCAACCTGACCATCAGCGACACCGCGGCCAACATCGCCACGCTGGATTCGGGCACCGCCGCCCTGGCATCCTCCATCGTAACGATCGGCGGATCGTCGTCCCTGTCGGTGGCGGAATTCGACAGCCTGGTCGGTGCGTCCGGCTTCATCGGCACCCCCGGTTCGATGACCGTGTCCGATACCGCCGCCAATTTGCTGACCCTGGTCGGTAGCAGCAACCTCACCTACATCGGCAGCACGGTGCTGAGCGCCAGCACCTCGCTGTCGGCGGCCGACGCGGAGCGGTTGAGCACCCTGCCGCACCTGCTGATCGGCAACAATCTGGCGATCGCCGATACCGCGGCGGACCTGCTGCACATCACCGGCACCGGCTCGACGCCCGACGACTGGGCGATCGAGTTGCAGGCCTCGTCTGTCGTGCTGACGGCGAGCGCAACGGTCAACGCAGCGCAGGCCACGCTGCTGACGCAGCTCGGCTCCCGCTTCAGCGCCGGCACCTCCACGCTGACCGTGCAGGACACCCCGACCGCATTGCTCGGCCTGACGACCCTCCTCGGCCCGATCGCCGGCCAGGTCAGCTCGGTCGCGCTGGCCAGCGGCAGTTGGACGATCAGCCTCGCCCAGGCCCAGCAACTGGGGAACCTGCCGGGTTTCAACGCCGGATCGGCCAGCGTGACGATCGCCGACAGCGTTGCCAATCTTTCGGCAGGCGTTAACGCCAGCCTGATCGCCAGCATCATTGCCAGCACGCCCACCATCACGTTGACGCTCGCCGGCAATGACACGGCGTCGGTGGCACAGGCCGAGGCGCTGCACGCGCTGGGAAGCAATTTCAGCCGCGGCGGCAGCACGCTCACCATCATCGACGGCGCCGGACACCTCGCCACGCTGGATGCCGGAAGCGCAGCCCTGGCGAGCGCCATCGGACTCCAGGGCAGCACGCTGACTTCGGTGGCGAATTTCCAGGCGATCCGCGCGTTGCCGAACTACAGCGACAACGGCAACCTGCTGGTGGTGTCCGACACCGCGGCGCATCTGCTGACTCTCGTCGGCAGCGACGTCTCGCTTGCCGCCGAGATCATGCTGAGCACCGACGCCACGAATCTGTCCGCCTTCCAGGCGGAGCAACTCGCGACGCTGACCAATTTCACGACCGGCATCGCGCATTTCACAATCCTGGACAGCGCCGCCGACCTGCTGCAGATCAGCGGCAGCGGACCGCAGCCCGACGACTGGGCCGGCGAGCTCGCCGCCAGTTCCGTGACGCTGACCGGCATCGCCACGGTCACCGCCGCACAGTCGGCGGTGTTCGCCTTGCTCGGCAGCCGGTTCAATCCTGGCGGGTACACGCTCACCGTCAGCGACAGCGCCGCCAACCTGGTTGCGAGCGCCAATGCCGCCGGGCTGGCGCTGGCCGGCGCCGTCACGCTGTCCGGCGACGAAACCGCGCTGTCCGCGGCGAACGCGACGTTGCTTGCCGCGCTCGGTGATTTCACCAAAGGCGCGTACTCCGTCACCGTCAGCGACGCCGCGGCGAACCTGGCGTTCGCCGGCAACGCCGCCGGGCTGGCGCTGGCGGACCACGTGCAGCTCTCGCTGGCGAGCAGCATGACCGTCGCAGCGGCGGAAGCCTTGATCGGGATGACCAATTTCCAGGTCAACGACGCCGCGCCGATCACCATCGCCGACACGCTGCCGGACCTGCTTGGCCTGGCGAGCGCCAGCCTGGCGCATAACGGCAGCGTGCTGGCGGCAACGCCGATCGAACTATCCACCAGCGCGGTCGCCACCGTCGCGCAGATGGAAGCGCTGGCGGCGCTTGCCCAGTACAGCACGTTCAGCCTGAACGGCAACACGATCACGGTCGAGGACAGCGGCCGGCACCTCGCTTCCTTCACGGCCGATACGATCGCGGTTCCGGCCGCCTATGTGATGATCGGCGACGCGACCCTCAGCGCAGCGCAGGCCGGCTTGCTGGCGGCGGAGAATGTCCAGCTCGGCGACAACAACCTCACCGTCGCGGACACACCGGCCGCCTTGCTCTCGCTGAGCTCCGCGGTGAACGCGCTTGCGACGGGCCTGATATTGTCGGGCGCGGCCACCGTCACGGCCGCACAAGCCGCCCAACTCGAGACGCTGGCGAGCGACCACCGCTTCAGTACCGCCGGAGATGCGATTACCGTCACCGACACGGCGACAGCATTGCTCGGCCTGAGCGGGCCCGCGCAGCAGATGGCGGCCACGCTGGCGCTCTCCGAGTCAGGCGACACGGTGAGCGTTGCCAACCTGGTGCAGCTTGCCGAGCTTGGCAGCAGGTTCAGCCTCAACGGCCATACTTTGACGGTGTCCGACACCGCCACGCAGCTCGCCACGCTGAACAGCCTGGAGACCGCGCTGACGAGCTCTGCCGTGCTCGACCAGACCGCCACCGTGGACACAACGACAGCCACCGAGCTTGCCGCACTGCCGGGCTTTGCATTGGGCGGCAGCGTGACGCTGACCGTGCAGGGGAGCTACGCCGAACTGGCGGCGCTGCCCAGCTCCATCACGTCGATCGCGACGCTGGAGCTGACCGGATCGGCGCAGACCCTGACCGCGGCCCAGGCAGCGGCACTGGCTGGCGAGGCCAATTTCACGGCCGGCGCCGGCGTGATCGTTCAGGACACCATTGCCGACCTGAATGCCGTCGCCAACGCCGGCTGGCAGATTGTCGCAACCGGCGGCTACATCGTGACGGACTCCCTCAGCAATCTGCTCGGCAACGCGTCCACGGCGCTGCTCGCACATGCCAACAGCGTCACACTTCTCGGCGACGCGCAGGTCGATGCCACCGACTTCGCAACACTCGCCGGCATGGCGAATTTCAGCCGCGGCACCGCCGCACTGGCAGTGGTGGACGGCGTCGTTGCGATCGCCGATAACGCCGCGGCAATCGCACTGGTGGCGAGCAGTGCGCTGGTCGACTCCTCGGCCCCGGTGTCGGCGGCCCAGGCCGAGGCGCTCGGCAACCTGAACGCCGCCCACATGCTGAGCTTCGCCGGCGGCGTCATCCTCGCGGTGCAGGACAGCTTTGCCAACCTCACCTCCGCCGGCGACGCCGCCGGCCTTGCGCTGGCAGGCACGATCACGGTGGTCGGCACAGGGGCGCAGTTGGCTGCCGCCACTGCTTATGGCTGGGGCACGGTCCAGCCATACTACGAACTCACCGCGAGCGGGGACATCACCGGGCCCCAGGCCGCCGCATTGCAAGCAGCGGGCAGCCACTACCAGCCCCAGAGCTACATGCTGACCGTCGTGGACGACGCCGCCAACGTGGTGGGCAACGCGACCGCGATCCAGGCGTTGGGGATCAGCGCTCAAGTCAGCGACAGTGTCGCCGGGGTCGATGCGGAAGCCACGGCACTCGGCGCGCTGGGCAGCACGCTGGAGTCGATCACCCTGACCGACACCAGCCCGGTGACCGCTGCGGACGCGGCCGGGCTGTCACCGCTTGTTGCAAAGCTGACCGGGCCGGCAATCGCGGTCGCCGATACGGCATCGGCGGTGGATGCCAACCTGGCCGCACTGGAGGCGCTGGGCACCCATCTGAGCATCGTGACGGTGAACGACAGTGCGGCGGATGTCGCCGCGGTCGCGTCCGGCCTCGCCGCGCTGGCGCTGGGCACGCCGCTGACCATCAACCTGACCGACGCGACGCCGATCACGCTGTCGGCGGACGTGGCCGCCGCCCTGGCGCCGGTTGACACGCTGCTCGGCGGCACCGCGGTCAATGTGTCCGATACCGGTGCGCACGTTGCCGCCGACGCGGCGGCGCTGGCCGGGCTTGGCGGCGTGCTGGGCACGGTAACGCTGTCCGACGGCACCGCGACCAACGCCACCACTGCCGTGGCACTGGCCCAGATCGACCGACATCTCGGCACCGGCGTCACGCTCAGCGTGACGGATACCGCCGCGGCGATCACCGGCGCCGCCACCGGCCTTGGCATGCTGCTCGCCGATGGCAGGTTAGGTGCCGTCGTCGCGGCCGACGAGACCGTGGCGCATGTGCTGAGCTACGGCGCCGCGCTGGCCGGCCTCGGCGCCACCGCGACGATCAGCGACAGCGCCGCCAATGTCAGCGGCAGCCTGGATGCGCTGGAGGCATTGGGCGGCGGCGTGGTGACGCAGATCGCGCTTTCCGATGGCGGCACTCCGGACATCGCCGTGTCGCTGCACCAGATCACCTCCGACGCAGGCGTGCTCGGGCTGATTTCCCCCGGTTCATTCAAATACGCGATCACCGACACCGCGGCGGACATCGCCGGCGACCTGGGCGCCGGCGGCGGCTCGCAGATCCTGACGCTGGGGAGCGCGGTCGATACCATCACGGTCAGCGATTCCAGCACCCTGACATTGACCGCGGGCACGCTGCTGGCCCCGGGCGTGGACGACAGCGGCACCGCCGCGCTGACCCGGCTGGCCGGCGGCACCAGCGTGACGGTGACCGGCGTTACGATCGGTGAGTTCGCGGCGATCGACCTGCTGCCGGTGGCGCCAGGCAGCTTTGCCGTCGTCGACTCCGGCGCGAACATCGCGGCGGACCTGGAGTCCGGCAGCTCGGTCCTTCTGGCGCACCTTGCCGGCATCACCGGCATAGCCCCGACCGGCACCATCACCCTGACCGATGCCGCGGCGATGGCGGCGCATGTCGATGACGGCGCGGGTTCGGTGTTCTCCAAGATGCCCGGCGCGACGCTGGTGGTGACCGGCGTGCCGGTGTCCGACATCGGCACGCTGTTCACCGCCGGCGTGCCGGCATCCAGCATCGCCGTCAGCGACACCGCGGCCCACGTCGCCGCGGACCTGGAAACCGCCAGCCCGATGCTGGTGCAGTATATCGGCGAGATCGCCAGCATTGCCGTCAGTCCGTCCGGCGCCGTCTCGCTGGACGCCAACCACGCGCTGGCAAGCGGCGTGGATGACGGCGCTGGCTCGGTGTTCGGCAAGATGACCGGCGACACGCTGGCGGTGACCGGCGCCATGGTGGCGCAGCTCGACAGTCTGCACGCGCTGTATCTCGTGCCCGGCAGCGTCGCGGTGTCCGACGCGGCTTCGACCATTGCCACCGACCTGGCGCTGGGCGCCAGTTCACGCCTGGAGACCTACGCCGCCGACGGCATGCTCACCGCGGTAGCGGTCACCAGCGGCCCGGTGAGCCTGGCCGACTCCTATGTCAGTGCGGTCGGCGACGCCCTGGCACTGCTGCCGGCGAGCAGTTTGCAGGTCACCGACGTGCCGATCAGCGATGTCGCGCACGTGGCGGGGCTGGCTGCACTCGCGTCCATGACGGTCAGCGACAGCGCGGCGAACATCCAGGCCGACCTGATCCTGGATGGATCGTCCGAGCTCGCGCTGCATCACGGCGCGATCGCCAGCGTGACGGTGACCGGCGGCCCGATCAGCCTCACCGACGCGCAGGCGTTGGCTGCCTCCACAACCGCGCTGGCAGTGCTGCCCTTGAACAGCCTGGACGTGACCGGCGTGGCGGTCGCCGACATCGCCACGATCGCCGCGATCATCGCGCTGTCCGGCATGACCGTGAGCGACACCGCCGCGAACGTCACGGCCGATCTGCAGTTGGGATCGGCCGCTTCCGAACTGGAGCTGAATGCCGCCAAGATCACCAGCGTAACGGCGACCGGCGGCACGGTGTCGCTGAGCGACACGGCCGCCTGGGCGGTGACCGCGGCCCTGGCGGACCTGGCCGCCGGCAGCCTGACGGTGACCGGCGCGTCGGTGGCGCATGCCGCGACATACGGCGCATTGACCGCGCTGGTGTCGATGACCGTGGCCGACACCGCGGCGGCGGTCCACGCCGACCTGACCGGCGGCAGCTCGGTGCTGGAGATCTATGCCGCCGCCGGCACGATCACCGGCATTACCGTGAACGACGCCGCCGTCGTGACGCTGACCGACACGCAAGCGGAGCTGGTACTGGCTGCGTTGCGGGTGCTCAGCGACGCCGGCGGATTGACGGTCAGCGGCGTCTCGGTGGCGGACATTGCGACCATCGTGGCGCTGACCGCGCTCACCGGCATGACGATCACCGACAGCGCGACGGATATCCATAACGACCTGGTGCTGAATACGGCCTCGGAGCTCTACCAGTATCGCACCACGATCACCGGCGTGACGGTAACCGGCGGCCAGGTTGACATCGCCAGCACGGATGTGGCGAACGTCCAGTTGGCCGCACTGGCCTTGCTGCCGGCCGGCACCCTGGTTGTCACCGGCGTTCTGGTGTCCGGCGTCGCCGGCATGGCGGGGCTGGCCGGGCTCTACCAGATGACGGTCAGCGACACCGCGGCCAACGTGCAGTCCGACCTGCTGCTGGGCGGCTCGTCGGTGTTGGAGACGAACCACGCGCTGATCGGCGGCATCGCGGTGACCGGCGGCACGGTGACGCTGGCCGACAGCGCCACCAGTTCGGTGATGGCCGCGCTGGCGCTGCTGAGCGGCCCCGGCACCCTGGCGGTCACCGCGGTATCGGTGGCCGACGTTGCCGCCATCGGCGCACTTACCGCGCTCGGCCACATGACGGTGAGCGACACCGCCGCGAACATCGATGGCGACCTGGTCACCGGCGCCAGCTCGGTACTGGAGCAGAACGCCGGGCTGATCAGCAACATCGGCTTCTCCAGCGGCAGTTCGGTCGCATTGACCGGCGCCCAGGCCGCCCTGGTGATGGCCGCGCTGGCGGAACTGCCCGCCGGCAGCCTGACGGTGACCGGCGCGCTGGTGTCACAGGTCGGCGCGCTTGGCGCCCTCGGGGCATTCAGTTCGATGACGGTGACTGACACCGCGGCAAACATCGCTGCCGATCTGGCGCTGGGCGCCACGTCGCAGATCGAGACGAACATCGCCAACATCACCAGCATCGGCATCACCGCCGGCACGGTCGGCCTGACTTACGCCGAGGTCGGCGCGGTGACGGCGGCTTTGGCCAAGCTGCCAAGCAGCTCGCTGACGGTTGACACCGTACCGGTGGCGCATATCGGCACCGTCACCGGGCTGGGCGCGGTGCTCGTCAACATGGCGGTGCAAGACACCGGCAGCGCGGTGCAAACCGACCTGAATCTGGGCGCCGCTTCGGCGATCGAGACCAATGCCGGCAGCATCAGCGCGGTCAGCCTCAGCACCGGCTCGGTCACGCTGACGGATGGCGCGGCCGACCTGGTGCTGCCGGCGTTGGCATTGCTGCCGAGCGGCAGCCTGACGGTGACCGGCGTGCCGGTTGCCGACCTTTCGACGATCTTCGGCCTGGGCGCGCCGCTCGCCGGCATGACGGTGACCGACACCGGCGGCGACGTGGCAACCGACCTCATCTCCGGCACGGCGATCGAAACGGCCCTCGGCAAGATCACCAGCATCAGCCTGAGCAGCGGCTCGGTCGCGCTGACCGATACGCAGGCGAACGGCGTGCTGAACGCGTTGGCCCTGCTGCCGGTGAGCAGCCTGACGATCAGCGCCGTGCCGGTGAGCGATATCGTCAGCTTCAGTGCGCTGACGGCGTTGTCGGCGATGGCCGTCCATGACACCGGCGCCACGATCACCGCCGACCTTGCGCTGGGCGCCGGCTCCGTGATCGACAGCAACCTCGGCAAGGTCAGCGGCATCACCCTGAGCAGCGGGTCGGTCGCGCTGACCGACGCCCAGGCGGATGCGGTGTTCGCCGCGCTGGCCGACCTGCCCAACGGCAGCCTGACGGTGTCCGGCGTGCCGGTCAGCGATGTCGCCCATCTCGCCAGCCTGGGTCCGGTGCTGGCGGGGTTGATGGTAACCGACTCCGCGACCGACGTGCAGACCGACCTTGCCTCGGGTTCGGTGCTCGCGACCAACGCGAGCGCCATCAGCAGCATCAGCCTGACCGGCGGCCCGGTGACGCTGACCGATGCGCAGGCCGACGGCGCGTCCGCCGTGCTCGGCAAGCTGCCCGCCGCCAGCCTGGTGGTGACCGGCGTGCCGGTGGCGGACATCGGCACCATCACCGCGCTGACTGCGCTCGCCCATATGACGGTGAGCGATACCGGCGCGGCGATACAGGCCGACCTGGCGCTCAGCGGCTCGTCGGTCATCCTCGCCCACGTCGCCGAGATCAGTTCGGTGACGGTCAGCGACACCGCGCTTGGCGCGACAGTGGCGGCGGCGATCTACCAGGTGCTGGGTTCCACGTTCGTTGAAACCGCGCTGACGATCAGCGACACCGCGGCGAACCTGCTGAGCGTCGCGGCCGGCGCCGAGGCCGGGGTGCTGGCCCTCGCGGCGACGGTGCAGCTCAGCGCCAATGCCAACGGGCTGACGGCGGCACAGGCCACCACGCTCGCCGGCCTGCTGCACGGCACGAGCAGCGGCGATACGGTGAACATCCTCGACACGGCCGCCAACCTGCTGGGATCCGGCAACGCTGTCGGCATCGCGCTGGCTACGACGGTTGGCGTCAGCGACACCGCGGCCAATATTCTTGCCTCGGCACCGGCGCTGATCGCGATGGAGCCGCAGCTCACCTCCGCCGCCATCACCGACTCCGGCCCGCTGAGCGCATCGGCGGTGTCCGACCTGCTGGCCCTGCCGAACCTATCGGCCGGTGCCCTGACGATTGCCGACACCGGCTCACAGATTGCCGCCGCCATCGAAGCGAACGGTGCGACGGGCGTCACCTTCCTTGAGGCGCACTCCGTGCAGCTTTCGGTCAACTCGATCATCGGCGCGTCCGACGCGGCAGCGCTGGAGCAGTTGGGCGGCAGCCTGAACAAGAATGGCTTTACGATCAGCGTGTCGGACACCGCTTCGCACCTGACCGACACCGCCGACGGCTACCTGGCGGCGGTATCCGACACGTCACTGGTCAATGGGGTGTATCTGAAGACCACCGGCGGCGCGGTGACGGTCACCGCCGCCGTCGGCGCCGCCCTGATCGGAATTCCGAACTTCCACAAGAATCCGGTCGGCAGCGGCACCAACATCCTGATCGTGCAGGACACGGCCACGCATTTCGACAGCAGCTACGCCACCTTGCACACCGACCTGGCGCTGTTCGACCATCTGTATCTCAGCACCTCGGCGACGGTGACCGACGCCGTGTATGGCGAGTTGCTGGCATTGGGCGTGCAACGGGCCGGCGTGGGCGTCACGCTGACGGTACGCGACACCGCGAGCAACATCGCGGCCAACGCGGCAGGCCAGCTTGGCGGCTCGCCGAGCATCACGCCGATCGCCTGGCAGTTGTCCGCCAGCGCCACGGTTTCGGAGTCGCAGGCGGCCGCGCTTGGCGGTCTCGGCGGGTTCAGCGCCGGCGCTTATATGCTGACATTGTCGGCCAGCGCCTCCGGGGTCAGCGTCAGCGACGCGAATGCATTGGGCGTGCTCGGCAGCGCGTTCCATCTCGGCGGCTTCACCATCGACGTGACCGGCTCGGTGGCGACGCTTTCCGGGTTGACCTCGGCGGCGCTGACGGTGGTGACGCCGCAGATCTCCGACCTCTTCTCGAACATCGCGGCGATGTCACCCGGTTCCGGCCTGCTCGGCGGCACGATGACGGTGACCGACAGCGAGGCGGTCACCGTCGCCCAGGCCACCAGCTTCTTCGCGCTGGTGCAGGTCGGTTCCGGCTCCGGCATTCCGGCCGGCAATATAACCTTCAGCGGCGGCGTCGAGACGATCACCGACACGCTGACGAACGTGCAGACGCTCACCGGCCTGAGCAGTTGGACGGGCAATGCCAGCCTGCGCACCGACTTCCATCTGGAAGTGGCGGACACCGTCGCCAACCTGATCAACCCGGCCAACACCACGGCATTGAGCGGGATGTCCGCGACCACGCTGTCCGGCAACCAGACGGTGACCGCGGCCAGCCTGGAAACGCTGTTCACCCTGGAAAGCACGATCCACTTCAGCCTCGGCGGCAACCAGCTCACCATCCAGGACGCCGCCGCGGACTTGCTCAACCCCACGTACTCCGACGCGGTGGCGATGGCGCAGCACCTTACCTTGCTGGGACCGGACACCGTGGTGGCCGCCGACGCGGAGACGCTGATGGCCACCGGCAAGCTTGTGCTCACTAGCGGCACCATCCTGACCATCAGCGACACTTCCAGCGACCTGCTGGATGGGGTGCTGGGCGGCGCCATCACCGGCGGCGGGTTCACCAGCTTCGTGCACGTATCGCTGTCGGACAACGAAACGCTGGACGCACAGACCGCTGAGGCGCTGGTGAGCCTGCCCGGCTACACCGCCGGCAGCAACACCCTGTCGATCGTGGACGGCGCCTCCTACCTGCTCAATGCGGCCAATCACGCCGCCGAGCTCGACGCCACCAGCGTTACCCTGGACGGGGACGCCTATGTGTCCGCCGCCACGGCGGTGTCGCTGGTCGGGCTGCCGCATTTCGGGTTGGACGGCAACACGCTTTACCTCGCATCGAATGACTACGCGGACGCCGTTACCCTGACGACCCTTGCCGGTCTCGGTTCCGGCTTCAACCTGAATGGTAACACCCTGACGCTGACGCAGAACGCGTCGGTGAACGCCACGCAATTGGCGGAGATCGGCGATTTCGGCGTGAGCCTGCATGCAAACGGTCACTCGCTGACCATGACGCAGGATGCTTTGGCACTGACGCCGTCCGAATACGCGGCCGTGCAATCGGACAACGTCGTGCTGAGCGGTCACGCGCTGTCGGCGATGCCCACGGGGGTTAGCGTCAGCGAAGTGAGCGGCAACGTCGAGTTTGACGGCACGGGAGTGAACGGCGCGGCGGTGACGCTGTATGCGGCGGATGGTTCCGTAGTGACGACGACCTCCGCGTCTCCGTTATTCACGGTGTCCGCCGCGGAATCGGGTTCCGGCATCAACGTCGCGGCGACCGAAACCGTAGGTGGAACGGAGTCCGCGCCGATCATCGCCCTGGAACAGACGATCCTGACCGGCGCGGCAACCGCCGACGGGGCGACCTTCGCGACCTCGGGCCAGGTGCAGGTCGGCACCAACGAGTACATGAACCTCTACACCGCTGGGTCGCAGCCGGGGAGCCCGGCGAACCCAATACTGGTCTATGACCCGACGGCACACACGCTGTCGTTCGACGCCGCCGGGCATTCCGATGTCGTGCTGCTGACGCTGGGCACGGCGACGCATCCGGCCTCGCTCGATCCATCGGAAATCTTTGTGAAGCATTACGTCGCGTGAGGACCCGGCGATGATCCGCAGCATGCCGGTACGGCAGACGATCCGCGTGATCGCGGGCCCGCTGGGCTGGGTGGCCGGATTTTCCTGCTTCCTGAATGTTCTCTACCTCGCCGCGCCGCTGTACATGATGCAGGTTTATGACCGCGTCATGCACAGCCGCAGCGTGCCGACGCTGCTGTATCTCACGCTGATCGTCGCGCTGTGTTACGTGACGTACGCGATCCTCGACGCGGTGCGCGGCCGGGTGTTGAGCGGCGTCAGCGACCTGGTGGAGGATCGGCTCGGCCGCGCGCTGATCGCCCATGTCACCACGCCGGCGCGCAGCGCGCGCGAGCAGCCGCTGGCGGTGCACATCGCGCGCGACCTCGACACGGTGCGGCAATTCGCCGCGGGCGCCGGCGCGCTGGCGTTCATCGACCTGCCCTGGGCGCCGATCTACCTCTGCGCCATCGCGCTGCTGCATCCGCTGCTGGGCATGTACGCGGTGGGCGCCGCGCTGGTGTTGCTCGGGCTGAGCGTGGCGAGCGAGCAAGCGGCGCGACGGCCGATGGCGGAGGCCGGGAAGCGCGCGGCGCGGGCCTACCAGTTCGGCGAGGCAGTGACGCGCTACGCGGATTGCGCGCGCACCATGGGGCTGGGCGCGACGTTGACCGAACGCTGGCGCGCGCTGCGTGGCGACATGCTGTCGGCGCAGACGCGCGCGAGCCATCGCACCGTGATGCTTGGCGCCGTCGGCAAATGCGCGCGGATGTTCTTCCAGTCCAGCATTCTTGGCGTCGGCGCCTGGCTGGCGATCCACAGCGAAATCAGCGGCGGCGCGGTGTTTGCCGGATCGCTGCTGCTCGGGCGCACGCTGGCGCCGGTCGAGGCGATCATCGGCGCCTGGCGTCCGACGCTGGCGGCGAAGGAGGCGCTGAACCGCATCGGCATGCTCACGGCAAATGACGGCACCGCGGCAAAGCCGGTGACGCTGCCGGCCGCGCGTGGCGAGCTGTTCATGGACGGCGTGTCCTGGACTCCGGCGGGAGCGACGCGACCGGTGGTGCGTGGCGTCAGCGCGCGCATCGAACCGGGCGCGGCCCTGGTCATGGTGGGTCCGAGCGCGGCGGGCAAGTCCACCGTGGCGCGGCTGATGGTGGGTGCGATGCGACCGGATGCCGGCGTGGTGCGGCTGGACGGCGCCGACCTGGCCACCTGGGATACCACGCAGCTCGGCGGTGCGGTCGGGTACCTGCCGCAGGAAGTCGCGCTGTTCCCCGGCACGATCCGCGACAACATCGCGCGCTTCAGCGATGCCGGCGACGAGGCGGTGGTGGCGGCGGCGAAGGCGGCCTGCGCGCACGAAATGATCGTGCGGCTCCCAAACGGCTACCAGACCATGCTGGACGACAACGCGGCGACGCTGTCCGGCGGGCAGAAGCAGCGCATCGCCCTGGCGCGCGCATTGCTGGGCGCGCCGAGCGTCGTCGTGCTGGACGAACCGAACGCCAATTTGGACTCGGAAGGCGAGGCCGCGCTGACCGACTGCGTGCTGGCGCTGAAGCAGCGCAAATGCACCGTGGTGATGATCACGCACCGTATCGGGCTCGTGCGCATTTCCGACTATGTGGCGACGATGAGCGAGGGACAGATGACCGGTGTGCAGCGCGCGAGCGAATTCATGATGCAGCATGCGCCGGCCGCGGTGCCAGCGAACCCGTCCCGCCCGGCAGGGTCGAGCCGCGAAGCGGATCAACACGAGGCGCGCAGCGATGAAAGTGAGGGCGATCGGAGCGCCGTGGCAGCTTCGCTCCCGCCGCTCCTGCTTCGCGGGCGTGGTGAACGGCCATGAAACGCGCAATCCTTACCGGCGTGCTGACGATCGCCGTGTTCTTCGGCGGGCTGGGGACATGGTCGATGCTGGCGCCGCTGGACAGCGCGGTGATCGGGGTCGGCGCACTGGAAGTCCGCGGCAACACCAAGACGGTGCAGCATCGCGACGGCGGCATCGTCGCGGCATTGCTCGTGCGGGATGGCAGCGTGGTCCAGCAGGGCCAACTGCTGGTGCGGCTGGACGGCACGCAGGCCCGTGCCGTGTACGACGTGCACCGCTCCGAACTTCTGGGCGATGAGGCGTTGTCGGCACGCGATCTTGCCGAACTGTCCGGCGCCGCCGCGATCGACTTTCCCAAGGACCTGAAGCCGGATGACCCGGTGGCGGCGGCGGTGATGAACCGCGAAGGAATCGTGTTCCGCAATCATGTCGAGATGTTGGCACGCCAGCTCGACGTGGTGGACCAGCGCGTCGTTCAGGCCCGCGCCCAGGAGGACGGGGCGAAAGAGCAGCTCGCATCCATGGGGCGGCAATTGGCGTTGGCGGTGCAGGAGCTGGAAGCGGTCGGTGAACTGGCGAAGGTCGGGCTGGCGCCGAAGAACCACATGCTGGAGCTGGAACGCGGGGTAGAGTCGCTGCGCGGCCAGCTCGGACAGATGTCGTCCGACGTCGCGCGGTTCGGCTCGGAGGCGGTGGAGCTCCAGGCCGAGAAGCTGCGGCTGCGCCAGGCGGCGCAGTCGAACGCCACGCATGAGCTGCGCGACGCTCAGTTGCGCATCAACGACGTATTGCCGCGCCTGGCGGCCGACCGCGATCTGCTCAAGCGGCTGGACATCCGCGCGCCGATCGCCGGCCAGGTGGTGAACCTGGCGATCTTCACCAAGGGCGGCGTGATCGAGCCCGGGAAGCCGATCATGGACATCGTGCCCAGCGCGCCGACACTCGTGGCGGAGGCGCACATTCGTCCGGAGGATGTGGAACATCTGCGCGTCGGTCAGGCGGCACAGGTGATTGCGACCGGGTTCAGCCTGCGCAGCGCCTTGCCGATCGACGGCAAGGTGACGGTGATTTCCGCCGACCGGGAGACGGACCCAAGAACCGGGCGCAGCTATTTCAAGGCGGAGATCGCGCTGGTTGCCGATCACCAGGGCGGCGCGCTGCTGCGGCAGCTCGGCCCGGGGATGCCGGTGGAGGTCATCGTGCCGACCAAGGCGCGCACCGCGTTCGACTATCTGGTGGGGCCGTTGCGCCAGAGCTTCCGCGGGGCGCTGCGGGAGTCGTGATCGCGTGATCGGCGGCACGCGCGCCGGACTTCCCGTGATCGCCGCGATGGGCGTGGTGCCGTTGGACGCGCCGCCACGGAACGATCCTGCCGTGCCGACGCGGGGCAGGGGCGGGGGGCGGGGGCGGTCGCGCGCCGCCCCTGCCCCGCCCGCGGTGGTCGGTTCAGGCGGGGCGGGGTATCGCGGCGGGCGCCGCCGCCGCCTGGGCCCGGCCAAGGCCCAGATCGGGCAGGTGCAACTCCACCCCCCGCGTCTCCGGCCCCAGCATCGCGCCGGCGATCATGAACACCCCGGCGAGCACCAGCAGCACGATCGGCGCGAAGAGGTAAGGCATCACCTGCGCAATCCACAGCACATAGATCCCGGAAAATGACGGGATTACCACGGCCAGGCTGTAGCCGATTCCGTAGCCGCTGGCGCGGACATGGGTCGGGAAGCGCTCGCAGATATAGACGGTCACGATCCCCCAGGGCGAAATCGCCACCACGTGGAAAGCGCCGGCGAGGATCGTGGTGACCAACGGGGACCCGCCGGAGAGCGCATGCACGATCATGGCGTAGTAGAGCAGCGGACCGGCTACCAAGACGACCGTCGAGGCAATGATGATGCCGCGGCGCCGGCCGATCATCTGGCTCAACAGGCCATAACCGATGAAGGCGAAGAACAGGCCGATGCTGGCGAACAGGAACCCGTTCGAGGTCATTTCGCTCGGCACGTGCAAATGCTGGATCATGATGCTGGGGAGGAGGGTCGAGGGTTGGCCGACGAACCAGAAGCCGGTCATCATGATGAAGATTTGACCGAGTGTGCGCAAATGACTGCCGGACAGCACCTCCTTCAAAGGCGCGGCGCTCTTCTCGCTCTCCTGCCACACCGTCGATTCAGGCACCGTCCGATAATAGAGCAAGAAGGCCATGGCGATGGCGAAGCCGATGAGGAACGGGACGCGCCAGCCCCAGGCGTAATACTGATCCTTGGTGGTGATGCTCAGCATGGTCGTGGTGACCACCGTGGTCAGCAGGAAGCCGAGCGGAAACGCGCCCTGGATCAGGCCGCCGACGAAGCCGCGGCGGTCCTTCGGCACCATCTCGAGCGCCATCGTGTTATTGGACGTGTATTCACCGCCCATGAATATGCCGCCCACAAAGCGGATCGCGATCAGCAGGGCCAGCGACCAGACGCCGATCGTGTCGTCGCCGGGGAGAAAGGCGATCAGCGCGGTGAAAAAGCCGAATCCGGCGATGCTGATCATCGTGGTGCGGCGGCGACCGATCTTGTCTGCCCAATGGCCGAAGATGACGGCGCCGCAGGGGCGGCCGAGCAGGGTGGCGACGATAGTAAAATAGTATATCGTCGTGGTGACCGTCGAGTTGAGGCCCTTCGGCTCAAAGTAGCCCATGACCGGCACAAGCACGAGCGCCGGCAGGTAGATGTCGAAGAAATCGACGGCGAAGCCGACAAACCCTGCGACAATGGCACGCCGTGCCGCCGGCGGCAGCGGCTCGTTTGCGAACAATCCTGACTTCATGGCAGCCTCTCCCCTCTGGCCGGATGCTTCAGCGTCCGGCTTTTTTTGCTGTATAGCACAGGACCGGCGGCGGTGACAATCCCCGCCCGGAACGCGCCCGATGTCGCAGCCGCGACGGTGCGGCGCGGGCATGCGCACCTTGTCGCTCGCATTCGCCAGTGCAATTCCCGAGGCTGACGGTTTACAAGAACGCGCGATCATACCGGTGCGGCCGGAAGCAAACGACGCACGAGCGGCGGTGCGCACGTTTCGCAACCGCTATGGTTATCGCATGCCGGCCGAACACGGACCGAGCAGCGCGTCCGATAACCCTCGTTGGCGAAATCGCGGGAAGGTTCGCGATGCCGCCGAGGCCGCTCCATAGGGATTGGTTCGCCGCGCGTTGCGGGATCCCGGCTCGGCGGCAGCCAGCATTGGCAGCGGTCCGTTTGGCAAGACCAGCATGCGGGAGCGATTTGAACCCGACATTGGTGGCGGCGCGTGCGCAACATATGGCGAGGCCATGATCGCGGGTGAAACGCAACGATGACTGGCCGCCGATTTCGGCAGAAAACGCAACATGGTGCGCGCGTGTGGCGGAGGTCATGAGCTGCCGGTCCGGATCCGCTGCGTTGGGTGATGCCGGTGTCAGCGGTTGCGCTTGAATATTCCGATAACGATCATGCGCCCGCCACAGCGGCGCCTTGTAGCTATTCAACTTGCATTGCGCACCAGTCAACCGGCACGCCCTTGGTCGCCGAATACCCGAAACGTTCCTGCGGCCACGAAGACGTGAATCGGGTGTGCCGGGCGTTCAGCGCGGGGGACGCGGGGAGAAGGGTCATCGACAGCCGTTGCCGGCCCCCGGCTACGGTGCGATACTGACCGGTAGGAGCGCGTTCCTCTCAGAAGGTTCGCTTCCTCGTGGCTAACTTCGCCAACGCAGGGGTGCCTGCCTAACAAACCAAAGGAGACGGTCCATGACTCGCGCCTATAATGTGATCGACGCCGACGGCCACATCCTGGAACCGCTGACGCTGTGGGACGACTACATGGATCCCGCGTTCCGCGACCAGGCTCCGAAGCTGATCCGCGACGCGGACGGCAAGCAACGGCTGCAAATCGGCGCGCAGGTGCTGGGCAGCAAGAAGGGGCTTGGCGCGATCGGCGGGGTGGGGGCGCGGGACGGCACCGTGGTGGATGACACCATGGAATACGAACAAGGGCGGAAGGGCGGCTTCGATCCGCATGCGCGCATTCCGGACATGGACCTGGACGGCATCGACGCCGCGTTCCTGTATCCCAGCATCGGGTTGTTCGCCGGTGCGGTGCAGGACCCGCCGCTCGCCGCCGCCATGTCGCGCGCGTACAACCGCTGGCTCGCGGATTACTGCAAGCCATATCCGGACCGGTTGTTCGGCGTCGCCATGCTGCCGATGCAGTCGGTCGATCTGGCGATCGAGGAGATGCGCTACGCGCGTGAAAAGCTGGGCTTTCGCGGCGCGTTCGTGCGGCCCAATCCGTACAACAACAAGATGATCCATCATCCGGACTACGAACGATTCTGGACAATGGCGGAAGAGCTGGACATGGCCGTCGGCTTCCATGAGGGCGCCGGCGGCGGCATGCCGCAGGTCGGCACCGACCGGTTCGAGGAACGCGGCGCCCGCCACATCATCACCCACACCATGGAGATGATGCTGGTCTGCATGAGCGTGATCTGGGGCGGCGTGTGCGAACGCCATCCGAAAATCCGCATCGCCTTCCTTGAATCCGGCGGCGGCTGGATCGCCGGATGGCTCGATCGCATGGACCGTCATTTCGACGACCAGGGCTTCAACGATTCCGGCCTGAAGACGCGGCCGAGCGAATTGTTCCAGCGCAACTGCTGGATCGCGTTCGAACCGGTGGAGGGCAGTCTGAAGGTGCTGGCCGAGTATATCGGCCCGAACAAGATTCTATGGGCGACCGACTACCCGCATCCCGACGGCTTCTTCCCCGGCGCGCCGGCGATGGTGCGCAAGCTGCTGGGCAACGCGTCGGCGGAAACAACACGGCAGGTGATGGCGGGCAGCGCGATGGGATTCTACGGGCTGCATTGAGCAATACTTCGGCACGCCGGCCGGAGGCGAGGCGGTGGCCCGCCTCCGGTGCCCGATGCGCCGCCGTGTCATTCTGGAACGCGCTCGCCTCCGGTCCACCGCCCGACTATGTGATCCCCGCATGAGCTACGCAGTAAAAGAGCTGTTCCTGACATTGCAGGGCGAAGGCGCCCAGACCGGCCGCGTCGCGGTGTTCTGCCGCTTCACGGGCTGCAATCTATGGTCGGGGCGGGAAGCGGATCGCGCCACCGCGGTTTGCCGCTTCTGCGACACGGATTTCGTCGGCACCGATGGCGCCGGCGGCGGACGCTTCGCCTCGGCGGAGCTCCTGGCCGGCGCGATCGCCGCCTGCTGGGGTGCCTCGCGCGACCGGCGCTTCGTCGTGTTCACCGGCGGCGAGCCGCTGCTGCAATTGGACGCCCCCCTGCTCGATGCGGTGCACGCGCGCGGCTTCGAAGCCGCCGTGGAGACCAACGGCACGCTGCCGGCGCCAGCCGGCCTCGATTGGATCTGCGTCAGTCCGAAAGCCGGCGCCGCGCTGGTGCAACGCCACGGAGACGAACTGAAGCTGGTCTGGCCGCAGCCCGGGCTCGACCCGGAGGCGCTGGCACACCTTGATTTCCGGCATTTCCTGGTGCAGCCGATGGACGGCCCCGACCGCGTCGCCAACACCCGGGCGGCGACCGATTGGTGCCTGGCGCACCCGCACTGGCGCCTTGGCCTGCAAACGCACAAGATGATCGGCATTCCGTAACAGGGGGAGGGAGCCCATGCCGTACGAAACCATCACCGTGAAGCCGGTTACCCCGGTCATTGGCGCGGAAATCTCCGGTGTCGATCTGCGCAAGCCGCTCGGCAACCAGCAGTTCCAGGAAGTGCACGACGCGCTGATGGCGCACCAGGTGATCTTCTTCCGCGACCAGGAGCTGACGCTGGAACAGCACAAGGCGTTCGGCCGGCTGTTCGGCGAGCTGCACATCCATCCGAACTCGCCCGGTCCGGAGGGCCATCCCGAAATCCTGCCGATTCACGCCGACGCGAATTCGAAGCGCATCGCCGGCGAGCGCTGGCACTCGGACGTATCGTGCGATCCGGAGCCGCCGATGGGATCGATCCTGAACCTGAAGACGCTGCCGGAGGTCGGCGGCGACACGCTGTTCGCCAGCATGTACGCGGCCTACGACGCGCTGTCGGCGCCGATGAAGGCGTTCCTGTCGGGGCTGACCGCGATCCACGACGGCGCGCCGAACTACTCACGCACCAACCGGCTGTACGGCAAGGACGGACCGCAGAGTTTCCCGCGCGCCGAACACCCGGTGATCCGCACCCACCCGGTCACCGGCCGATCCGCGGTGTTCGTCAATCCGGTGTTCACCGTGGCGATCAAGGACGTGCCGGAGGCGGAGAGCAAGGCGATCCTGGAATTCCTGTACGAGCACTGTGCGCGCCCGCATTGGCAGGTGCGGTTCCGCTGGCAGCCGCACTCGGTGGCGTTCTGGGACAATCGTTGCGTGCAGCACATCGCGATGTGGGACTACTACCCGCAGGTGCGGTCGGGATTCCGCGTCACGGTGAAGGGGGACAAGCCGTTCCACCGCCCGAATTGAACAATGGGCGCGGCCGGTATTCAGGCTCCTCCCTCCGCTTGTCGGAGCGGGGCTGAGGCTTTGGACGAGGCCCAGCTTGCCGAAGCGGTGCGCCTGATCCTGGCGGGCCAGACGCCGCCGGCCGCCTGGGGTCCGCATATCACCGAGTTGCGGCTCGAACGCGCCCGCATCACCGATCTGCGGCCGATCGCGGCGTTGACCGGCCTGCGCCGGCTGGTGCTCAGCCAGACGCTGGTGTGCGACCTCGCGCCGCTCGCCGCGCTGACCCGGCTGCGGCGGCTGGAATTGACGCGGTCGCGGGTCAGCGACCTGACGGCACTCGCGGGGCTGACCGAACTGCGCAGCCTTCACCTTTCCTTCACGCCGGTCCGCGACCTGACGCCGCTCGCGGCGCTGGAGCTGCTGGAGGGCTGCTTCCTGACCGGCACACTGGTCGAGGATGCGGCGCCGCTCGCCGGACTGGTTCGATTGGAGCGGCTGGATCTCGGCGGCACGGCGGTGCGCGACGCGGCGCCCCTGGCTCGGCTGACGCGCCTGCGCAGCCTGGATATCTCGGGCACGCGCATAACCGACCTCGCGCCACTGGCGGCGCTGACGCGGCTGCAATATCTCGATTTGACCCGCGCGCCGGCCACCGATTTGGCGCCGCTCGCCGCGCTGACCAATCTGCGGCGGCTGCTTCTGTCGCCGTCATCCGGGCCGAGAGTGGTGTGACTGCCGATGCTGCCGTCGTTCGGGTGTGGCGCGCGCGCGGCGGGATCGCGAGGCCGGCCGGGCGGGCGCGTGGAGGATCGTGGCGCCGATGCCGCCGGCGGCGCCGGTCGCCAGGATGACGGATCGATGCACCATGGGAGGCATCGCCACGTAATGATGGCCGAACGGGGGGCTGCCTCGGCCACATTCGGGTTCCCGGATCTATTTGCCGCCGACCTGAAGCGGCCGTTTCGGCGGCGTCCGGACAGGGCCTGACGCTGAGGCCGGAGACCGTCTCCGGCGGAGCAGGATACGGGGAGGCGAGCGCCGTGTCCGGCAAGCGGCACAGCGCCTGAACCGCTCGCGCCCGGTTGCGTCTGCGGTGGACGGACCTGGCATCCCGGCAGGGCAGCCGGGCGGCGCCCCACCCGGCCGGCGATACAGGCCGAGGCGATCGGCGCGGGCCAGGCGGGGTCGGTGTCGGGATTCCTTCCAGGTTGCTTTCGGCATGGGCTATTGGTCCGCCTCTGGAATTCCGCCCGAGGCGGGACGGTTGTCAGCGTCGGTGAGGACTCAGTGGCTCAACGACATCCGCCGATCTAGAAGGTGCTCGCGCCGGAGGAGAGGCGCCAAAAGACGGCGGCTGAACAACCCGATGCCACCCCACATTGCAAATGACCATAACGGGACCCCGCCGCCGGGCGCGTGAGGATAGGACCATTGGCCGGTTCCTACGCCGACATATTCCACCAACGCTCCCATGGCGGCCATATAGACGGTGAAGGTAAAGTCCATGGGCTCGTGAAAAAGGACCAGGCTCGCGACCAGAACCCCGCCGGCCGCCGCCGCCAACAGCGCTGGATCGCTGATCACCGAGAAGCATAGGGAAAAAACCACTGCCAATCCGAGCGCCCAGAGAATGCGGCGCGGGTTCGCCTCGGGACCGTCAAGAAGGCAGGCCGCATGGAGGATATAGAATCCCCACATGAAAAATTCATAGACCGGCAGTCCGATCGCGTCCGGATGATGAAACAGGAACACTCCCTGTCGCAGGGCACCCTCATCCATCACGATGAAAAGCAGATTGACCAGGCCCGCCGTTGTCAGCTCCACCAGCGAGAGCCTGCCAAAACCGATCGCCCAAATTACGACCATGATGCCGAGCTTCACCCGGTTCCCCGGGACCCAGCCAAGAACAATCACTGTACCCAGAAATTGAAGCAAAAGAGCACGTCGCCGCCAACACCACCAACGCAGGAGAACACTTGCCCAGCCGCCCCCCGCGAAATGCGACCGCCCGCCATTGGGCCCTTGTCGCGGGGGATCTGCCGAGACGGGCATCAACGTCACTTTGCGACTTCTGTCGCGGACGACGTTCTAATTGAAGCCGAGACCGGCGCGTAACGTCCGGGCGCGATGATACCATCGGGATCTATCGCGGATTTTATCGTCCCGACCAGATCCCAGAATGGCGAAGGCGTGCCCGTTACTCGGCTCATTGATTGGATGCCGAGCCGGTAGGGCATGAATCCCTGGCTCCTACCGGCCTCGAACAGCGCATCGAAACACGCCGCGGCACGCGCCGCCTGCCCCGGATCGCCTCGATCGAAAAGCAGCGGGATTGTGCTGTCGAAGCAACGATCCGTCAGGCTGGTCAGAGTGATCAGCGGCTCAATCCCATGGGCGAGACACACCTCATGCACCATGGCGACGTAATTCCTCACCGCGGCTGGCCTCATCGGCACGAGCGGGGAATACCAAATCAGACCGCTGCCATCGCGGGCGGGGTTCAAGGCGCCCTCGGGCGGCGGCCTCCCCGCCCGCCAATACACGAGGCGAAGCGCCACTTCTGACGGCCGGCCGGCCATCACTTCCAGCGACTGGTCGATCGCCCCGAGAAGCTTTGCGATGCGGCTTTCACTCAGTCCCGGCACCGAGCGAACCAAACGGCCAAGGAGCGCGCTGCGCTCCGGCGTCAGGAACACGATCCGGTCGGCCACCGGTCGCAAGAGTTGGCGGACGACCCGACGCGCCGCCTTGACGACCTTGCCGTTGCCGTAAAGCGCGCCGACACCCATCCAAGCCCGCACGCGGTGGCGGCGGGCCAAGTCCAGCACGACATCCTGCGCCAGGACGCCATCGCCGCCGACGAACTCCGCCGGGTAAGGAACCGTCATCGCCAGCACGCGTCGCGCATTCATCAGGTTGATCGCGCCGACCGTGCCGCCCACCGCCCGAAGAATGCCCTGAACCGCCAAGACCGCGGCCTCGAGCTTCCCCTCCTCCGCGATGCCGAAGAAAAATGCCTCGACCCGCTCCGGCCGCAGCGCCAGAGCGATCGTCATTTGCGTGACGATGCCGATATTGCCTTGTGCGAACAGGCCGTCGAGATATGGGCCGAGGCCCCATTTGAACGCCCGGTCCACGGTCTCGGCACCAAGCTCGGCCAGGGCGGAACGATAAAGGCGGCCGTCCGGCAGCACCGCCTCCAGCGCGGTTATCGCGCCGAAATGGTCGGCGTAGGGTGTGATGCCATAGCCACGCTCGAGGGCGTTCCCGATCAGGCTGCAATTCGGCCCCGCCCCAGTCGTCGGCACCATGAAGCGGGGCGCATGGCGATCGAGATATTCGCGCAGCTGACCCTGCGTCACCCCCGGTTCCACCGTGACCAGGCCGAGCTCTCGATCCAGCTCGACGATGCGATTCATCCCCGAGAGATCGAGGACAGCGCAGCCGTCGAGCACGGGGCTGGCGCCGCCATAGCCCCAATTCCTCCCGGTGCTGATCGGATAGAGCGGAATCCGGTGCCGCCGGGCAATCACGAGCACGGCGCTCACCTCGGCACGATCCCTGATGAGCAGGGCCGCCGGGACGGCTTCGCCCTGCCCGCTGGTGTCCGCGCCGTAGTGCTGCATCGCACCGGCGGCATCCAACACCCGGTCGCTGCCTAGGCACGCCCGCCACGAACTCACGGCCGCGGCCAAATCCCGAGGGGCCATTCTGTCGCCCGAAAACGCGGAGTCAGAAAATCTTACAGGCCGATTGCATCCGCGACTGCCATTCGTTGCCCCGCATATAGGCACAAAGTCCCGCCTCTTCAAGCTCACCGGGGCGTGACGACGCGCGGCCCAACGCCCGATATTGCCGGAAAGGCTTGAAATACAATGAGAAATCAGGCGTTCCTACAATCTCCGGCGTCCCGGCGCGCTGTCGAACGGCGCGGCGGCGCCGCAATGCTGAAACATCGCGAACCCAATGCTGGCGATCGGCCCTGTCGGAGAATCTTACATGTCGCCTGCAAATTACCCCCCCACCTATTTCGGTCAGCCGACAAAATCACGGCAACCATCTGAAAAGACGCAAGTTTTCTCGTGAGGCCCGCGCTTGGCACGCGAAGTGCATTTGTCCCGGCTGTGGGGCGGCAGTGCCTCGATCATGGTTGTTGAGGAGAAGGCCAACATGGACATGCGTAAGCTGCTCGCCGGCACAGCGGTGGCAACCACCCTGCTGATGGCCGGGGTCCTGCCTGCCGCTGCCGGCCCGACTATACCTCTCGGAGGCTACACGGGCCCGGTTACGCTCAAGTTCTTCAACTACGAGAGCTTCAAGACGGCATCGGGGGCTCTCACGGCAACGCCGGCCGTAGGAGACACGAACTTCGGCATCTTCGAGCTGACGTCAATACAAGCCGGGATTACAACTCTTTGGTCGTCGGGCCAAGGTGGCAATGATCTGGTCGGCGTGTTCAACGGCATCAAGGTCACGAGTGTTTCGGGTACGGCGGCGCATGAAACCACGACGAACACCGGCGGCGTGTTCCAGCTGTACCTGGTCCCGAAGACATCGTTCATAGCGGCCGGGAAAGACCAAGGGACAGCGGGCTATACGAATGCGGGCTGCACTATCGGCAGCCTTTGCTACAATGGCATCACCAATAAGGCCGGCGATCAACTGGTGTTGACCATGGACCTTGTCACCGGACAAGATGGTCCTTCGACCACGACCACGCTCGTTGCCAATTTGGACCCGGCCGAAAACCCGCCGACCGGCTCCGCGGCTAGCTTCGCGAACATTCTCGGTGACCCTCAGTTTGGGTTAATCGCTCACCTGCAGGATAACTTCTGCCCTAACAGCCCTATCTCGACGGGCTGTGCACCTTCGGACGGTTCAAGCTTCCTCCTCGCCAGCTCAGACCCCATCACCGCGTCCGTGGTACCCGAGCCGGGGTCTATGGCAGTCCTCGGAAGCGCGCTGCTATCGCTCGGCTATTTCGGATCTCGGCGCCGGAAGAAGAAGGACTCGAGCCTGTAAGGCGCTTTCTGTCTCGTTCTCTTCGCGATGAGGGGGCAACTGCCCCCTCATTCTGTTCGCGTAATGGCACAGCGTAAGATTCTCCGATTAGCGCCATCTCGATGGGCGCGTTCAGCGGTCCCCAGCGCCATGCCCCGCCTCGAGTTCAGCCACGCCCGGCGTCGCCGGCAGGATCGATTTCCAGCGCCTCCAGCAAAGGAGTGAGCAGGTGCGCGTAGGCCCGCCCGCGGCCAACCGAACTGCGATAAATCGGCTGACGCACCTGCATTACGCTCGCCGTTCGCACCGCGCGCTCGGCTTTGTGGAACTCTAGGCAGGCATCATCCCATTCGAGCCCGCAGTAGCCGATGATGCGACGGGCCTGCCCCTCGAGATCGGCGACCACCTCCTCGTAAGACACTTCGAGCATGACACCCTCAGGCAGCACGCTGCGCCAATGCGCCATCAATCGTGCATACGCTCGGTAGTAACGGCCGAGTTCGCCAAGATCGTAAGCGAACGGCTGCTCACCCGCGAACAATTTCGAGAAATTGGAGAGGCAGGTGTCAACAGGATCGCGCCGGGCATGAATGATGCGGGCGTTCGGCAAAGCGAGGTGAATGAGGCCGACAAATAGGAAATTCGCCGGCATCTTATCGGTGATCCGGTCCGCCGGCGGCGCCAGGGCCGTGATAGCGGCAAGATAGCGCGGCCCGAGAGCCCGCACCGACTCCCTCGTCACACCATTCGGGCCCGCGCCGATAACAAGGCGACCGAAGTGATCGAGCTCGCCGGCGCCGAAAACCCGAGGATGGCTTGCCAGTATCTGCTCAATCAGGCTCGTGCCCGAACGCGGCATGCCGACGATGAACACCGGCAGCGGCGACGAATCGCCGACACCCCTCAGCGACTGAATGACCTCCGGGGTGAACGCATCTCCTATCCGATCAATCTTCGCCAGTGTCTCGATCTCGTCATAGGAGAATTCCTGCCGTTTTAGTGCGTTCGCTTGAAGCTGGTGATGGAAGGATCGCCCATGCTGTCCGATATCGGCCAGCACCTTACCCAAGGCAAAGTGCAGATGCATTTGCTCTTTCACGGAGAGCATTGCGATATCCTGTGCCAGTGCCTCGATTCCAGCCAGATGCCGGTCGCCGGCCGCGAAACGTTTGATATCGCTGAGCGCGTGATAATATAGCGCGTGCTTCGGCTTAAGGTCGACCGCCATCTCCAGAGCCTGCCTGGCCGCATCGACGCGGCCGAGTTCAGCGGAGAGAACGCCCATGTTAAAATGAGCTTCCGCTACGTCAACCAGGGACGCGTCCGCGCTGCGGAACCTCGCGGCCGCTTCTGCTTCGCGACCAGCCTCCCGCAGCGTGCTATCCAGGTTGCTGTGTGCATGTCCATACCCAGACCGGAGTTCAAGCGCTGCCTCGAAATGCGTAATTGCCTCCTCATAGCGCCCAAGCTCGCGAAGCGCGATCCCAAGGTTATTATGCGACGCAGCATGATCGGGCCGTATCTCTAGCGCCTGCTCGAATGCGGCAACGGCTTCTGCCTGTCGCGTCAGGGCCAGCAGCACCTGGCCGCGGTTGCTATGCGCGTCGACATTGCCGGGGGCAAGGACAAGAGCTTCGTCCAGGCTGATAAGCGCTTCCTCGGGCCGGCCAAGCGCCAACAACACGCTGCCAAGGTTATTGTGAGCTTGGGCGTAATCCGACTTCAGCGCCAGCGCACGCCGGTAATTTGCCGCAGATTCCTCGTAGCGATTAAGTAGAAGTAGAGCAGTCGCGAGATTATAATATAGTTCACTATCGCCGGGCGCGATGGCAAGCGCCGCGAGATAATGGTCGATCGCTTCGCTATATCGGCGCAGGTTCTGTAGCGTGTCGGCCAGATCGCGATGCGTGGTGGCCGATCCGGGCGGTTCGGTGAGCGCACGATTGAAATGCGCTATTGCCTCCTCATTCTGCCCTAGCGCGCGCAGCGCATTTCCCAGATTATGCTCTGCGTCGGCATAACCAGGCACGATCGCAACCGCCCTTTGGTAGCAAGATATCGCCTCTTCGATGCGGTTCAGTGCCTGGAGCGTGGTGCCGCGATTGTTGTACGCCGAGGCGTAGTCAGGTCTAAGAGCGAGCGCCCGCCCAAACGCGATGTTTGCCTCGGCATACCGCATCGCCCGGTGCAAGATGTTTCCAAGGCTGTTATGGGCTTCGGCAGATTTTGGGTTTCGCTTAAGCGCCTTGCGAATCAAGGTATCGGCCGCCTGCAGCCGTCCTTGCTGCGCGCACAACAACCCTAGATTGTGCAGGGCACCAAAGTGATCGCGCACTAACTTGAGCTGCGCCTCGTACATCCGCTCGGCGTCAAGCAGGTGCCCCTGGCGATGGAGTGAAACCGCTGCCTCAAACGCCGCGTTCGAAGCCGCAATCCGTTGCGAATGGTTTGGCAATCGTTGGCTCATTTCGACCTGCCATCGCCATGAAGCTGCCCAACACTATGCAGTCTCGGTTGGTCGCAGGCAAGCGTTCACCTGTCTGGCCGAGCGAATGGGGCGCTTGGCGATATCGCGCAGACACGGCCACGGGGATATTGACGCCCGCGATGGCGGCGGCTCACGCGTTTGACGAGGAGGATCTAAACCATGGTGCCGGTCATGGGCAAGCTCAGGCGAACCATTCTTCCAGTGCCGCATGGAACGCTACTCGCACGACGAACCCCTTCCGGGTGACGCCGCGACGAATGACGACCTCGCTCCTGGTCATACTGGCGGTTTGCAGGCTGCGTCCGGTCCACCAACCCCCGGCCAGCGGCAACGCCGCTGAGCAAGCCATCGATTGGCTCGCCTGTGTCACACTCACGACTGTCGCCCGGGTGGGCCGGTCAACTCGCTACGCCAAGCACTCGGACACCACTGCGTTAGGCGGCGAGGCGGGCCGGAACCTGATCGCGCTGCGATAGCGTGCCGCCCAACGTGACGTAGTTCCAGGCGTCCGGTCGTTCAAACCGAGCCAGATCCAGAACCGCGGCGATATTGAGACACGCGGGTTGACGGAGACCGTGGTACTCGACGAGGGGCCCAAGAGGCGAAAAATGGATCGAACTCATTTGCAGAAGCCGAATTAGCGTTGGCTCCATAATCGCACACCAGTGCGTAAGACCCATTTCGTGACTCAACCGGAGGATGCCCCGCATCAACCCCAGACGGACCATTGCTCCGGCTTGACAGGTCATGCGCCGCTGCTTCGATACCGCGAAGCGAGATATTTCGCCGGTCGTCAGGGCTGGAAGATTCCGCAGTAGTCCGGGCGCGCAGACCGCAGTCATGGGCAAATCGTGCAGGCCGTCGGCGAAAGACGAAGGAATCACCCGCACCGTTCCGATGGGCTCACCGCTTGCGCGGTGGACCAGCAGCACATGACGCGCCCTGCTGTCGAACTGGTCCGTTTCGACTCCATCGCGTCCAGGTTCGAACCCTCGCTCCAAACAATACACCTGGTATCGCAGGCGGCAAGCTGCTTCGACCTGCTTTCGGGAGTCCGCAAGGACGACCGAGAACGCGTTGTCCGTATGCAGGATCTGCTCGCGCAGAGACTGTAGTTCCATGATAACCCCCTAGTTTTCGGCCCGGCAATCCATTTGCATCGGACTGCCCCCCCTTTTTGTGTGCTTCGAAGCACAGTAGCAGAAAATACTTACCAAGACGTTACCTTGGTACGCCTTTCGAGATCAGGAATGCTCACGGATCCCCCACGTTCTTGCATTTCATAGAACGCTTCCGTATGCCTGAAATAAATACGAGCGTACGCGCCACTCTGTATTTCCTCATTATTCACGGCATAGTCCCGGCTACCCCGATTTGTCCGTCCTCCATGCTGAGTATGCGGTCCGCGACGCCCAGAATGCGTGTGTCATGCGTGACGACCACGACAGCCAGGCCGCGCTCGCGTGCGAGTTCCGATACCAGCTCCATCACCTCGCCGCCGCTTTGCCGGTCCAGCGCCGCCGTGGGCTCGTCGGCCAGCAGAAGATCGGGATTGCGCACCAGCGCCCGGGCGATCGCAACACGCTGGCGCTGACCGCCGGAAAGCTGCGCAGGTCGCAGGTCCAGGCAATGACCCAGGCCGACGGCGATCAATATGTCCGCCGCACGCCGCATACGGTCGGCTTCGCGGCTCGATGGATCGTGCTCCAGCGCCATCGCAACGTTCTGCCTTGCGGTCAGAAAGTCCAGCAATTGATGATCCTGAAAAATGAACCCGATCCTGCGCCGGATCGCCACGCGCCCGGCATCGGTTATCCCATTGAGTTCATGTCCCAGGACAGCGCAACTTCCGTGCTGCACGGCGCGAAGGGCTCCGATCAGCGTGAGCAACGTGGTCTTGCCGCTGCCGGACGGGCCGGTCAACAAAACGATTTCACCGCGATGGACCGTCAGATCCAGATCCCAAAGCACCCGCCGCGCGAGGCGCCCGGTACCGAAAGCGTAGGACAATCGGGAAGCCTCTACCGGTTCCCGCATCGGCTAGAACACGCTCGCGGGATCGGCTTCACGCAGCTTGCGCAACGCCAGCAAGCCGGCGACCGCACACATCGCCAGGATCAGGCCGAACACCGCAATGCAGCGGTCGTTGGTCAGATCAAGCGGCAGATAGGCCGCCCGCCCAACATAGCGATAGAGCCCGGCCGAAAGCAGCAAGCCGGGCAGAAAGCCAAGACACGCAAGTATCAAGGCTTCCCCAAGCACAACGAGCTGCAGGTACCGATGCGAGAAACCCAAGGCTTTCAGAGTGGCATAGCCGCGCAGGTGGCTACAGACATCGGTAAATAGAATCTGATAGACGATCACCATGCCGACCATCAGACCCATCACACTCCCGAACGCAAAAATAACGCCGATCGGCGTTGTCTTGTCCCAATAGCGCTTTTCCCATTGCACCAACCCGGCGTGGGTGACAACCCGCACGTCCGGCGGCAACAGCGTGCTCAGCCGGTTGCGAACCTGGCGCACATCCGCGCCTTTCTTGAGGCGAAGCGCGATCAGTGCCGCATCGCTCTGCCGGCTCTCGGGTACCAGCCGGCGGAAATTGCTTGCGCTCATGACGACATTGCCGTCAGCGCCAAAGCTTGCGCCGAGCCGCACCGTGCCGACCACCTCAACCGCGTGATCGCCGAGCTGCGCCTTCAGGCTGCCGTGCTCTGCCATCAGCCGCCGAATGTCGCCGAATTCCGGCCGCGAAAGCGAATCAAATGCAACCGTGTCGCGCCGCGTCAGCGCCGCGGCCAGCGGTGCCAATCCGGGGATCGCGATGGCTCCGGCCTCGACATCAAACCCGATGATCTGAATGGCGCGATGCGTCCCGGTTTCCGGATTGCGCCACGGCTCCTGCGCCAGATAGATCGGCACTGCCTGCGCGACGTCAGGCACCGCAAGGGCCTGGTAGCCCCGGACGCGGGGAATAGGTTCGGCGCGGAACAGCGCCGTCGTCAGCGGATTGATCAGGAACAACTCGCCCTGCATGGCCCGCGGAAGCGCGGTTGCGGTGTCGAATAGCGCCGCGCGGAAGCCAAGCTGCATCAGCACCAGCACGCTGGCAAACATGACGCCGGCCACCGCGACCAGCAGCCGCGCCGGTTCCGCGCGAAGCTGCCGCCACGCCAGCCGAACCGGCAACAACGGCCGCGGCACGCCGTACGGCGTCCGGAGAACAGGACTTGCCCCGGATGCACGGGAGCAGATGTCTGGCCCATCGGGGTCTGCTCCGGCCAGCATATTCATGGCTGGACCGCAACCTGCACCTGCATGTTGATCCGATGGCGCAGGGCCTCGGACCCGTCCGGCAGCAGCGCGAGCCGGACCTGGACCGTACGACCATCGACCCGCGCCACCGGATCGACGCCGGCGTCCGTGGTGTGCTGCACCAGCCGGCCAATCTCCACCACCTGCGCAACATAGCGCCGGGGGTCTCCCGGCACGGTCACCTTGGCCGATGCACCCAGGCGCACCCGTGGCAGGTCGCTCTCATACACGTCCGCCACGACATCGAGGCGGTCGAGATCCGCCAGATCCAGCAGGCCCCGCGTTCCGACCAGGTCGCCCGGGCGCGCGTAGATCTTCAGAATCCTCCCGGCCACCGGTGCGTAAACCCGCGACAGCGCGGCATCGGCGCGGGCTTCGACGAGAGCAGCCCGGGCCGTCCGAAGATGGGCTTCCGCCACGGCGACATCCTCGGGGCGCGGCCGTTGCAGAGTGACCAACTGGGCCTCGGCCTCACGCAGGTCCGCCGCCGCTCGGTCCGCTGCCGCGCGGTCGCGTTCGGCGACCGCGCGCGCGCCGGCGCCGCTCGGAACCAGCTCGGTTGCGCGGGCGGCATCACGGCTTGCGATCTCCTGCTGGGCGGTCAGGCTGTCGATGCGGGCTTGCTGGGCTTCGATCTCACTCGGCCGGCCGGCGGCCGTGACCCGCGCCAGGGCCGCCTTGGCCTCCGTCACCGCGGCGCCGGCCTCAAGCACCGCGCCGTCCTTGACCGCCGCGTCCGCGAACTCGGCCAGCAGTTGGCCCGCGGCAACTTGCTCGCCCTCATGCACGAACAGCCGGTCCACACGATTGACGGCCAGGTTGCTGGGCGGGCCAAGGCGGCGGACCCGGGACGCCGGCTCCACCCAGCCGAGCGCGCCGACCCCGACCGGGCCGGAGGCCACCTGGGGCGGAGACATAAGAGGTACGGACCCGCTTCCGAGCCCCAATTTCTCGACGGCGAACACCGCACTGCCACCGGCCAGCAGGGCAATGACCACCAGCAGCAGGATGCGGGACGTTCGTGTGTGGTGACCGCCAGATGCTGCGGCGTGCCCAGCATCGAACGCCACTCGGCCCCTGGCAAGCCCAGGGCCAGACTCGCGCGCACGATCCCCGTCCACCAGGGATGCCGGACGGCTCCTGACAGTCAGATCATCCATTTTGGTTCACCAGTACAGCCGGACCTGTCGCGTCGTCGGCTTCAGTCTCCGGCCAACGGCGCGCCCCACGCGCCGGCTCTCATGAGACCCGTCTCCGCCTTCGACCGTGCGGCATGATTACATGCCCTTTGCTCACAAAAAGGTTACTAAACCCTTAGGCTGCTCGGGTGCAACCACCTTTTTTCTGCCCTCCGGCGCCCGCGCCAGGCGGAGCGACGGTCGGTTTCGCCGCAATCCCTGCCGGCAAGCCGGCCGGACGACCGGCAGCCTTGGCGGGCGCATCGGGGTGGCGTTCCCGTGCGGCAGCGGGCGAAGCAGGAGCTGGCAGCCATTGCGTGGAGGCTCATTTGGCCGGTGCGCCGGATGTCAGGGTGCAGGGATTGGGATAGATTTCCGCCGACCGATGGCTGCGGTGGACCGGCGACCGCCTCCGCGAAGCCTTGCGGCTGCGGAAGCACGGTGCGGCGGCAGCCGGGCCGCCGCACCGCGGCACCTCCGGATTAGCTGCCGACGATCACGTCGCCGAACAGCTCAAACGTCTTGCCGGTCCACTTTTGCAACTGCATCCCCTTCATCGGATGATAGTTGGTCGGGCTGGTGTTGATCTTGATGCCCGGCAGCAGCAGCGGGTTGCCCAGATCATGCAGGTTGGTAGCCTGCTTCATGACGTTCTCGCGCGAGAAGTCGCCATTGCATTGCTTCAGCACCTTCAGCATCGTGTCGCTGACCGCGTAGGCCGCAACATAGCCTCCGTCGGTCTGGTCGGCGCCCGGCAGATACTTGTTCATGAACGCGCGCCATTCCTTCATGCCGGCATCGTCGTTCCAGCGCGGATCGGTGGAGTCTTTCAAATACCCGGCGCTGATCATGCCGATGCAATTCTCCGGTCCGGCCGGCTTGATCACCGCACCAACGGAAATCGCCACGTTGGTCATGAAGAACATCGGCTTCCAGTTGAGATCATGCACCTTGCGGATCGCCTGCGCCGCGAATTTCGGCGTGGCAGCGACCAGCAGCGCGTCGGCACCCGATGACTGCAACTGCGAAATCTGGCTATCGATGGTCGGATCGGTCACTTCGTAAGTCGCCTCGACCACCATCTTGGAATACCTGGCGCCGAGCGCGTCCTTCACACCGGCCGGGTAGTCCTTGCCAAAGTCGTCGTTCTGGTAAAGGATTCCCAGCTTGGCGTCGGGTTTCTGCTGCAGCATGTATTTCGTGTAGATTTCCGCTTCCGTGCGATAGCTGGGCTGCCAGCCGATGGTCCACGGATACTGCTTGTAGTTGCCCCACTTGTCGGCGCCGGTCGCGACGAACAGCATGGGCACCTTGTGCTGGTTCATATAGCGCTCGATCGCGCTGTTGGTCGGCGTGCCCAGCGTGTTGAAGGTGAACGCAATCTTGTCCTCCTCCACCAACTGACGGATGTCCTCCACCGTCTTGGGCGGGCTGTAGCCATCGTCCAACGAAATGAAGTTGATCTTGCGCCCGGCAATCCCGCCCTGCTCGTTGACCATCTTGTTGAAATACGCTTGCTCGAGCTTCCCGAGCACACCATACGCCGAGGCTGGGCCGCTATACGGGTTCGTGTTGCCGATCTTGATCTCCGTCGCCGTAACTCCCGGCGCGTTGGCCGCGCCAGCCGGCCGCCAGCCCACGGCCGCCACCGCCGCGACCGCGCCGGCCGTCATAACTGATCGTCTCCGGATCATTCCCGTTCCCTTCCGTCAACAGCGAGCAGCGATGGTGCCGCCCGCGCCGATCTTATCAGTAACCTGTCGCCTCGATAGTGTCCCCGATCGACACCCAGGTCCTTGTCGTCCCGCCGCTTCAGCTACACCGCGCGTGAGCAGTTGCCGCGTGCGGTCATGGAGTTTCGTCGGTTGCGCGTTTTCGCGCGCCGCGATCTTCCTGCCATGCTCCTGCCTGCCGGTATCGGGCGGGGACGCGCCAACGCCGACCCGCCCGACGCGGGCACGCGGCGTCTCGGTGAGCCCATGATGCGGAAGCTGCCGTCTTGCCCGCGCAGCCCAG
Organism: Acetobacteraceae bacterium; assembly: GCA_035535035.1. GTDB lineage: Bacteria > Pseudomonadota > Alphaproteobacteria > Acetobacterales > Acetobacteraceae > JASHVB01. Next base: position 44,663 of record DATLQW010000120.1, read on the forward strand.
GTTGCCAGAAGACGCCCCACGGTCGTAGCTACTCCACCGGAACGAAGATCGAATGCCGCATCTGCCCGCCGATCGACTTCGACAGATGCCCCTTGCCGCGCACATCCTCGACCAGGATCACCTCGCCGGCGCCGATCTGCCGCGCCTCGCCGTCGCTGGCGGTGATCTGCACGCCGCCGTCGAGGTTGATGATGTATTGTCGCCGCGGCGCCGGGTGCCAGCTCAGGTCGTAATCTCCCGACGTCTCGCGAAAGATGATGCCCGTCGCCGGCAGCCGCGCCGAAAGCTTGCTGCCGTTGCGCTCCTCCACCCACGCCACCTCGACGTCGCGCCAATGTGTCTCGCCGGCGTCGTCCACGTAGATGTTATGAATCCGCATCTATTTTCTCCCCCTATTCGATCGGCACGAAGATCGAGTGCCGCATCTGGTTGTTCACCGATTTCGACAGATGCCCCTTGCCGGTGGTGTCCTCGACAAGAATCACCTCGCCGGCGCCGATCACCCGCGCCTCTCCGTCGCTCGCCGTAAGCTGCACGCCGGCATCGAGATTGATGATGTATTGCCGCCGCGGCGCCGGATGCCAGGGACGGTCATGCTCCGCCTGGGTCTGCCGGAAGATGATCCCGTTCGCCGCCTGGCGCGCCGACATTTTTCCCCCCGGCCCTTCCTCCACCCAGTTGATCTCCACATCGCGCCAGTGCGATTCGCCATTGGCATCGCAGTAAAGATTGTGCACCCGCATCGCCATCGTTGCCTGCCCCCCCTACTCGTTCCGCCAGTTGGGCCGCCGCTTTTCGGCGAACGCCCGCGGCCCCTCGACATAGTCCTGGCTCTCGATGTTTTCCGCCTGCGCAGGAAACACCGTGCGCATCGCCTGCTCCAGCGTCGGCATGCCCAGCCCGCGATACACCGCCTGCTTCGAGGCCCGCACCGCTTTCGGCGAGCATTCCAGGATCATGCCCGCCCAGCGCTGCGCCGCTTCCAGCGCCTGGCCCCGCGGCACCATTTCTGTAACGAAACCGAGTTCGAAACCCTCACGCGCGGTCACCCGCCGGCCGGTGAGGATCATGCCCATCGCCTGCTTCATGGGAATGCTGCGCGGCAGCCGGTGCACGCCGCCACCGCCGGCGATCAGGCCGACGCGCGGCTCGGGCAGTGCGAACAGGGCGTTCTCGGCGGCGACGATGATGTCGCAGGCCAGCGCGGTTTCGAACCCGCCGCCCATCGCCCAGCCATTCACCGCGGCGATCAGCGGCTTGTCGAGGTCGAAGCGGTGGGTGATGCCGGCGAAGCCGTTCGGTCCGTTCGGGCGGCGCTTGCCCGCCGCCTGCACCTTCAGGTCGTTGCCGGCGGAGAAGGCCCGCTCGCCGGCGCCGGTGACGATGCCGACCCACAAATCGTCGCGAGCGGCGAACTCGTCCCAGACGGTGGAAAGTTCGTCGTTGGCGTCGGCGTGGAGGGCGTTCAGCACCTCCGGGCGGTTCAGGGTGACCGTGCGGACGTGGCCGGCGTCCTGCACGATGCAGTACTGGTGGGTCATGCGGGCGCCTCCCGGTTCGGCGGCATCGTAGCGAGGTGGCGCGTGGCGGCAACCCGTGCGCCGAGAGCCCGTGCGCCGAGGGTGCAGCCGGCGCCGCCGAACCCGGGCATGGCCGAGGGCTTGCTTCGTACGCAGCGCGGCCAGGCGGGCAGTGGTCCGACCCCGCGATCATGCGCACAACCCCCCGGCGCTGCTTGGCCTGTTCTCGCTCGTTCGCTACCAAGGCATCGCGCACGCCCGCTTCCAGGCGGTCCCACGGTACCAGCACGGCGTCGTTGATTGTCCACGGCGACCTCCAGGACGGCGTCCCACCGCGCGTCCGACCGCTCTATGTGCGGCCGGTGATGATTTACAACGCCGGAAAGCAGGCCGAGACGATCCCGCCCGATCGTCTGCCGCTGGACGTCATCTATCTCGCGGTGCGCCGGCTCGTGGCGGGAGAAGGTGACGAACCCGCGTCCGCACCCGGCTTGGTTGTCATCAATCTCTCGCTCGGTGACCTAAACCGACCATTCACAAGGCGGATGAGCCTGTGGGCGCGTCTGATCGACTGGCTCTCGTTCCAGCACCGCGTGCTGTTCCTGGTCAGCGTCGGCAATGTTCGTCAATGGCTGCCCGTCCGCACTTTCGTCGCCGCGGAACGCCGTCCCGCATCGCTGCAGGTCGTGACGCTGGACGAACGCCTTGCCGATGCGATGAGGAAGCAAGGCTTCGCCATGATCGACAGGGCGACGGACTGATCCAACCCGGCCGTCCAGCGAAGTGCCCGCCACGGGCGTGGTGCCCTTGCCAGCGCCGTAACCCGCCCGGGGAGCCGGCATTCATCCCCACCCCCTGTCACACTCACAGAAAAAAATTCCGTACGGCTACATCCGGCCACTTGAACCCGTCAGTTATTTATGCTATCCAACACCGTCTGCCGTATTAACCAACCCGGAGCCGCACCAATGTCCGCCCTCTCCGCCACCAGCCGGCACGAATATTACGTCGAACTCGGCAGTTCCTTGCCGCCCCCGG
>DATLQW010000121.1:0-11123 GCA_035535035.1 Acetobacteraceae bacterium
GATCAACCCCTGGCGCCTGACAGATATGGACTGAAATGCGGGTCACCCTGCCGCGGATGGGGCGCGCCGGGTTCCATTGCTTGCTCACTATCAATCCGGGATCGACTTATCCGGTGAATAAGATGGGCTAGCTAGCAACAGCCACTCAAGAATGGCCCACTGATGCCACTTCTGCAACGTATTTCGAGTATCCAAAAAATGGAGGCAGAAAACTCCAACAGGATTAATAGTTCGGAAAAGGCAGTAAGAGTATCTATCGTTACTGCGCGGAATGCTCCGGCGCATGAACGATTGATTAATACGATGAAGCATCTTGGGATCGAGGTGGATGAACTATTACTTACCGGTGGAATAGAGAAGAAGAATATTCTTGACGTCATGAAGCCACAAATATTCTTTGATGATCAGATTGGACACCTAAAGCCGGCCTCCAGTAACACCCCTTGTGTTCACATTCCGTTTGGTATCCGGAATCAGTAAAATTTGCGCCTCGTAGAGAGCCTCCAACATAGCAGTCAATGCTCGTCAGGCATCAATCCCAGCCCTCTTCGCCAGCCGCGGATCGTACACCCACTTCCTCACCTTGCCCGCCGCGATCCCCCCGCTGCCGGCATGCTGCGGATTCACCACGACATTGCACTCCTCCGGCACAATGACCGACGGCACCACCAGCAGCGCCGAGCGTCCCGCCCGCAGCCAGTCCGTGCCGAACGCAATGCTGGCGCGGCCGGCAGGCTCGGCGTCCCACCCCACCGGCAGACTGCCCGTACTTGCCACCTCCGCAGCCGCCCAGAGGTCGTCCGGGATCGTGACCGCAACAAGATAGCGCTTGAGCGGCAGGCCGCCCGCATTCAAATGAACGATCGTCTCCAGGCAGGCCAAAGCGCGACTTTCGGACGCGTAAACGCACGCGATGCCTGCCGCATTCCAGCGGCCGCCCGTCGCCTTGGCGCCTGCACCCGAAAGATCGTCGGCTTCATAGGTCGGCGTGTCCGTCGCGATCCGCCAGACCGTCTTGCTCAAGCGTAGGCCCCGCTCTGCATCTGTGCCAGTGCGGTGGACACCACGCTTTGGCCCTCCATGGTGTCCATCAGGTCGATCGGCCGCACCCCGCCCAGCGCCGCCAACGGCTCATTGAGCCAGCGCGACATCCATGCCGTCGCGTCGAAGCCTTGCGCGTTGCCGGACTCCTGCACGATCGCTTCCAGTTGGCCCACCAGCCTTGCCAGGCCGATGACCCGCTCGCTTTCGTCAGGCGACAGGGTTTGTCCCTGCTTCGCCTTCTTGTTCACCGTCGCCTGCGACAGGTTCAACGCCTTCAGCGCCGTGCCCTGCGCGATGGAGAGGTCGGCGATGACGTGCTTTGCGTCGGTGGCACGCACGCCCCGTTTGATCATGGAGATTCGTTCCAGCGGCGACGCGCGGTACACCGCAAGGTAGGACAGGGCCGTCGGCAGACGGCGACCCCGTGCGGGCGCACCGCTTCGCGCCGCTGTTCCTCGACCGGGCATGGTGACTACTCCTTTGCGCATTCTATATGCGCAATCGAGCGAACATTTCAAGGCAAACGACGCGGATCAGCGTCGGGGACCTTGGTGGTGGCTGACCGCACCAGCAGCTCCTGCTGGGAATCTTGGCGCTTCAAAGGCTCCCAGTGGAAGTCGATCGATGATCCCGCGCGCCGAGCCTATTTGGCTCATTCCGATGCCCGAGGCGGTCCCGGAGCCGGCCTACCCCTGTTTTTGGTCGGCACGTTGCGTTCAAACTGACCCCACTGCCCGGCCGGCGGGCCGGCGGCGTCTCATGCACATTTCGTGTCTTTGCACACGGGGCGATGCCGCCGGGGTGAGACCCGGCGGCAGCAGGGCCTCGACGGGCGAGCCGGCCGCGTCTCAAGCACGCCTCGCATCGGTGTGCGGGAGACGATGCCACGGCGGGGCGCTGCAGGATTCCCGGGTCGCGTTCCGCGCTGCGCGGGTCACCACTCGCGGACAACCGCTGGAGGGACTACGGTGGAAACCATGGCCACCGATCGAAACTACGATAGCGACCTGGCGCTGTGGGCCGAAGACCTGGCGCGCGCACTCCGCAGCGCAGCGCATGCGCGGATCAACCTGCCGATCGACTGGGAAAACGTCGCCGAGGAGATCGAATGCTTCGGCAAGTCGCAAGGGCGGGAGTTGGCGAGTCGCGCCGAGATTGAGCCCGCGGTGATGCCGGCAGTCGTTAGACCTGTTGCAGAAATCGATTTCGTCGGCCACTGCCCATTGAATTTATTGACAAATTATTGTTAAAGTGGACTTTCGCAACCGGTCTATTGAGTTCGAACGCCATGCCGTGAGGCAATCCAAACAGGGGAGCGCAAATTGGCCGTACTGGAGCACGCCGATCTCAACCGTGCTTTCCCAACCCTCCGGCAAGCCTCCATCATCCTCGTCCGCCAGGCGCTCGACCTCTGCCTGCGACACGGGCTTCCGCCGCCTGCCAGTCGCCGCCGCTCTCGCCACGCTCGCGCATCGCCCGAAATTGCTCAGCCGAAGCGCGCTCGATACGCTCTCTCTTCGCCAACTCTCGCCCTCCTGAACGAGATCAACCGCGTGGCGTCACCCCGTTCGTTCCAGACCACAGCATACAACGTCCCACCGATCAGCCCCACCGTGACGACGCGCTGCTCACCATGACGTGGTGAGGGGTATGAAAAGACGGGCCGGCCGTCGAACAACATCTGGCCGTCGGTGAGGCCCAGCCTGTGCCGCTCGCGGTTGATCGCCCGCTTGCTCTCGTCCTATTCAAGCAGCATCACAGGTTGTGGCCACGATTGTAGCCCTAATCAAGCCTAACAGGCCTGTGGCCGAAACGGGTCGAGGAAACCAGACGCCCGAGCGCCGACCGCCTCTGCCCTATGGCTTCCCCGCCGCAAGCGGGGCGTTGTCGCGGCAGGATTAGTTCAGCGCCGCCGCAACCGCCGATACAACGACCAAAGGAGTCCGCCGGCGCCTTCGGGCATCAGGAACATCATGGCGATCAGGATGACGCCGTACACCGCACCCGGCGCCGCCTTCGACACGTTTTCCGCGATGTTGGGGATGAACTGGATGAACAGCGCGCCGACGATCGCGCCGCCGATCGACGCCACCCCACCGACCACCAGGCCCACGAACAGGAAGATCGAGATGAAGACGCCGAACGTATCGGGTGCCACGAACTGCACCACAATGGCGCTGAGCGAGCCGGCGATGCCGGTGAACATCGCGCTCAGCGCGAACGTGCGGGTCTTCAGCAGCGCGAGGTTGATGCCCATGGCTTCCGCCGCGAGCGCGTGGTCGCGCACCGCCATCATGGCCCGCCCGATGCGGCCGTGCACCAAATTCCAGGCGATCGCGAACATCACGCAGCCGATCGCCAGCGTGAACAGATAAAGCCACTGATCGCCGGACAGCGGCAGGCCGAACGGCGCGTCCGGCTTGTCGATCACCAGGCCCTGCACGCCGCCGGTCCAGTCCGACACGGCGTTTACCTTGAGCAATTGCGGCACCGCGATCGCCAGCGAGAACGTGGTCAGCGCGAGGTACAACCCACCCAGCCGCAGCGCCGGCAGGCCGATCAGGAAGCCGACCGCCGCGCAGACCACCGCCGAGACCGGCAGCGTCGCCCAGTACGGCACGTTGAGATTCGCCATGAGGATGGCGGTGGTATAAGCGCCGATCGCGTAGAACGCGCCGTGCCCCAGAGAAATCTGGCCGTTGAACCCGGTGAGCAATGCCAGGCCGAGGATCGCAATCGCATAGACCTCCACCATGGTGAGCTGGAACAAATGGTAGCCGTTGAAGAATGCGGTGGGCACCACCGCGGCGATGACGACGGCGAGTGCGACGCCCCAGGGGACGCGCGTGATCGCCGGCCGCGCCACCGCGCGCCGGCCCATCGTCGCTTCGAGCGCTCCCTCGTTGGCCATCGCTACACCCTGCTCTGCACAGCCCGGCCCAGCAGACCGGTCGGTTTCACCACCAGCACGACAACGATGATCACCAGCGCCAGGCTCAGCTTGAGCTCGGTACCGACGAGATAGGCGCCGCCGAGATTCTCGATGACGCCGACGGCGAAGCCGCCCAGCACCGCGCCGAGCGGATTGTCGATGCCGCCCAGCAGCGCGCCGGCAAAGGCGTAAAGCAGTATGCCCGCCATCATGTTGGGATCGAGAAAGACGACCGGCGCGACCATCATGCCGGCAATGGCGCCGATCGACGCGGCAAGCCCCCAGCCCAACGCCAGCATCCAGCCGACGCGTATGCCGACCAGGCGCGCGGAAGCGGGGTTGAACGCCGCGGCGCGCATCGCCAGTCCCAGCCTGGTGTGCCGGAAGAACAGATACACCGCCATCAACACCGCCAGCGTCACGGCGGTGGAACCGATCTCATGGCCGGACACGTAGCCGCCGAGCAGCGGCTCGCTGGGAAACGGCGAGGGGAACTGCTTGATCGTGTAACCGAAGAACCAGCCGCTGCACGCGTTGATGACCAGCAGCAACCCGATGAACACGCCGACCGAGGACAGCACCGGCGCATCCATCATCGGCCGCATCAGCAGCCGCTCGATCACCATGCCGGCGGCGAAGGACAACGCAACGGTGATGATGAAGGCCAGCCAGTAGGAGAAGCCGAGATGGATCAGGGCGAGCGCGACATACGTGGAGAACGTCGCCATTTCACCCTGGGCGAAGTTTATGTGGTGCGTCGCCTGATAGATCATCACCAGCGCCAGTGCCACGGACGCATAGATGCTGCCGTTGGCGATGCCGGACATGACCTGATGCACAAAGCCTTCCACGCCATGCCTCCTTGCAACCGTTGTTCTCCCGCGCGGCGGGCGAGGGTTTCCCCGCACCTAGTACCCCAGATAGGACCGCCGCACCGACTCGTCCTGGCGGATCTCCGCCGCCGGGCCGGCAACCACGATCCGCCCGGTCTCCAGCAAATACGCATCCTCCGCAAAATCAAGTGCCAGGCTGGCATTTTGCTCCACCAGCAGGATGCTGACGTTCTCGTCCGCGCGAATCCGGCGCATGATCGCGAAGATCTCCTGCACGATCAGCGGCGCCAGCCCGAACGACGGCTCGTCCAGCAACAGCAGCTTCGGCCGCAGCACCAGCGCGCGCGCGATCGCCAGCATCTGCTGCTCGCCACCCGACAGCGTGCCGGCCTGCTGGCGGTAGCGTTCGCGCAGCCGGGGGAAATAGCCGAACATGCGCTCGAAATCCGCCGCCACGTTACGGTCGCGGCGCGTATAGGCACCCAGCCGCAGATTTTCCTCGACCGTCAGTTCCAGGAACGTGCCGCGGCCATCCGGCACGTGCGCGACACCGCGGCGCGCCACCAACTCGGTCGCGCTGCCGTCGATCCGCTCGCCGGCGAAGCGGATCTCGCCCTGCGTCTTCACCATGCCGCAGATGGCACGCAACGTGGTCGTCTTGCCCGCGCCGTTGGCGCCGAGCAACGCGCTGACGCCGCCTTCCCGCACGGCGAAGTCGATGCCGTGCAGTACCTTGGTCTCGCCATAGGCGGCGTGCAGCCCCTTCGCTTCCAGTATGGGCGCCTTAAGCTGCGCCGGCATGCCGGACCTCCTCTTGCGTCTCGCCAAGATAGGCGCGGATCACCTCGGGTTCGTTGCGCACCTGGTCGGGCGTGCCATCGGCGATCTTCAGGCCGAATTCCAGCGCGACCACCTTGTCGGAGACGCGCATCACCAGATTCATGTGATGTTCCACCAGCAGGATGCTGAGGTTGAAATGGCTGCGGATGCGTTGCAGCAGAAGAGCGAGTTCATCGACCTCGCTGTGGTTCAACCCGCCGGCCGGCTCGTCGAGCAACAACAGCTTGGGGTCGCCGATCAGCGCGCGGGCCAGTTCGACGCGCTTCTGCGTGCCGAACGGCAGGCCGCCGGCGCGGATGTCCGCCACGTCGTGCAGCTCGAGCAGATCGAGCAGGACTTGCAGGCGGTGGGCGGAATCCTGCTCCTCGCGCCGCACCACGGGGATGCGCAGCGCGTTGGCGAAGAAACCCGAGCGCCCAAGATGATGCGCGCCCACCAGCACGTTGTCGCGCACGCTCAGGCGGCGGAACAGCGCGACGTTCTGGAACGTGCGGCCGATGCCCAGGCCGGCCATGCGGTGGCGCGGCGTGGCTTTCAGCGAGCGGCCCTCGAAGGCGATGTCGCCTTCCTGGTAGCGATAGATGCCGCTGATGCAGTTGAACAACGTGGTCTTGCCGGAACCGTTGGGGCCGATCAGGCCGCAGATCTGGCTGTGGCCCACGTCAAACCAGACGCCGCCCAGCGCAATCACTCCGCCGAAGCGCACCTCCACGCCGCGTATCGCCAGCAGCGGTACGCCGGACTGCGACAGATCGGACGCCATCACATCGCGCGCGCAAGCGCCATCGACCCGCGCATCGCCCGCCGGCGGCTTCCCATTCCGTCCTCCCGTTTTTTTCCGGACCCGCAGCGGGGCCGGTCCCAGTGGGCGCGAAACTGACGAAGCCGCGCGGCCAAGTCAATCGCGATGCAACGGGCGCGGCGCAGCGGGGTTTTACCGGCGCCCGGTCTGGGGGTTCCGGGTCGCGTGCGGATCCAGCCAGCCCATGCGCGCGTCCGGCTCGCTGTCGGTGGTCGGCAGGTAGGGCTTGATGTCGAGCAACGGCGTGCCGTCGAGGCAATCCAGGTAGCGCACGTTCAGGCGGTCCGGCCCGTCCATGCCGTCGAACGCCACGACGGACAGCCCGATCGGATTGGGCCGCCGCGGCCCGCGCGTGGCGAAGATGCCGCGCGGCTGGGTGTCGAAGGGTGGGGTGAATACCAACTCCGGCATTTTTGTTCCGCCAAGCCAATAGAGCAGGATGAGGTGGGAGAAACCGTCGAGGGATTGCAGGCCGGCGACGTATTCGGGGAAGATGCGCACCGAACAGGGCGGCGCCGGATCGGGCTGCCGGCCGTTGCGCGGACACGCGGCGATGCTGTGCCAGGGCGTGGCGATGGTGCCGATCGGACGAATGGTGAAGTTTTGCGACATGTTGCCGGAACCTCCGCGCGGTGGTGCACAAGCCTTGTCACACGTGCAACAGATTGGCCAGCGCGATCACCCGCCGGATGTGGAGCGGGGTCGCCTCGCCTCCACCAGTTGCAGGTTGCCGAGACGGCGCCGCTCGCTTACTGCTTCGGGCGTCACGCCGATCGTATCGCGCCACGACGGAATGAAAAAGAACGGGAAGGAAACGGAACATGATCCGCCAGATCGACGCGCGCACCTTGAAGACCAGCCTGCACGATGGCGGCGAGCTTGCCCTGCTCGACCCGCGCGAGGAAGTGCCGTTCGACGCGCGACATCTGTTGATGGCCGCCTGCATCCCACTCAGTCGCCTGGAGATGCTGGTGGACGAAATGGTGCCCCGCCGTTCCGTCCGCGTGGTCTGCTGCGATGACGGCGAGGGCCTGGCCGAACGCACCGCATCGCGCATGGCGGCGCTGGGCTACACCGATGTATCGGTGCTGCACGGCGGCATCGCCGCGTGGGAAGCGGCCGGCTATCGGCTCTACAGCGGCGTGCACGTGCCCAGCAAGGCGTTCGCCGAAGTCGTCGAACACGAGGCCGGCACGCCGTGGATCACCGCCGAGCGACTCAAGGCATTGCTCGATTCCCGCGCCGATATCGCGTTGTTCGACAGCCGCTCCTACGACGAATACCACGACAACAGCATCCCCGGCGCGATCAGCGTCCCCGGGGCGGAGCTGGTGTATCGCTTCGCCGACCTGGTGCCGTCGGCGGATACCACCGTGATTGTGAATTGCGGTGGTCGCACACGCAGCATCATTGGCGCGCAGTCGCTGATCAACGCCGGCGTGCCGAACAAGGTGGTGTCGTTGAAGGACGGCACGCAGGCCTGGCACCTGGCGGGTTTCCGGGTGCTGAAGGATGCGACGGCGCAGCCTCCCGCCGTGTCGGATGCCGGCCGTGCCGCGGCGCGCGCCGCCGCGGCACGGGTGGCGCAACGGTTCCGGATCAGGACGATCAACCTGGCGACGCTGGAGCGCTGGCGGGCGGAGGCCACGACGCGCAGCCTGTATGTCTTCGATGTGCGCACGCCGGCGGAGTATGCGGCCGGGCACCTGCCGGGCACGAAGCACGTCGCCGGCGGGCAACTGGTGCAGGAGACCGACCGGCACGCCGCCACCTGGGGTGCGCGCGTCGTGCTGGCGGATGACGACGGCGTGCGCGCCACCATGACGGCGCACTGGCTGCAGCAGATGGGCTGGGATGTCGCGGTGCTGACCCTTGACATGCGCGCCGCCGGTACGGCGACCGGGGCGTATGCGCCGCGCGTGCTCGGGCTGGACGACGTGGCTGTGCCGTCGATCGATGTCGCCGCGTTGCAGGCTCGGTTGCTGGCGGGCACCGCGGTGGTGGTCGATCTTGACTGGAGCCGAGGCTTCATCGCCGGCCATATTCCTGGCGCCTGGTACGCGATCCGTGCCCGCCTGGCCGCGGCGTTCGTTGCACTGCCGGCGGTGGAGGCGATCGTGTTCACCTCGGCGGACGGCGTGCTGGCGCGGCTGGCCGCGGCCGAGTGGAACGGCCACACGCCGGCCCCGGTGCTGGCGCTGTCCGGCGGCACGGCGGCGTGGGTCGCCGCCGGTCATGCGCTGGAACCCGGCGCGACACACATGGTCAGCGCGGCGGATGACATGCGGCTGCGCGCGCGCGACCAGGCCGGCAGCGTCGAGGATGCGATGCGCGCGTATCTGGCCTGGGAGATCGATCTGGTGAACCAGATGGCAACGGATGACGACCAGCGGTTCAAGGTAATGGCCGGGTGAGGCGAAACGTCCCGCCCGGCGCGTTCCGCCCCCGCGCCGCATGCGCCGCAACTTGACTCCCGTCCCCCCATACCCGTTGATCCGGGCACGGCGACGACGGGCGGGAGGGACATGACACAGAAATCGAAACAGGTCGGCACGTTCCAGGAAGCCGTGCGGGACATTCCCGATGGATCCACCATCGCCTTCGGCGGTTTCGCCATGCCGGGCGTGCCGTTCAACCTGATCAAGGCGCTGCTGGAACAAGGCGCGAAGCAACTCACGCTGGTGGCCAACACCACGGGCGGGGCGCAGCAGCCGCGCATGCCCGACATCGGCATGCTGGTGGAGAACGGCCAGGTGAAGAAGGTCATTTGTGCATTCACCGCCGCCACGCGTCCGACCGACGTGCTGCCGTTCACCAAGTACTACGAATCGGGCGAAGTGGAAGCCGAGCTGGTGCCGCAAGGCACGCTGGCGGAACGGCTGCGTGCCGCCGGCGCCGGCATCCCGGCGTTCTACACACCGGCCGCGGTGGGCACCGAACTGGCCGAGGGCCGTGAGACGCGTGTGATCAACGGCCGCGAATACCTGCTGGAATACGCGCTGCCGCTGGACTACGCGTTCGTGCGTGCGACGCGCGCCGACACGTTCGGCAATCTGCAATTCCATCGCTCGCAGCGCAATTTCGGTCCGGTGATGGCGACCGCGGCACGCGTAACGATCGTCGAGGTGGACGAGGACATCGTGCCCGCCGGCAGTATCGACCCCGATATGGTGCATATCTCGGGCATCTACATCAACCGGTTGGTTAAGGTGCCGCCGCCGCCCGAAGGACTCTGGCCCACCCGCCGGCAGGAGCGCCGCCGATGAGCGAAACCAAAGGCCTGACCCGCCAGCAGATGGCGGACCGAGTCGCGCTGGAATTCCAGGACGGCTGGATCGTCAACCTGGGCGTCGGCATCCCGACGCTGTGCTCCAACACCGATATCGGCGAGCGCGACATCATCTATCACTCGGAGAACGGTGTGATCGGCTACGGCCCGATCGCGCCGGAGGGGCAGGAAGACCTGAACCTGGTGAACGCCGGAGGGCAGAACGTCACGCTGCGGCCGGGGGCAGCGGTGGTGCACCACGCGGATTCGTTCGGCGTGATCCGCGGTGGGCATATCGAGGCGACGGTGATGGGCGCCTACCAGGTCGCGTGTTCCGGCGATTTCGCGAACTGGAAGCTGAAAGGCCAGAAGGGCGGCGGCATCGGCGGCGCGATGGACCTGGCGGCCTGCGCGCGGCGCGTGTTCATCATCCTTGAACACGTGACGCGCGACGGCAAGCCGCGGCTGGTGGAGCGCTGCGACCTGCCGGTGACCGCGCGCGGCGTGGTGACGCTGGTGGCGACGAATTACGGCTTGTTCGAGCCGACCGGCGAGGGGTTCCTGATGCGGGAGATCGCGCCGGGGTTCACCGTTGACGAGGTGCGAGCGGCGACCGGAGCGACATTGACGGTGGCGGAGGGGCTGACGACGGTGCGGCTGGCGAAGGCCTGACGTCATGCGCATCAGGCTATACCCCACTCACGCCAGAATCCAAGAGTCCTTGGGCGAGATGATGCGGAAATTGTCCGTTGCCTCATCGCGGTAGAGGCGCCAGTTGCTGGGTACCTCCTCGCGCAGGAACGTCAGGGTTGCGTCGCGGAAGTCCCTGAAGGTCGCGTGGCACTTGTTGTGGGTGATGTGCCGGTGCATCAGCCCCCACAGCCGTTCGATTGGCTTGGGACGCGAAGCGGACCAAGGGTGCGCGCTGTAGGTCGGAGGGACAGGCGGTTCAACGTGCCGCGCACCTCTCCCTATGGCCCCTTGTTGGTAGATGGATCAAGAGATTCTTTCTATATCCCAAAATCCTGCAAGCTCATCGACCTTCACGACCTTCTCTGCGATGTGAAATACGAGTTCAACTCTGACAACCGTCGTCTGTATGCTTCGTCGATGATGCTATTGCAGGGAAATGTTTAACCATCACCGCCGTTTCGTGTGCCTCTTAGATCATTTCTAATGTCCGCAACAGGTCGAATTCCGGCGGCTCAGCCCAAGCGGTTCGGCTGCCGCTGCTCTCCGGTCCGCGGATAACGCCCAAACCAACCCCCCCGCTTCCCGAAAAAATTCCTTGACTCGTCCCGCGATCCGTGTTCTTGTTCCGTTCGTGTCCGGTCAGCCAGCCACCGCCGCCCCAAGCCTCCGCCCCGATCCCCACCAGGATCGGCCGCCCGCCGGTTGCGACGC
>DATLQW010000122.1:0-20428 GCA_035535035.1 Acetobacteraceae bacterium
GAGCCGAAATTGACGATGGAACCGCCGCCGGCCGCCTTCATCATCGGCGCCACCGCCTGGATGGCGAAGAACTGGTGGCGCAGATTCACGGCCTGACGTTCGTCCCAGTATTCCGGCGTCACGTCTTCCCATTTGTGGCGCTGGTCGTTGGCGGCGTTGTTGACCAGGATGGTGATCGGGCCGAGCTGCCGCGCGGCCTCGGCGATCGCGGCGCGCAAGGCGGCGATGTCGGTGAGGTCGCAGGGCAGGAAGAGCGGCGCGGGATGGCCGGCGGCGGCGACGCGGGCGATCAGCGCGGCGGCCGGTTCGGCGGCGATGTCGAGGAAGGCCACGCGCGCGCCCTGGGCGGCGAAGGCTTCGACCTCGGCCGCGCCGATGCCGGACGCGCCGCCGGTCAGCAGCACCGCGCGGTCGCGCAGGCTCGGATAGATCGCTTCGGTCACGGCGCGGTTTCCCTGGGGACGATGTTCCGGTCCCGCAACGCGGCTGCCGCCGCGTCGATGATGGCCTCGGGCGGCTTGGCGATGGACAGGACGATGGGGTTCTCGTCGGCGCCCGGTTCCTCAAGCGCGGCGAACTGGCTCGCGAGCAGGCCCGGCGGCATGAAATGGCCGGTGCGCGCGGCGAGCCGGGCGGCGATCAGGGCCTGCGTGCCTTGCAGGTAGATCAGCACCATTTCGGCGCGCGCGCCGATCAGCACCGCGCGATAGGCGCGCTTCAGCGCCGAGCAGGCGAGAACGGCGCTGCGACCGGCGGCGCGCGCGCGGTCGATCTCGGCGGCGATGTTGGCGAGCCAAGGCGCGCGATCGGCGTCATCCAGCGGGATGGAGGCGTGCATCTTGGCGATATTGGCGGGCGGGTGGAACGCATCGCCCTCGATCAGGTCCCACCCCAGTCGGTCGGCGAGGCCGCGCGCGATTGTGGTCTTGCCGCAGCCGGAGACGCCCATCACCAGGAGGATGGTCATGGGCGGGGGGCGTGCCTGGGGCTTGGGATCACGGGGCGGCTATTTCTGGTTCAGCATGTGTTCGGTATGCCCGCCGAAGCCGAAGCGCATGGCCGACAAGATCTTCTCCCCGAAGGTGTGATCCTTGCGGGAACGGAATCGCGCGAACAGCGCGGTCGCCAGAACATTCGCCGGCACCGCTTCCTCCACCGCCGCGTCCACGGTCCAGCGGCCTTCGCCGGAATCCTCCACGAAGCCGGAGAAATGTTCCAGCGTCTCATCGCCCGCCAGCGCCTCGGCGGTGAGATCGAGCAGCCAGGACGAGACCACCGAACCGCGCCGCCAGACTTCGGCGATGTCGCCCAGGTTGAGCGCGAACCGTTCGTCTTCCGGCAGGGCATCGGCGGCGCGGCCTTGCAGGATGTCGAAGCCCTCCGCGTAGGCCTGCATCAAGCCGTATTCGATGCCGTTATGCACCATCTTCACGAAATGCCCGGCGCCGACCGGGCCGGCATGGATGTAGCCGCGTTCCGCGCGCGGGTCGCTGCCTTCGCGGCCATGCGTACGTTCGATCGTGCCAACGCCGGGGGCGAGCGCGGCGAAGATCGGGTCGAGGTGCCGCACCGCGTCCGTCTCGCCGCCGATCATCAGGCAGTAGCCGCGCTCCAGGCCCCACACGCCGCCTGAGGTGCCGCAATCGACGTAGCGTATGCCTTTCTGCTTCAGCGTTCGCCCGCGGCGGACGTCGTCCTTCCAGTTGCTGTTGCCGCCGTCGATGATGATGTCGCCGGCCGACAGCAGCGTGCCGAGTTGCTCGATCGTCTGTTCGGTGATTTTCCCGGACGGCAGCATCACCCACACCGCGCGCGGTGTTTCCGTCAGTGCCTTCACGACTTCGGCCAGGCCGCCGGCGCCCTGCGCGCCCTCCTTGCCGAGGCCCTGCACGGCGGCGGCGTTCGCGTCCCACACCACGCAGGAATGTCCGGCACGCATCAGCCGGCGCGAGATGTTGGCGCCCATCCGGCCGAGGCCGACCACACCGATCTGCATTGCTGTTCTCCGTTCTGTCGCAATCGCCGCGGCGTGAACCGGTTCGCCCGTTGCCGCTTCGTTGTTTGCCGGGTTCAACCTGCCACACTGCGCCGGGTTGGCAAGCGGCGGCGGCGGCCACGTATCCGTGTCATCGCCGGCAATCGGACAGGAGGCGTCGGAACGTCAGGCCGCCGCGGCCAGTTGCCGCGGCCGGTAGATCGCGATGTGCGTGACGCGGGCGATCGGCGTGCGCTCGTTGGCCAGCACCAGGGCGTCGATCTCCACCCATTTGTGGCCCTTGTGCTCGTAGTTCCTGGTCACCCGCGCCCGCACGCCCAGCGTGTCGCCGACGCGCGCCACGCCGAGGTTCCGTACCGTGCTGCCCATGTGCATCCAGGCCGGCAGCACCACGTTGTGCGACAGCGCCCAGTTGCAGCAGCGCAAAATCGTGCCGGGATGCACGAGGCCCTCCGCCGCGTAGAGCGGGTCGGTCTCGCGCGTGTCCGACAGGTCCCGCGCCTGGTAGTCCGGTGTCACGGTCAGCGGGGTCATCCCCAGAAATCTCCCGACCGGCAGCGATTGTTCGTCGGCCGGCGGGCGCGCGTCATGCGAGGGCGGGGTGGCCGGGGAAAAATCGTCCAGCGCAACAGGGACCGCCGCCTCCGGCAACGCCGCGCGGCCAGTGGCGCACAGCACGCCCATGCTGGTCACTTGCAACGCCAGCCCGTCGGCATCTTCCGTGGCGGCGATCTCCGCGATGTCGCCTTCATAAACCGGCCGGGCGAAGCGCGCCTCGCCGGTGCCGCGTTCCAGCCAGGCGCGGCCCCAGCGCTGCACCGGCAGGTGCGTCATGTAGGCGTAAACATGCACGCCGCCGACCAGCCCGCCACAAAACCCGAAGCGCTGCGCGGTGGCGTCGTCGTGGATCTTGTTTTCCGACGCCTTGGCGGTGTTATAGGCCGACACGTGGTACGGCGGCAGGGACATGGCGGCGCTCCCGCGTCAAATTGTGCCCGAACGCAGTGGCGGTCACGCCACTGCCCTCGCGGCACCCTCACCACCCGGCGCAAGGCGCCGGGCCCCTCCACTCCCGCGGCGCGGGAGTGGATATTTGTCAGTTCAACGCCCAGAGGCCGACTTCGTAGCCGGGCACGAAGTTGCGATTGCTCATGTCCGGGTTGCGGTTGACGAACACCCGGTTGAACATCGGGTGCCGCATGCTGCGCGTCTCATGCTCGATGCGGAATAGCGGCTTGTTGCTGTCCACATCGACGATGTCGAGGAAGCGGTACTGGTGCTGGTCGCTCTCCTCGCTGACCAGGCCGCGCTCCAGCAGCTTCTTGTGCGGGCCGGAGAAGTCGGCCAGCGTGATCTGGATGTGGTGGCCGTCGTATTCCGGCAGCGGCTTGTCGGTCTCGCGGTAGATCACCTTGCTTTCCATCGACGTGCTGGCCCAGGCGTAGCAGCCCCGCTCGTCCTTCGCCACGCCGGCGATGCCGCCGAGAATCTCGGTGTAGAAGCGGGCGATGCCCCACAGCGAGGTGCCCTCCGGCACGTCGAATTCGACATACGGCATGCCGACGCGCATGGCGCCGAACCGCGCCCGATCGGGCGTGTGCACGCGGATGCGGTTGCCCCAGGGGCAGATGGTCTCGACCCCGTCATTGCTTTCGCAAAAATCGAATTTCGTGCCTTCCAGGTATTTCCGCACGCCGGACAGGCGGCGCAGCAGCGCCTCGCGATCCGGCATCACCAGCGCCGTGGTGCCGCGCACCACTTGCGGGTCGCGCGTCGGCAGGTGGAACTGGCCGCGCCCGACATTGACCCACATGTTCTCGACGCCCGCCATCAGGTACGGGTCGCGCGTCAGGCCGAGGCCCATGAAGTAGAACGCCGTCGCTTTGTGCTGGTCGGGCACTGTGACGTTCACGTGACCAAGCTCCACGATATTGCCGAGGTCCTCGACCCTGCGGTCGAACTGCGGCATTGCCATCGCGTCATTCATCGGTGTCTCTCCCCTCTGCCGGAATTCCATCCAATGGGCCATGTTAGCGCCTGAGGACGGGTATGGTCCATGCCCCGCCTTTCGGACGATGCCAGGACCGCGCGAGGAAACCAACCGATGGAAGCAGCGTCCGGCCCGCCCCGGGACCAGGACGGCGAGACCAGCGTGACGGCGCCGCGTCCCGGCCTGCGCGACCTGCTGCGTTCGCGCCGCTTCCTGCGCCTGTGGTCGATCGGCGGCTGCGTCAACGCGATGCGCTGGTTCGAGGTGCTGGCGGCGGCGCTGTTCACGCTGGACGTCACCGGTTCCGGCCTTGCCGTCGCGATCGTCTCCGCCGCGCGCACCATGCCGATGCTGTTCCTCGGCGCCTTCGCCGGCGTGATGTCGGAGGCGGTGGATCGCAAGCGCGTGCTGGTCATCGGACAACTGGCGAGTGCCGCCGCCTCCGCGACGGTTGCACTCCTCGGTGCGTTGGGCGCCGCGCGGCCATGGCACGTTGCGCTGGCCGCGCTGGTCGCCGGCACCGTCTGGTCCACCGAAATGTCCACCCGCCGCCGCATGGTCGGCGAGAGCGTGCCGCCGGCCCTGCTGCCGCGTGCGGTGGCGCTCGACACGCTGACCAACTCGGTGACCCGCATGATCGGCCCGGTGCTTGCCGGCACGTTGTACCAGGTCGCCGGCCTGGCCGGCGCTTTCGCGCTGTCCGCGCTGGTGTACCTGTTCGCGGCATGGCTCGCCGCCGGGCTGCCGCACCAACAGCAAATCCGCCGGCTGGTGCTGAGCCAGGTGCCGCGCGACCTCGCCGAGGGTTTTGCCTTCGCGCGCGGCCACACCGTCATCGCCGGCGTCCTTCTGGTCACCATCGCGATGAATTTGCTCGGGTTCCCCTATGCCGCGCTGGTCGTACCGATCGGGCGGCAGCATTTCATGGTGTCGCCCACGCTGGTCGGCGTGATGGCGGCATCGGAATCCTTCGGGGCGTTCCTGGGCGGCCTGTGGCTGGCCGGTGGCAACCCATCGGGCCGGGGCCGGAAGCTGATGGTCGGCGGCTCGCTGTTGTTCCTGGTCTGCGTGGCGCTGATGCCTCTGGCGCCGCTGTTTCCCGTGGCCTGTGGCCTGCTGGTCGCCGGCGGTTTCGGCTCGGCGGCCTTTGCCAACATGCAGACCTCGTTGGTCATCACCCACGCGCCGCCGCATATCCGTTCGCGGCTGATGGGACTGCTGACCGTGTGCATCGGTAGCGGCCCGGTCGGCATCCTGCTGGTTGGCGTGCTGGCCAGTGTCATGGGGCCGCTGCGCGCGGTGGATGCGATTGCGTTGACGGGATTGGCGGCGGTCGCGGCGGCTGGGATAGTCTGGCGGCGCAGCGAACAACGCCGGCCGGCGGTGACGGCACACGCAGCATGGGGAGAAGAGCGATGAACCCGATTGTGGAGACGACAGGCGGCAAGCTGCGCGGTGCGCTGACCGGCGGCGTCGCCGCGTTCCGCGGGGTGCCCTACGGCGCTTCGACTGCCGGCGCCAACCGCTTCATGCCGCCGCGTCCGCCGCAGCCCTGGGCCGGTGTGCGCGACGCGCTGGACTATGCTGGGCAGGCGCCGCAGGCGCGGCTCGGGCCGGCACCGCGAGCCGAGATGGTGGATTTCTCCGGTCCGCCGGACCCATCGCCGGAGACCGAGGATTGCCTGACGTTGAACGTCTGGACGCCGGCGGCGGAGGGCACGGCGAAGCGGCCGGTGATGGTGTGGCTGCACGGCGGGGCATTTTCGTTCGGATCGGCGAACAGCCTGCGGCTGCAGGGCATGCGGCTGTGCCAGCGTGGCGACGTCGTGCTGGTGACGGTGAACCAGCGGCTGAACATCTTCGGCCATCTCGACCTGTCGGAGCTCGGCGGCGCGGAGTACGCGGCGTCCGGCAATGCCGGCACGCTCGACATGGTCGCCGCGTTGCAATGGGTGCGCGACAACATCGCCGGGTTCGGCGGCGATCCGGGTTGCGTGACGATCTTCGGCGAGTCCGGCGGCGGGGGAAAGGTCAGCACGCTGCTGGCGATGGCGTCGGCGCGCGGGCTGTTCCACCGCGCCATCGTGCAGAGCGGTGCGTCGGTGCGGCTGCGCACGCGCGACCGTGCCGCGAAGCTGACCGAGGCGGTGATGCACGAACTCGGATTGACGCGGGCGGCGCTGGCGGACCTCCACGCGATGCCGATGCGGCGATTGCTGGCCGCCATCGGCCCGGCCCAGCAGGCGATCGGGCCATCGCCCTGGCCGCTGCTGGATCGCTATCCGTTCGGCCCGGTGGTGGATGGCACCCTGCTGCCGCGCCAGCCGTTCGATCCCGATGCAACGCCGGTGTCCGCCGACATTCCGCTGGTCATCGGCGACTGCACGCACGAGGCCGCGCTGTTTCTCGCGCACGACGACAAGGTGTGGCATCGCACGTTGACCGACGCCGAATTGCATGCGCGGGTCGCCGCGGTGGCCGGCGCGCAGGCGGATCGCGTGGTGGCGACGTACCGGCGGCTGATGCCCGGTGCGGGCCCGGCCGAGCGGTTGATCGCCACACTCACCGACTGCAATTTCCGTATCCGCTCGCTGCTGATGGCCGAGCGCAGGGCGCGGCAGAGCGGGGCGCCGGTGTGGATGTACTCGTTCGCCTGGCGGACGCCGCTGTTCGACGGGCGGTTGGGCGCGCCGCACGCGATCGACGTGCCGTTCACTTTCGATACGTTGGAGTTCACCAACGCCACGGACCGCAGCGCCGCAGCCCACGCGTTGGCGGCGACGATGTCAGGCGCGTGGGCAACGTTCGCGCATGCCGGCGTGCCGGGTCATGCGTCGCTGCCGGCGTGGCCCGCCTACTCGGAGGCGCGGCGCGCGACGATGGTGCTGGATGCGGATTGCCACGTGGCGGACGATCCGGGCGCGGAGACGCGGGCGCTGTGGGCGGAGATTGCGGGAGCATAAACCACACGCCGGGGGGCGTGAGGCAACCGCCCCGCCGCCCCGGTCTCATTCGCCGGCCCACGGGTCGGGCCATAGGCCCGTCCGAGGTCCGGCTCTGGCCTGCATCCAGCTATGTCGGTGCGGCAAACGTCACTGTGGCGATTGGTGTACGGACAATCTCCGCACGGTCCCTGCACGGATATCGTCCGTACGCTATCGTGGCGTTCACCGGCCAGGGCCGGTGACAACCCGAGAACAGCCAGCGGCCGACAGGGGCCGCCAAGAGGATATTCATGACAATTGCAAAAACGCGGGAAGCGAAGGTTGAGAGGCTGGAAGTACGTTTGACGCCTGCCACCAAGTCTCTGCTGAGTCATGCTGCCCAGCTCAGGCACACAACACTGACGGAGTTCCTGGTATCCGGCGCCGTCAGGGCGGCCGAGGACGCCCTGGTTTCGCCCCGGGTATTTGAGGTCAACACGGACCAGGGATGGAACACGCTCATGGACTTGCTTGACGAGCCCAGCAGTGCGGAACCCAACCCGCGGCTTGTATCGCTGCTGAGGAATCCGACCTGAACGCCAGGATATGACGAAGGCCGTTTCGGGCGACATTGAACCGTTACGGATAAATCATGATGTTGCCGCTTTCTCTTGCGGTCAGCCGGCACTGGACGGTTGGCTTTGCACGCGGGCACTGCGGAACCAGCCAACCGGCGACTCCCGTACGTTTGTCCTATCGGACAGCGGGAGTGTCGTCGGGTTCTACGCCCTGACCACAGCGTCGGCTGCGCGAGTCGGCCTGCCCGGCGCCTTGCGCCGTAACGCTCCAGATCCGGTCCCGCTCATGTTGCTTGGGCAACCGGCCGTCGCGACGAGCCATGGCGGAAAGGGCCTGGGCCGCCGGCTGCTGCGGGACGCGTTGCTGCGTGCCGCCGCGGCTTCCCGGAACGTCGGGTTCCGCGCTCTGGCGACGCACCCGATCGATGACCAGGCGGAGGCGTTCTACCGCCGCTTCGGCTTTACGGTGGTGCCGGACTCGCAACCGCGGCTGATGGTGTTGCCGCTGCAGCGGCTGGTGGCGGCTTTGGAAGCAGCCCGGCAGTAGAGCCGTCGTTCTACCGGTCCGATTGCGAAACCGTACCCGACGGTTCGCGCGCGACGCAATACGTGTGCTATACTTGTTCGTATGCGCAAGAAGCTCACCATCACCGTGGATGCCGAAGTGCATGACAGCCGCCACGCGGTCATCGGCCGCCGGCGCATCAGCCGTTTTCTGAATGACCTCGCGCGGCCGCACGTCACCACGCCGGACCTCGCCGCCGCCTATGGCGCCATGCCTGCCGATGCGGCCCGCGAGCACGAAGCCAATGCCTGGAGCGAAGCACTGATCGGCGACGTGTCATCCGAGCGGCGCGGCGGCTGACCTGCCGCGCCCGCACCAGGGTCAGGTCCGGTGGGTGGCGTTCGACCCTCGGTCGGCGGGGTAGCCTCACGCCGCCTTGGTATTCCCGAACAGCCCACCCAGCCGCGCCAGCGTCGCCAGATGCGCGTCGGCGTCGCCGAACAGCATGTCGATCATCGTCATGCGCTTGAAGTAGTGGCCGACCTTGTATTCCATCGTCATGCCGATGCCGCCGTGCAACTGGATCGCCTCTTGGCCGATATGCTTGCCCGAACGCCCGATCTGCACCTTCGCCGCGGCGATCGCGCGCCGGCGCTCCGCGGCGTTCTCCTCCGCCGCCATCACAGCCGCGAACATCGCCATGCTGCGCGCCTGTTCCAGCGCCACCAGCATGTCCACCGAGCGGTGCTGCAACACCTGGAACGAGCCGATCGGCCGGCCGAACTGCTGCCGCGTCTTCAGGTATTCCAGCGTCGTCTCGTGCATCGCCTGCATCGTGCCGACGGCTTCGGCGCACAGCGCGGCGATCGCCTCGTCCACCACATGCTCGATCGCCGGCAGCGCGTTGTCGCTCAGCACCGCATCGGCGGCGACCCGCACGCCGGCGAGAGAAACTTCCGCCGCGCGCAGCCCGTCCTGCGTGGGGTAGCCGCGCCGGGTCACGCCGGCAGCGTCCGCATCGACCAGGAACAGCCCGACGCCGCCGCGGTCGCGCCGGCCGCCGGCCACGCGCGCGGTCACCAGCAGCGTGTCGGCGCAGTCGCCGTGCAACACCACGCTTTTCGCACCGTCGAGCACGTAGCTGTCGGCATCCTTGCGCGCGGAGGTGGCCACGTCGGCCAGGTCGTAGCGCGACTGCCGCTCGACATGCGCGAAGGCGAGTTGCAGTTTTCCCGTGATGATCCGCGGCACCAGCGCGGCGCGCAGCGCGTCGCTGCCGGCACGGCGCAGCAGCCCTCCGCCGAGGATCACCGTGGCGAAATACGGCTCCAGCACCAGGCCGTGGCCGAACGCTTCCATGACGATCATGGTTTCCACCGCGCCACCGCCAAAGCCGCCGAGCTTTTCCTCGAACGGCAGGCCGAGCAGACCGAGCTCGGCGTACTGGTTCCAGACCGCGGCGCTCCAGCCGGCGGGCTCGGCCAGGTATTTCTTCCGCTGCACGAAGGTGTAATGATCGGCGATCAGCCGCTCGACGCTGTCCTTCAGCAGGCGTTGTTCGTCGGTCAGGTCGAAGTCCATGTGTCCCCCGAATCACTCGCCATGGCCGGCGCAGGCCAACATTCTCCCCCTCCCTCAAGGGGAGGGGGAGGTTCTTGCCTCGCTCCCACCTGCGTTACAGCCCCAGTATTGCTTTAGCAACAATATTGCGCTGGATTTCGTTGCTGCCACCGTAGATCGACACCTTGCGGTAGTTGAAATACATCGGCGCCGCCTCGGTGGCGTAGTCGGGGCCGATCGTCGCCTCGTTGCGGCCGTCGAAGTCGCGCTGGTATGGCAGCGCATACGGCCCGACCACTTCCATCACCAGCTCGGTCAATTGCTGCTGGATGGCCGAACCTTTCAGCTTCAGGATCGACGACGCCGGGTTCGGCCGCCCCTTTTCGCGCTTGCGCTCGTCGGCGACGACGCGCAGTTGCGTCATCTCCAGCGCCTTCAGCTCCACCTCCACCGCCGCCAGCTTCTCGCGGAAGCGCGGGTTGTCGATCAATGGCGTGTCCCCGACGCGCTCCATCGACGCCAATTCCTTGATGCGCGCCACCTTGGCCTTCGACGCGCCGACCCGGGCGATGCCGGTACGTTCGTTGCCGAGCAAAAATTTGGCGTAGTCCCAGCCTTTGTTTTCCTGGCCGACCAGGTTCTCGGCGGGGACTTCGACATTGTCGAAGAACACCTCGTTCACCTCCCGCCCGCCGTCGATGGTGACGATCGGCCGCGCGGTGATGCCAGGCGTTTTCATATCGACCAGGATGAACGAGATGCCCTCCTGCTTCTTCGCCGCCGGATCGGTGCGCACGAGACAGAAGATCCAGTCGGCATATTGCGCCAGCGTGGTCCAGATCTTCTGGCCGTTAATGACGTAGGTGTCGCCCTTGCGCTCGGCGCGCGTGCGCAGCGATGCGAGGTCGGAGCCGGAGCCGGGTTCGGAAAAGCCCTGGCACCAGAAGATGTCGGCGTTGGCGGTTTTCGGCAGGAACTGCCGCTTCTGCGCGTCGTTGCCGAACTGCGCGATCACCGGCCCGACCATGGTGACGTTGAAACCGATCGGCGTCGGCACGTTGGCCTGCTGCATCTCGTCCTGGTACAGATAGATCTGCACCGGCGACCAATCCTGCCCGCCCCATTGCACCGGCCAGTTCACCGTCGCCCAGCCACGCGCGTTAAGGATGCGCTGGGAGGTGATCATGTCGTCGCGGGTCAGGCCCTCGCCCTCGGCGACCTTGTCGCGGATCGATTGCGGGATCTCGGTACGGAAAAAGCGGCGAGCCTCCTCGCGGAAGGCGCGTTCCTCGTCGGTGAAGCTGAGGTCCATGGGGTTCCTCCCGGTGCGTGCGGGCGATCTACCGGTGAGTAATGGCGGCGTCGGCCGGCGTCAATCAGTGACGCAAACTGCTCCCGCACCCGCAAGGAGAGGGGGAGCAGTCTGCCGGACGTCGCTATTCCGCTGCCGCGCGCTTCAACCGGTCGGTGAACTGCTTGCGGAACTTCGCGACCTTCGGCGCCACCACCACCTGGCAGTAGCCGCTCCAGGGGTTGCGAGCGAAGTAGTCGTGGTGCTCCGGTTCGGCCTCGTAGAACGCCTGAAACGGCACGATCTCGGTGACCAGCGGGGCGTGCCAGATTTTCGCGGCGGCGATCTCCTGCATTACCGCTTCCGCCGTCTGCTTCTGCGCATCCGAATGCGTGAAGATCGCCGAGCGGTACTGCGTGCCGATGTCGTTGCCCTGCCGGTTCAGCGTGGTCGGATCGTGGATCGCGAAGAACACCCGCAGCAGGTCGGCGTAGGCGAGCAATGCGGGGTCGAACCTGACCTGCACGACCTCGGCGTGGCCGGTGCCGCCGGAGCACACCTCCTTGTAGCTGGGATTGGCGTTCCGCCCGCCCGCGTAGCCCGACATCACCCAGTTCACGCCGCGCAGGTCCTTGAACACCGCCTCCAGGCACCAGAAGCAGCCACCGGCCAGGGTCGCGGTCTCTTCGCTCATGTCCATGCTCTCCCATGCTGTCGGCCGCCACCATACCGCGTGCGGCGGGGGGTTGTCAGGCTGCCGCGGCGGCGTGGGGGCAGGCGGCACCGCACGGCCTCCAAGCGGTCGGCCACCGCCGGCCAGCGGGATCGGAAAGAATCCTGGTGTCTTGGCGGTGAACCTGCTTCTGCTGCGGCCGGCGGCATCGGAGGCGGGGATGATCGAGGCCATCAGCGCGATCACGCTGGCGACGCACGACATGGCGCGGGCCGTGGCGTTTTACACGGCGCTCGGCTTCGCGCTGAACTACGGCGGCCCGGACGCCGGCTTCACCAGCTTTCATGCCGGCGCCGGCTACCTCAACCTGACCACCGCGCCGGCGGAGCGCCAATGGTCCTGGTGGGGGCGCGCGATCTTCCATGTCGATGACGTGGACGCGTTGCATGCGCGCGCCGTGGCGGGCGGCCTGGCGCCGGCCTTCGCGCCGCGCGATGCGCCATGGGGCGAGCGGTATTTCCACATCGCCGACCCCGACGGGCACGAACTCAGCTTCGCGCGGCCGTTATAGGTGCTCCTCCCGGCGCGCCGGCAGCGATCGGCGCCGCTCCGAAAATGTCGCCGCCGCGCCCTTCGCGACTCGAAAACCGGCCTATACTCTCCCACCATGAACCTGATGCTGTTCCCCACGCCGCAGCACAAGGCCGACGAGGTGCCCACGGACGCCGAGTTGGCCCGCTTCATTCCCGGCAACGCCATTGCCGCCGGCCGCGCCTATGCCCAGGCCGGGCGTGTGCTGCGCGTCACCGTGTCGGAGGACGGCAACCGTATCGACGCGGAGACCCAGGGCAGCCGCCGCGCCCCCTACGCCGAAACCGTCGTCATGCGGCGCGACCCGCAGGGGCACCTGCGAATCATCGGCCTGTGCTCCTGCGCCGTCCACAGCAACTGCAAGCACGTCGCCGCGGTGCTGATCGTCGCCCGCGGCCGGCACAAGCTGGCGCCCGCGCCCGCGCCCGTGCAGGCCCCTGTCGTGTCGCGGCAGCCGCAAGCGCCACCGTCGCCGCCACCACCGCCGCGCGAGGAGCCGCTGCCCTATCCGCTCGCGAACTGGCTCGCCGAGCTGGAATCCGTGCAGCAGGCCGACGACGAGGACTACCCGCCCGGCATCCGTCAGCGCCTGTTCTACGTGCTGGACAAAGGGGCGCCGGAGCGCGGCATTCCCGCGCTGTCGGTGCAGCCGGTGTCGGTGCCGCTGCGCAAGAACGGCGAACTCGCCGCCAACCAGCGCAACTACGCCGCCGAAAGCGTGCATGCGGCGCAGCCGGCGCGGTTCCTGCGTCCCTCCGACCGGATCATCCTGCGCCGGCTGGCGCGCCGCCGCCACGGCAACGACGAAGACGAGGACCCGCAGGACACGCTCCGCCGCATCATCGCCACCGGCCGCGCGCGCTGGGGCAGCGTGACCGGACCGCTGGCCAACGAAGGTCCGCCGCGGCCCGGCCGCATCGTCTGGGTGCTCAACGAGGACGGCTCGCAACACCCGGAGGTCACGCTCGATGCTCCGTCGGCGACCCTGCTGCGCGTGCCGGAGCCGTGGTACGCCGATCCCGCAACCGGCACGCTCGGCCCGATCGCCCTGGACCTACCGGCCCCGCTGGCGCGCCGATTGCTCGCGGCCCCGGCGATCCCGCCGGAGCAAGCCGCGCGGGTGCGGAAGGAACTGGCCCGCCGCGTGCCCAGCCTGACGGTGCCGGCGCCCGACGAGCTGCCTCCCCCGGAGGTGCTGAACGACAAGCCGCGCCCGCACCTGCTGCTGCTGATCGGCAACCCGCCGCTGCCGCACGGCATGCTGCGCTACGGCGGCGGCTCCGCCATCCCGCTGGCCCGGCTTAGCTTCGGCTATGGCCCCTTTGTCATCGCCGCGAACGAACGCCGCACCAGCCTGGCGCGCGGCGGCCGGCTGTTCCACCTGGTGCGCCAGCGCGACGCCGAGGAACGGCTCACGCAGCGGCTGGGCACAATCGGTTTCGAACGCGTCGGCCGGGTGGTACCGACCTGGTATGCCAACCCCTGGGCCGACGACCTGATGCTGCCGGGCGATCAGGATGGCGCTGCCTGGCTGCACGTCATGCTGCGCGACCTGCCGCTGTTGCGCGCCGAAGGCTGGACGATCGAGATCGCCGACGACTTTCCGATCCGCCTCGCCGAGCCGGACGGCGACCTGTCCGCCGAGCTGGAGGAAGGCTCCGGCATCGACTGGCTGGAGCTGCATCTGGGCGTGATGGTGGACGGACGGCGGGTCGATCTGGTGCCTTCGCTCGTGGCGATGATCGCGGCGTCGGACGCGCTGGGCCTCGGCCTACCGGATAGGTTGAACGCGGATGGCGACGACGAGCCGTTCCTGGTGCCGCTGCCGGACGGCCGTTTTCTCCCCCTTCCCCTCCCGCGCATCCGCCCCATCCTGCTCGCGCTGACCGAATTGTTCGCGCGCGGCGGGGTGGATCCGGAGGGCGGTGGAAAAATCCGCTTCACCCGGCTGGATGCGGCGGATGTCGCGGCGCTGGAGGAAGCCACCGGCATCGTCTGGCAGGGCGGCGACTCCCTGCGCGCGCTCGGCCGGCAGTTGCGCGAAGCCGGTGGCAGCATTCCCGCCGCCGTGATGCCGGCCAGCTTTCTCGGCACGCTGCGGCCATACCAGGCGCAGGGCGTGGATTGGCTGCAGTTCCTGCGCGGTGCCGAGCTGGGCGGCGTGCTGGCCGACGACATGGGCCTGGGCAAGACGGTGCAGACCCTGGCACACCTGGCGATCGAGCAAGCCGAGGGGCGGCTGGACCGCCCGTCGCTGATCGTGTGCCCGACCAGCGTGGTGCCGAACTGGACCATGGAGGCGGCGCGCTTCGCCCCGTCGCTGCGGTTGTTGACGCTGCACGGGCCGACCCGAAAAGAAAAATTCGACGAGATCGGGCGACACGACCTGGTGATCTCCACCTATCCGCTGCTGACCCGCGACCATGCGGTGCTGACCGAGCATGAGTGGCACGTGGTGGTGCTCGACGAAGCGCAGATGATCAAGAACCCGAACGCCGAGACCACACGGGCGGCGCTGCGGTTGCGGGCGCGGCAGCGGCTGGCCCTGTCGGGCACGCCCTTGCAGAACCATCTGGGCGAGCTGTGGTCGCTGTTCGATTTCCTTGCCCCCGGGTTCCTGGGCAGCGCCCGGTCGTTCCGCACGCGGTTCCGCACGCCGATCGAAAAGCACGGCGACGCGGCGCGGGGGGAGATGCTGACCAGGCGGGTGCGGCCCTTCCTGCTGCGGCGGACCAAGGAAGAAGTCGCGCTGGACCTGCCGCCGAAGACGGAAATCACCGAATCGGTGGAGATGGAGGCGGCACAGCGCGCGATCTATGAGGGCGTGCGGCTGTCGATGCATGTCAGGGTGCGGCAGGCGATCGCCGAGAAGGGGCTGGCGCGGTCGGGCATCATTATTCTGGATGCGCTGCTGAAGCTGCGCCAGGCGTGCTGCGATCCCCGGCTGCTGAAGCTGAAGGCGGTGGAGCGGACGCGGGCGGGGTCGGCCAAGCTGGAGCGGCTGATGGACCTGCTGACGGTGCTGCTGGCGGAGGGGCGGCGGGTGCTGCTGTTCAGCCAGTTCACCTCGATGCTGGCGCTGATCGAGGAGCGGCTGGCGGCGGCGGACCTGGCCTATCTGACGCTGACCGGCGACACGACGGATCGCGCGACGCCGGTGCGGCGGTTCCAGGCGGGCGAGGTGCCGCTGTTCCTGATCAGCCTGAAGGCCGGCGGGGTGGGACTGAATCTGACCGCGGCGGACACGGTGATCCATTACGATCCGTGGTGGAACCCGGCGGTGGAGGACCAGGCGACCGATCGCGCTCATCGGATCGGGCAGGACAAGAAGGTGTTCGTGCACCGGCTGGTCACGCTGGGGACCATCGAGGAAAAGATGGAGGTGCTGAAGGAGAAGAAGCGCGCGATCGTGGCGTCCGTGCTGGAGGCGGAGCATGGCGGCGCGCTGCGGCTGACCGAGGGGGATGTGGAGGAGCTGTTTGGGGTGGGGTAGAGGGGTGTGAGGAATGCACATTGGGTCTGTCAGGAATCCTCCTCGGGAGGTCGTACGGCCCTCGGCTATCGGGCTGCGGCGGGTCGGGATCGCAACCACGCGACGGGCACAACCGCAAACGATGCTGGCCTGCGCGAACACGAACCGTGTACCTCAGTGCTGCGGTTGCGCGGGCCGGAACGTGGTGCTTGTGTTGCATGCTCGGCCGGGATATGCATTTATCCATCGGCATGACGTAGCCCGGCGGGAGATCAAGCATGAAGGCCATTAGCGATATGCGCTTCGGCTTCTCCGATGCAGAGAACTATCGGCGACGAGAGAACAAGGATATCTTCAATAAGATATTCCTACGGACTGAGGCGCTCGATCGGCTCTGTGAACGCAGCGCGTTCTTTCTGGTTGGGGAGAAGGGTACCGGTAAGACCGCGTACGCGGTGTACCTTTCGAACTCGCCGTACAAAGGTAATAGATCGACTCATAAGTTCATACGGGAGACAGATTATCATAAATTTGTCGCCCTACGGAGAGACAATAGGCTAGGTCTATCTGACTATAGTGATATTTGGAAGGTGATTATTTATCTATTGCTTTCCGATTTCATATTTCAGAACGCTGGGACAAGAGATTTCCTCTGGAAGTACGGCAAATTTAAGTCTCTTCGGGACGCAATCGACGAGTACTATCAGAACGCTTTCGACCCTGAAATTCCGGCGGCTCTGCAGTTTGTCGAAAATTCATCCAGAGCGGCGGAGGTCGTAGCTAAACACATCCCACTGCAAGCTACCTTTCGCACCGAGAGGAAAACCGAGACCAGGTCCGAGAAACAGAAGTTTCAGACCAATCTCCTAGTCTTAGAGAAGCAGTTCCGGGAAAGCCTCGCTTCGTTGAAGCTAGACGAGAACCAGATTCTATTTGTCGACGGGATAGATATAAGGCCCGATTCGGTTCCCTACGACGAATACTTAGATTGCGTCAAGGGGCTCGCGACAGCCGTCTGGAGTGTCAACAACGATTTTTTTCCGAGTATACGCGATTCCGTCGGCCGCATGAGGGTTATACTGCTTGTCCGTCCAGATATTTTCAATTCGCTCGGCCTACAAAACAGAAATACGAAACTGAAGGACAACTCAGTCGTGTTGGACTGGAAGACGACCTACGAAGCCCACAGGAGTTCAGATATATTTAAGATGGCAGATCGCCTGTTCAGCGCACAACAAGACCACGTAATGCCGTCGGGCGCGTGCTGGGATCATTATTTTCCGTTCGATGCTGCGACGGTGAATTATCCGCTGGAGCAGCATAGGAGGTATTTTACATCATTTATAATACTACTCAGGTACTCCTTTCATAGGCCCAGGGACATTCTAACGATACTTGATTTCCTTCAGCAGCTTCATGTGTCAAAGGGAAGTCCCAATCTGGTCTTCAAATACGAAGATCTCTTCACCCCTGACTTCCGTCGAGCGTACGGACACTATGCCCTCGGGGAAATTAAGGACAGCCTGTCATTCTATTACGACGTTTCGGAATTCGACGCCTTCCTAAAATTCTTCGAGTATCTCGATGGAAGACATAAATTTAACTACGAGGAATACGTTTCGGAGTAGGATAAATTCCTATCCTCGCTTCAAAGGCAGAATGCTAAGCCTCCAGAGTTTATGCGAAGCCCGGAGCAGTTTCTACAATTCTTGTACGAACTCAATATAATCTGTTACATAGAAGATGCGGGGGATGAGCGATTTTTCCGGTGGTGTTTCATCGAACGTACCCCGTCCAACGTATCGCCTAAGGTAAAGGCAGAGATGGAGTACGAGATTCACTATGGTCTCGCAAACGCACTCAATACCGGAAAACCAATACGGCGAGGGAGAAGCGGGGAGGATGCTTCGCCAACTCATCCACTGCTAGATTATGCAAAACCTGCCGCGACGCCGTCCCAGCCGCCCAAGGCGACGAAGCCGCGAGCTGGAACGGTCGTGCACTCAACAGCGACTAACGCAGCGGATAACAGTAGTCGTGCGCAAAGACAGCGACCTAGTGGACAGCAATTGGGTACGGTCAAGTGGTTTGACTCCAAGAAGGGCTACGGCTTTCTTATCCAGGAAGGGATTCCCGTCGACATCTATTTCAACGTATCATCATTCCCTCCAAAAACGCGTGTAAAGGCGAATGCGTCAGTGACATTTGAACTGCAGAATGACAATTCCGGAAGGCTGGTTGCGACGAATATAATGCCGGTGCCCCGTTGAGATTCCTGGCGGCGGCCGGAGGGTATCGCGCAGGCGCGCAACCGGATGCAGGTGATGCAAGCATGAGCAAGAAGAATCCGCACTGGGGATCGACGCTCGACGACTTTCTGCGCGAGGAAGGCAACCGCGATGCAGCGCGCGCCGAGGCAGTAACGCGTGTCGCGGCGTGGCAACTCGGTCGAGAGATGGAGCGGCAGGGCATCACCAAAACCCGGCTGGCTGAACTGATGCACACCAGCCGCGCGCAGGTTGATCGCATCCTCGGTGCGCGTGGCAACGTGACAATTGAAACCTTGCGGCGCGCGGCATCGCTTGTCGGTCGGGAACTGCGCCTTGAGCTGGTGTGATCCAGGCAAAGCGATCAACAGGCCGCGCGCTGCCTCGGCTCATCGGCTGACCGCCGCGGCGATTGTGGCGTGTCGGCCGGGTGCGTCTCGACCCACAAAGTGTCCGCGCAGAAGTCGATGTCGCCCGGCCATTCGAGGCTACGCCCGCGCTCGCCGATCTGGCGCGCGCATTCCGTGGGCGTGATAATCCGGCCGGTATGGATGCCGCCACAGCAGGGCCCGCCCCATGTCCTTCACCTTCGGCCCCGAAGTCCTGCTCGACCGCCCGGCCTACGTCGATCCCACCGCCCGCATCTTCCGCCGGGTCAGCGCGGGCGAGGGCAGCAGCTCCTGGCCCTATTGCGTGATCCGCGCCGAGGGCGCCGCGGTGCGCATCGGCCGCGCCTGCAACATCCAGGACGGCGCGGTGATCGATGTCGGCGGCGGCCGCGGCACGACGATCGGCGACTATTGCTCCATCGCGCATCGCGCCGTGGTGCATGGGGTGGAGATCGGCGACGACCGCCTGGTCGGCATCGGCACGGTGATGGACGGCGCGAAACCGGGCCGGCGCTGCGTGGTCGGTGCGATGGCGCTGGTGCCGCCGGGGATGCAGGTGCCGGACGGCTCGGTGGTCACCGGCGTGCCCGGCAAGGTGTCGGCGACGCGCGACAGTTTCCTGGACACGCGGCGCAATGCCCTGACTACCACCGCAATGCGCGCGCCTATGCCGATGGGCGGCACGACGCGTGGCGCGGCGACGATTTTGCCCAATGGCGGGGGGATGTGTTGCGGCGGCTGCAGGCGGGGGAGGCAGTGGCGATTTGAGCAGAGGATGCGTTGTCCCGTTTGCATGACGGGCAGCGAATGCGGTCCCGATCGGCGGCCGGGCGGGCGAGGCGCATCGCGGCGCCGGGTGTCCTTGTCATGTGCGCCGCTGGTTGCCGACCGCCGGCAGCTCTGCCGCTTCGGCCGGTTGTTCAGTCTGGCGTGTCGCCGCGGCTCAACACAACGAGTCGGACCCGCCCCCGCCGCTATCTCCGCCGCCGGCGTCGCCGGCATCCCATCCGGCATCGCCGCCGCCCGAATTGTCGGCCGGCTGGTCCGAATTGTCGGCCGGCTGGTCCCAGGTGCCGCTGTCCACGTTGTCCTGGTTCGACGGCGCGGCGCCGCTCGCATTGTCCCAGCTTCCCTGGTCCACGTAGTCCTGCCCCTGCGGCACGCCGCCGCCCGCTGAGGCAGCGCCGCCCCACGGGGATTCGACCATCGGCGCCGCTGCCGGATAGCCGCCGCCGAATCCGCTGCCGCCGAATCCGCCGCCGCCCACGCCGTGATGACCGGAAAACAGGTCCATCAACGCATTGGCCGCCAGCATCCCGCCGCCGACGCCGGCCGCGGTGGTCAGCGCCGAACCGAGAAACCCGGACCCGGAGCGCTGGAACATGCCGGGCTGGTAATTCGGCGGGTATTGCGGCGGCGGCGGCGGTGCCGCCTGCTGGTATTGCGGCGGGTAGCCGGGCGGCGGCCCGCCCTGGTTCCAGGCGGGACCGGGTCCGGGCTGCGGCTGCGGCGGCGCCTGAGACCGTCCGCCGAACAGTCCGCCGAAGAACCCGCCGGCCTGCGGCTGCGGCGCTGGCCGGGCGGCCTGTTGGGCCGCTTGCTCAGCCGCTTGCTGGGCTTGCTGCAATTCCCACTCCAGCCGCTTGAGCCGGGTCTGCGCCTCCGCCAACGCATGCTCCTGCACGAAGGCAAGCTGGGTCATGCGGTAGGCCGCCTCGGGGTGTTGCTGGAAGGCCTGGCCGATCAGGGCGTTGGCGTCGGGGTCCATCGGCGGCAGCGCCGGCTGCGTGGTGGCCGGCACCGAGCCGCCAAACTGGCTGGGCTGGGCCACGGCCGGGGTTCCGCCGACCCGGCCGATGAACTGGCTGATCATGTCGCGTTCTTCGTTGGTCATGTCGGTCCCCTCCGGGTCCTGCGTTGCGGCCGTTACCTGGCGCGTCCTCGCGCGATGTGGCCCTCGCGCAAAGGCCGTTCAATGGCTCGTGGTTCGGAGGTTCGGGCCGGGCGGCCGCGCCTCAATGGGCGGGCCGCGGTTCATCACCCCGACGATCCCCCCCCGCTTCCCGAAAAAATTCCTTGACTCGTCCCGCGATCCGTGTTCTTGTTCCGTTCGTGTCCGGTCAGCCAGCCACCGCCGCCCCAAGCCTCCGCCCCGATCCCCACCAGGATCGGCCGCCCGCCGGTTGCGACGC
>DATLQW010000123.1:0-22199 GCA_035535035.1 Acetobacteraceae bacterium
TCGGCCCCCGCCTGCGGCGGCTGGCGGCATTGACAGGGGTCTGCCAGCCAGCGCTCGTTGCCACCATCGATTCGACGGCAAGTTTTGTGCCGGCTTTTGGGCCGCCGCCGTTTATGCGCGGATTCTCGCCGCCGCTGACACCGAGCGAGCGCCACGCCGGCGCCGAGCGTCACCGTCTTCTGTTGCGCGTTATCCGCCAGGGCCAACGCAATCTGCTCCCTGAACGGACCGCGCGTTTCGATGATCTCCAGCGCGGGGAACAGCATGTCGATCGCGCCGCGCACCGCTTCTCGCGCATATTGGCAGGCTGACGTGGCAGGGTACCGACAACGATTTGGTTGCAATTTGACGCTCAACACAGAGATACCGGCCGGGAGCAGGTGCGACCGGCGTTACCGAGGAGGATGCGCTGCCCAAACATCGCAAACTCCTGCCACGTGTCGTGGTCATCTTGGCCGTTCTCGCCAAGATCATCATCGACACACCGCGCCCGGTTCCTCCGCCCGGGCGGATCAGGCGCGCGCGGGGATCAGGTGCTCGAGCGCCACGGCAACCGAGGCAAAGCCCTGTGCCCGCCCTATCATCGGCTGCACCACGACCTCACTGACGCCGCGCCACATCATCCAACGGCGGAAGGAGCTGTCCCGCGGGTAGAGAGCGACTACCTCCTCATACTCGTCGCCCGCGGCGGAGTAGTCGAGTTCCACCACCATGCGCAGGTCATGGTACTCCGACCATCCCTGCACCAAGACGAGGTCGGCGAGCTCAAATGCGAGGCCCATCGGCAGGGCGGTCTGCAGCGGCAGTGGCCGGTTCATCCGGATCCCTCATTTTCCAAGGCTTTAGTCCGGGCGCCTACGTCCTTCACAGACACGTGATCAGTGGCTTCACGCAGGCGTGAGTGCAAGTATAGTTTTGCGATAGCATGAATTGTGTTTCGATTATATGAAATTATCTCGGAATGTCCATCCATAACGGATGCCACTGTGGAAGCATGCGTCAGCCCTGAGCGGGATACTCTCTTCGGCAACTTGCAGGCGTTTCGATACGATTGACCGTCATGCAATTTCTCTGGGGAAGATGGCTGACAGAATTTGGATTGGAGAGATTTGATTGAATTTTCTGCTGCCTTGATGATCTGTCATTTGCAAACCGTCCAGAAGGACCATCCATGCCCCGCCCATCACAAGGTCATCCGACGCCGAGGCTACCCTGGCGCGCATGATCGTTTGCGTGGCCGGATCAGCCGGTTGGGCAGCGACCGGCTGCGTCTTTGGCGGTGTCCTGTCCGGCGCGGTCCGGACCACGGCTGGCTTGCCCGCCCCGTCGCTCACCGGATCGCTGCAATCGATCCGGTGCGCCGGCCGTGGCGCCGCATTCTTCGCGCGAAGCCGGGATGAAGCGCGCGGCCGGCCCGTTCGCCAGGCCGGCCACGTCATCGCTGCCGCGTGCGCGGGCCAGGCTTCCGGACCGAGGCCGGGCTCCGGCGCGTATGACACCTCTGCATCCGGCGCCACACGTCCGGCGCCATGGTTGCTTCCGCATCGGCGCCATGGCCATATCCTGCGGTTGCAATCCGGATTCGCCACCGCACCCATGGATACGATCTACCGAGGCGACATCGCCACCCCTCGCGGGCGTTTGCTCGCGTGGGTGGACGCGCTGTTCGTGGACCACGCGGTGTTCCGCCTGGTGTGGAGCAATCTCGGCACCGTGGCGCCCGGCCGGCTGTATCGCTGCAACCATCCCACCCCCGGCCGGCTCGATGCGTTGACCCGCCGCCTGGGGCTGCGGACGCTGATCAACCTGCGCGGCCCGGCCGGCAACGGTTCCGATGCGCTGTCGCGGGAGGCCGCCGCGCGGCTGGGCCTGGACTTCATCGACATGGCGCTGGAGAGCCGCGGTGCGCCGCAGCGCGACCGCATCCTGCGGCTGCATGAGATCTACCGCTCGATGCGCGCGCCGGCGCTGCTGCACTGCAAGTCCGGCGCCGACCGGGCCGGACTTGCGGCCGGACTGTTCGTGCTGTTCGAGGGTGGCTCCGCGCGCGACGCCCTGCGCCAGCTTTCACTGCGCTACGGGCATATCCGCCAGGCGCGCACCGGCATCCTCGACGCGTTCTTCCTGCGCTGGCAACGCGAGGGCGAGGGTCGCAGGCCTTTCCTCGACTGGGTGCAGGAAGATTACGACGAAGCCGCTTTGCGGCGGGATTTTCATGCGAACGGTCTCGCCAGTTTCATCAACGACTGGGTGCTGGCGCACGAGTGACCGCGCACGAGGTGCTGGAGACGGTGCCGGTTGCCTCCCTGCCGCGGCCCGTTCGTGCCGGCCCTGCGCTTCGTGGTGGGTGCGAAGCAGGGGGGCGTCGATCGGGGGGTTTTTGCGGAGCAGCCGGGAGAACGTGAGGCGGGCTGGTCGGACGGGCGTGGTGCAGGGGGTCGCGAGCCGGGAACCGCGCGAAATCACCCCTGGTTCATTTCGCCAGCCGCTTGCGAATAGCCAGCAATTCCTGCCGGCGCTCGGCGCTGGTTGTCGGATAGGCCATCTTGAGTCCCTCGAATGTATCGAGGACGATCTGGGATACGATCAGCCGGGCGTTGTCCTTGTCGTCGGCGGGCACGACATGCCAGGGCGCATCCAGGGTGCTTGTCGCATTGAGGCATTCCTCATACGCGGTCCTGTAGTGCTTCCAGAATTCCCGCTCCGCGATGTCCGCCAGGCTGAACTTCCAGTTCTTTTCCGGTTCGTCGATGCGCTGAAGAAAGCGCTTCCGCTGCTCTTCCTTCGACAGGTGGAGATAGAATTTTACGATCCGGGTGCCGTTGGCATGGAGGTGTCGCTCCAGATCGACGATGGACCGATACCGGTGATGCCAGACCGCCTTGTCGTCGTGCGGCGGGTCCGGGATGCCTTCGCTGCGAAGAATCTCCGGGTGAACCCGGACGACGAGAACCTCCTCGTAGTACGATCGGTTGAAGATGCCGATCCGCCCGCGTTCGGGCAGATCCCGGGTGGTGCGCCAGAGGAAATCGTGCTGCAACTCGGCGGGGCTGGGATGCTTGAAGCTGAACACCTGGCAGCCTTGCGGGTTGACGCCGGACATCACGTGCTTGATGGCGCCATCCTTTCCCGCCGCATCCATCGCCTGGAAGATCAGCAGGACGGCATGCCGGTCCGACGCATAGAGAAGCTGCTGTTGCACACTTAATCGGGCGACGTGGTCCTGCAGAATCTCATGGTACTGGGCTTTCGATTTGTACACCGGATCGATCAGGGTCGGCCATTTTTTGAGGTCAACCTCGTCGCCCTCCCGGACCCGGAAATCCTTTGAATTGATCTTCATCGGTACCCTCGCGGCGGCCGGTGCCACCCTAGGCGATCCGGAGACGACGAAATAGCGAAATCTTCACGAAATCCGAGAGGACGGCGAAGGTCCTGTTTCCGGGCGTCCGGACCAATGGATGCAACGCCGTGCCAGGTCTTGCGTCGGGGCGGAACCGCACCAACCGACGGCGCGCCGCGTCGTGCGACAGGTCTCTGCCGGCTGAGCCGACCTGCCTCGTCATGGCCAGCCGTGACGAGGGGCGGATGGATCAGCCGCCGTTCAGCGGCCCTTACGCAACTCCGCATGAGCAGCGATGCACGAACCTGCGGCGCAGCGTGCGCCGGCCGGTCAGATGCTCGCGGGGACGCGACGATCCGCCGGCGTCCCTGCTTGCAAGAGCGCTGCGCGTTACGCGTGCGTCATCCTGTTCCACGCATCCAGCGCGGCAATCTTGTACGCCTCCGCCAGTGTCGGATAATTGAACGTGTTCTCGATGAAATAGTCCAGCGTGCCTTGCAGGTTGAGCACCGCCTGGCCGATGTGCACCAGCTCGGTCGCGCCCTCGCCCACGATGTGCACGCCGAGCAAGCGCCGCGTCTCCAGCGCGAACAGCATCTTCAGCAGGCCGGTGTTGAGGCCCATGATGTGGCCGCGCGAGGTCTCGCGAAACCGCGCGATCCCGCACTCATACGGAATCTCACGCTTGCGCACCTCTTGTTCGCTCATTCCCACCGTGGAAATCTCCGGCACCGAGTAGATGCCATACGGGAAAAACTCCGGCGCCGGCGGCATCGGCATATTGAACGCATGGCAAGCCGCAATCCTCCCCTGCTCCATCGATGTAGATGCCAGGCTCGGGAAACCAATTGCGTCGCCAGCGGCGTAGATGTGAGGCACCGTCGTCTGGAATGTAACCGGATCGACTTTCAGGCGCCCGCGCTGGTCCGCCGTCAGGCCGCAGCAGTCCAGGTTGATCGCATCGGTGGCGCCGACCCGTCCCGCGGTATAGAGCAGCATTTCGGAACGGAGGCGGCGGCCGTTTTCGAGGATTGTGACGGGCCAGTCGTTCTCGAATTCGATGCGCGCGACCTTGCAACCGAAGCGTAGCGCCATGCCGCGATCGCGCAACTGGTGGGTAAAATCCTCGATCAGCTCGTCGTCGATGAACTCGAGGATGCCAGACCGCGCTTCCACCAGCGCGACGCTGACGTCGAGCGCGCTGAAGATGGTGGCGTATTCGACGCCGATCACCCCGGCGCCGACCACAGTCAGGCTGCGCGGCAGCCGGGGAATATCGACGATCTCGTCGCTGTCCAGGATGCTGTGGCCGTTGAACGGCACGTCGGCGGGGCGGTACGGCCGCGTGCCGACGGCCACCAGGAAGCGCTCGCCGGTCAGCGTACGGACGTCGCCGCCATCCAGCGTCACGTCGATGCGATGCGGATCGACGAAGCGCGCCATGCCGCGCAGCGTGGTCACCCCGTTGCGGGCGAACTGGTGCTCCAGCACGTCCACCTCGTGATCCAGCGTCATGTGCAGCCGGGCCATCAGGTCCTTGGCCTCGATGTCCTTTTTCACCCGATAGGCGCGGCCGTAGAAGCCCCGTTCGCGCCAGCCGGTCAGGTTCAGCACGGTTTCGCGCAGGGTTTTCGAAGGGATGGTGCCGGTGTGCACCGAAACGCCGCCGACGCGGCGGCCCTTGTCCACCACGAGCACCGAGCGGCCGAGCTTGGCCGCCTGGATCGCCGCGCGCCGCCCGGCAGGCCCGCTGCCGATTACGATGAAGTCGTAGCTGTTCATGCCCGCATGCTAACCATGTCGCGCCGGCTTGTGGGGAAAAATCCAGCCTCTATGATCGCGACACAGGCACAAAACAGAGGAGACCGGCGTGGCGACCATTCCCAAGACCTTGCACGCGCACATCAATACGGCATTTCCAGAGCATGTCTGCCTGGTCGGCACCGCGCTGCCGGACGGCTTCGCGCAGATCACACCGCGCGGCAGCACCATGGTCTATGACGACGAGCACCTCGCGTTGTGGGAGCGCGGCAAGGGCTCCACCACCGGCCACCTGCACGATGGCAGCAAGGTGACGGTGTATTTCCGCAAGCCGCAATTGCGCGCCGACGGCGTGCTGCCGAAGGGCGGCATCGCACGGTTCTACGGCACCGCGGCGATCCACAAATCGGGCGCCGCGTACGAAGAAGTCTGGCGCCGGCTGGTGCAGCCGGAGAAGGATCGCGACCCGGACAAGAAGGGCTTCGCGGTGCTGATCAAGGTCGAGCGGGCCGAAGACCTCGACGGTGCACCGCTGACACTCGCATAGCCGGGGAGGAGGAAAAGATGAGTTTTCGCATTGCCGTGGTGCAGCCGCAGACCCACGCGCCGCCGGGGGACGAGGCGAACGTCGCCGACGCCGTCCGCAGCATCGAACGCTGCGCCGCCGACGGCGCGGATTTCGTGTGCTTCCCGGAAACCTATCCCGGCCCGTGGCGCATGCCCGCCGAGTTCGACCCCACCGGCCGCCTGGCCGACGCCGCCGCGAAGCATGGCGTGCACGCGGTGTTCGGTACCATCGAGCCGATCAGCGCGCAGGCGGCCACCGCGTTCAACCTGATCGTCATGGCCTATCCGGACGGCCGCGAGCCGGCGCGCTACCGACGCACCTTTCCGAACGGACCGTGGCTCTATACCGGCGGCAAATACTGGGAGTTCCAGTATGTGCCGGGCGAGGACTACCCGGTGTTCGACACGGTGCACGGCAAGGTCGGGCTGGCGATGTGCAGCGAGGTCTATGTGCCGGAGGTGTCGCGCGCGCTGGCGCTGCGCGGGGCCGAACTGCTGTTCCTCCCCGCCGGGCTGAACAAGCGCAAGCTATGGGACACCTGGCGGGCACTGCTCTGGGCGCGCGCGATCGAGAACCTGGCGCTGGTGGTCTCGACGCAGAACATGGTGGCGCCGGACGATCGCGGCCTGGCGATCATCGCGGCGCCGGAGGGGATCATCTACGAAAGCACCGTGGCCGGCACCGGTGTGGTCGAGGTCAGCCTGGACCGCGTGCGCGAATTGCGCGAGGGCCGCGACGGCGGCGGGTCGTCGGAGAAATACGGCGCCAAGCAGGGCGTACTGTCGGACCAGTGGCAACGGCCCGACGTGCTGCGGCGGATCTACGCGTAGATTTGGACCTTGTCATGCGAATTGACCACCGGCCGGCCGGCGGTCAACTCGCGATGACGGGTTACAAGCCGCGCGCCACCCCGATCAGAAACTCCTTGTTGCCCTCCGGGCCGGTGATCGGACTCTCGGTGATCCCCAGCACCGTCCAGCCGGGTTGCGCCGCCCACCAGGCATGGATGCGTTGGCAGACCGTCTGGTGCACCGCTGGGTCGCGCACCACGCCCTTGCGGCCGACGGATTCCGGTCCGGCCTCGAATTGCGGTTTGATCAGCGCCACCGCCCAGGCGCCGGGAACGCAGAGCGCGAGCGGCGCGGGCAGCAGCGTCGCCAGACCGATGAAGCTGGCGTCGCACACCAGCGCCTCGATCGGATCGGCAACCGCCGCCGCGGTCAGGTGACGCGCGTTGGTCTTTTCATGTGCGACGACGCGTGGATCGGACCGCAGCTTCCACGCGAACTGGCCGTGGCCGACATCGACCGCATGAACCTTTGCCGCGCCGTGAGCCAGCAGCACGTCGGTGAATCCGCCGGTCGAGGCACCGACATCGAGGCAGATGCGGCCGGCCGGCGACAGCGCGAAATGCCGCAGCGCGTGATCCAGCTTCAACCCGCCGCGTGACACCCATGGGTGGTCCTGTCCGCGTACGTCCAACGTGGTTGCCTCGGGCAGCGCAAGTCCCGGCTTGTCGATGCGCCGCTCGCCGGCGAACACCTTGCCCGCCATGATCAGAGCCCGTGCTCGGGTCCGCGATTCTGCCAAGCCGTGATCGACCAGAAGCTGGTCGGCACGATGCTTCATGGATTGAACTCGTCGGGGCCGGTTGGCGCAGGAACTGCCGCTCGCCTTGCGGGAGGAGGTTGGGGGGAGGGGTGCTTGCGAGCCCGAGCCATCCCTCCCCCCAACCCATTCCCACAAGGGGAGGGGGAGCCCATGTTCCTCACGCCGCGCGCTTCGCCGGGCGCGGCCAACGCACCGCTACCTGCGGCAGCACCTCCTCGACCAGCCGCCGTGTCTGCGCCAGCATGTCGTCATCTCCCTGCGCCGCCGGACGCAGGATGAATTTCGAGGCGCCGGCGTCCACGTACTCGGCAATCCGCGTCAGGATGGTCGTTGCGTCGCCCACCGCGAAGGCCTCGCGCGGATCGCGGCCGGTGCGGACGCGGTAGGCTTCCGCCACCCGGCCCATGCCCGGATCGTCCCAGGTGCCGAAGCGGTACGCGCAGGCCGCGCCGTAGTGATCGTCGTCGATGTGCCGGCCGGCCGCCGCCACCGCGGCGCGGATCGCGGCGATTACCCGGCCCACTTCCGCGGCGGGTTCGGCACCCGCCTGCCAGCCGGTGCCATAACGCGCGGTGCGCCGCACCGCAGCCTCCGACGAGCCGCCGATCCACATCGGCAGGTCCGGCTGCGCCGGCAACGGCGCAATCTGCGCGCCGGTCAGGTGAAAATGCTTGCCCGCGTAATCCAGTTTTTCCCCCGTCCAGAGGCGGCCGATGATTTCCAGCGCCTCGTCGGTCTTGCGGCCGCGCGTGGTGGGGTCGAGATGCATCGCCTGCCACTCCGGACCGCGCGGGCTGCCGATGCCGAAACCAGGCAGCAGCCGGCCACCCGACAGCATGTCGATCGTGGCGCATTGTTTCGCCAGCAGCACCGGCTCGCGCATCGCCACCGAAACCACGTTGACGCCGAACTTCAGCCGCCGCGTGCGGCCGGCGATCGCCGCCAGTGCGCTCATACTCTCCAGGATTGGTGCGCGGCTGACCAGGCGGTCGGTCTGCCACAGCGAATCGATGCCGCCGGCTTCGCACAGATCGACCCAGCGCCAGAAGCCGGCGGCGGTATCGAAGGGGAACTCCATGATCCCCAGGCCCACGGCGATGCTGCGTTGCATGGGTCGGCTCCTTGATGAAATGGATGTCATCGTTCTACGGCAGGCGGCGCGGCGCAAGTGATCGCGTCGCGCTGGACGGAGTGCCGCGCGGGCTTTGGGACACCAGCCGCCCGGAGACACAGGCACGGAGGAGACGAACCGATGCCGCCAGACTGACGCGACGCACATTCCTTGCCGGCACCGGCCGGTGCCGCGACTCTGCCGATGCCCGCCATCGCGCGGAACAAGCCCATCCGCAGCGGCTTGTTGTCAGTAAAGACCGGACCTTGGCGCGGGGCGGCCCGATCCCGTCGGTGTATCCCGGCTGGATCAGGACATGCTGCCGCTCGCCCTGGTCGTGGTGGATGCCACCACCGAGGCGCCGCGGCGGGATGGGGTGGATCCGCACCAGCATCTGGGGGTGTTCCGAGCGCCCTGTCGTCCCCCTCGTTGTCATTCCGCGGTCACAGTTCGCCGCGCGCCGCGGCCCGTTCCAGCCGCTCCAGCAAGGCTGCCGTCGCTTCGCCCTGCCCGATCGGGCTGATGATCCGCGCCAGCTCGGCCAGCAATGCCACGTCCTCGGGCCATGCCGCGGCCGAGGCCAGCGCCAGGCGCGCCGCCTCCTCCGGGCGGCCAGCCAGCACGCACATGTCGATGCGCGAGAGGCTGTCGCGCGGGCCGGGGTTGCGCGCCGCTTCCTCCGCGATGCAGCGATACACCGCCTGGACCTCCGCATGCCGGAAATCCAGGCGATGATTCGATGGATAGGTGTTCTCGCCCCGGGTGAACACGATCATGTTGCGGTGGAACGCCACGGAATCGGTGATCGCCCCATAAGCGCCCGCCCCCAACGGGTCGCCGTCCGCGGCCCGGAATCCCTCCTGTTCCTGCATGGCGCGCACGAGATGATTGGCAAGGTCGTAGATCGAGCCTCGGCCGCTCGCCTCGCCGCCGGTCTTGGCGGCGAACGCGGTCTGGGTGTCCTCCACCACGTAGATGCCGCCGGCCGGCATCGACGCGTAAAGGCCGCGGAACGAGGTCAGCACGTGGGCCACGTGATGGCTGCCGTCGTCGATGACGATGTCGAACGGCCCATGCGCCGCGACGAGGCCCCGCAGCAGGTTCTCGTCGGCCTGCGAACCCTGCACGATGGTGACGCGCGGCGAGATGTGCAGCCGCTTCGGATGGAAGTCGAGGCCGACGATGCGGCCGGCCGGGAAATACTCCGCCCACATGCGCAGGCTGGAGCCACCGGCTTCGGGCACCGCATAGCCGCCGACACCGAGCTCGAGCAGGCGGACCGGGCGGTCACGCAGGTGCTGCAACAGCCGGTGGTAGATCGGCGTGTACAGGTGCCCGCCGAACTTGTCCGAACCGTGGCGGATGGCAAGGCGGCTCAGCGGGTCGAGGTCGTCGGGGGTCACGCCAGGCTCCTTCGAGATGCCGTTTGCCGCCGCACCCGCGCCGGATCGCCGCCCGGGGCCGCAGCGCCCGTGGCCGGCCAGGTCCGTGGCGACGTGCCGCGCCTGGCACGGCGGTTGTCGCAAATCACGCGGGGTCGGCCGAGATGATCACCTGCGCGTAGGCGTATGGGTATTCGTCCGTCATGGTCAGCGCCACGGCGGCCCGCATCCCGGGCGGGGTGATCGCAGCCAGGCGCTCGGCCGCGCCGCCGGTCATTTGCAGCGTCGGCTGCCCGCCCGGCAGGTTGACCACGCCGAGATTGCCGAAGAACACGCCGCGCCGAAACCCCGTGCCAAGCGCCTTCGCCGCTGCCTCCTTGGCGGCAAACCGCTTGGCGAACGTCGCCGCACGGATCGTTTCCGTGCGGCGCATTGCCTTGGCGCGCTCGGTCTCGGTGAACACGCGATGCAGGAAACGGTCGCCGTGCCGGGCGATCACCGCCTCGATGCGGCGAATATCCACGATGTCGGAACCGAGGCCGAGAATCATGTTCAGCGTTCAGCCGTTACGCCAAGCGGCGAAATAGCCGACGCACGCAAGCGAGCGCCGAGGCGCGCGTCATCGCGGAACATGCCACCGCGGAACGTGTCATTGCTTCGTCGCTTCGCTCCTGGCAATGACATGGGTGCGGTCGCGCCGCCGCCGTCCCCCTGACCGCTGAGCGCTGAGCGGTGACCACGGCCTTATGCCTTGGCCCGCTCGACGCCCTT
The DNA here is from genome assembly GCA_035535035.1 of Acetobacteraceae bacterium. GTDB lineage: Bacteria > Pseudomonadota > Alphaproteobacteria > Acetobacterales > Acetobacteraceae > JASHVB01. The sequence continues at coordinate 10,548 of DATLQW010000123.1, forward strand.
GATGCCGCGCACGCCGCGCAGGCCGGCGACCACCTTGGACAGATGCGATACGTCGCGTACCTCCACATCCACCAGCGCCTCCATGAAATCCTGCTGGCGATTGACGATTTTGAGATTGGCGATGGCGCCCTCCTGCTTGGCGACGGCGTTGGCCAGGTTGGCCAGCGCGGAGTCGTCGTTGTCGGAAATCACGCTGATCCGCGCGGTGTGGCCCGGATGGTTCTTGCTGTTCGAGCGGTCCTTCGCCAGCACTTCGTAGTTCCAGTCCACGTCGATGAAGCGCTCCGGAGTGGCGGCGAAGCCCTCCAGGGTCTGGCACTCGCGCGCATGGATCGTGACGCCCTTGCCGGTGGCGACGATGCCGACGATTTCGTCGCCCGGCACCGGATGGCAGCAGCCGGCGTAATGATACGCCATGCCCGGCACCAGGCCGGTGATCGGCATGCCGGGGTCCGGCCGCACCCCCGCCCGTCCGCGCGGCGGCAAGGCCGGCAGCACGCGCGGCGCGCGCGGCGACTGGCGCAACTCGGGATAGGCCGCATGCACCACGTCGCGTGCGCCGACATTGCCGTTGCCGACAGCGATGTAAAGATCAGCCAGGCTCGCCAGCTTGAGCGCCTTCAGCGCAGGCTCCAGCGCCCGCTCCGAGCCATCCACCCCGGCCGAGCGGAACGCCTTCGTCAGTTCCGCGCGGCCGGCATTCACGTGCTCCTCGCGCTGCTGCTGGTGGACGAAGCGGCGGATGCGCGCCCGCGCCTTGCCGGTGACGACGAAGCGTTCCCATTGCGGCGACGGCGTGCCGCCGCGGGAGGTCATGATCTCCACCTGGTCGCCGTTCTGCAACTGGTAGCGCAGCGGCAGCAACCTGCCGTTTACCTTGGCGCCGACGCAGGTGTCGCCCACCTGGCTGTGCACGGAATAGGCGAAATCGACCGGCGTCGCGCCGCGCGGCAACTGGATCAATTGCCCCTTCGGCGTGAAGCAGAACACCTGGTCGTCGTACAATTCGAGTTTGGTGTTCTCCAGGAATTCGTCCGGCGCGGAGGAATTCTCCAGGATTTCCAGCAGATCCTGCACCCAGCGGAACCGCTGCACATCCTTGCCGTCCAGCTTGGTGTCGGGTGTCTTGTACAGCCAGTGTGCCGCGACGCCGTTTTCCGCAACGTCGCTCATCTCGACCGTGCGGATCTGGATCTCGATCTTCTGGTTGCGCGGCTCGCGCAACGTCACGCCGGTGTGCAGGCCCTGGTAGCCGTTCGATTTCGGAGTAGAAATATAGTCCTTGAACCGCCCGGCGATCACCGGATACGCCGAATGCACCGCGCCCAGCGCCATGTAACAAGCCTCGCGCGTCGGCACCAAAACCCGGAACGCCATAATATCCGACAACTGCTCAAACGCAACATTCCGGCGGTGCATCTTTTCCCAGATCGAATAGGGCGACTTTTCCCGCCCGGTAATCTCGATCACGTTGACCCCGCCCTCCTCGCACACCCGGCGCAGGTCGCGGCGCACTTCCTCGATCACGTCGGCGCCCTGGCCGCGCAGGAAGTTCAGCCGTGCCTGGATGGTGGCGAATGCCTCGGGTTCCAGTTCGCGGAACGCCAGCGTTTGCAGCTCGGTCTTCAGCGCGTCCATGCCGATGCGTTCGGCCAGCGGCGCGTAGATCTCCATGGTCTCGCGGGCGATGCGGCGGCGCCGCTCCGGCTCGCGCACGAAATGCAGGGTGCGCATGTTGTGCAGCCGGTCGGCCAGCTTCACCAGCAGCACGCGGATGTCGCGGCTCATCGCCAGCACCAGCTTGCGGAAATTCTCCGCCTGTTTGGTTCGGTCCGATTGCAGTTCCAGCCGGGTCAGCTTGGTGACGCCGTCCACCAGTACGGCGACCTCGTGGCCGAAGCGACGGTCGATTTCCGGCAGCTTGATCGGCGTGTCCTCGATCACGTCGTGCAGCAGGCCGGTGGCGATCGAGGCGGTGTCCAGCCGGTAGCCGGCCAGGATGTTGGCCACCGCCAGCGGATGCGTGACGTAGGGATCGCCGTTGTCGCGACGCTGCGTGCCGTGCGCTTGTTCGGCCAGAGCGTAGGCGTCGTCGATCAGGCTGATGTCGGCCTTGGGGTCGTAGCCGCGGATTTTCTCGGCGAGCGCCGACGGAAGCCGGGGAACCGGCAGCGCGCTCGCCACCACACCCTGGGCGACCCCCTCGGGGGCGTAGGCAAGGGACGGCGCGTGGCGCGACGCAGGACCGGCATCGCCCCCCTTGTGCATTGCGCGCTACCTGAGGCGACCGCCGAGTTCGGCCTCGATGGCCGCTTCCATGTCCTCGGAAGACATTTCCTCGTTCTCCACCGGCAGGCCCGCGGTCTCCTCCTCGGCATTGATGTCCTGCAGCCCGAAAATGTTCTGGTCGGTGGGGATGAGGTCCAGTACCTCCTCGTCCGCCGGCTCGGGTTCCGGCGCGCGCGACAGCGACTTCACCAAATCCTGCTCGATCCGGTTAAGGTCGATGGTCTCGTCCGCGATCTCGCGCAGCGCAACGACCGGGTTCTTGTCGTTGTCGCGGTCCACCGAAAGCTCCTCACCGCGAGACAGGTTGCGCGCGCGCTGGGCGGCAAGCAACACGAGCTCGAAGCGGTTGGGGACTTTCTGGACGCAGTCCTCGACGGTAACGCGCGCCATGCGCAGATGCCTCCGGTTAACGCGGGGTGAGCGTGTTACCTAGGCGATCGGCGGGGTTTTTGCAACCGCGAGCGGGCATTCGCCGCGCGCCGGCGTCAGGAAGACAGTGAAAACCATGCTGTGCACGGCAGGGGCGGTCTATCGGTCGCTGATGCCGGCCGCGGCACCGGCGCCGGCGAAGGCTTCGGTTCGCCTTGCGCGGGCGAGCCGTGCCATCATCCGGGTCATGCCGGTTTGACCCGCTTCGAACCCGAACGCCGCCGCAACGTGGCGATCCCGGCCAGGGCGGCGCCGAGCAGGGCCATCGTTCCCGGCTCCGGCACGGCATTCAACGCGGCATGGGCAATAGCGGCCTGACCGGCCGCGGTCGGGTGCAGGGCATCCCAGAACAGGTATTTGGCGGGGTCGGGGCAGACGGAGCCGCCGCCTGTGTAGGGGCCGACATAGCAAGGGTTCGTGACGTCGGTGAACCCGTAGGCCCCAGGTGTGGCAACCACACCGTCCAGCAGGGCAAACGTATTGAGGAAGGACAGGTCGATGCCAGGCGTGGGTGCCAGGCTCGCGAGATCGGTTTGCAGGGCAGTGTCGTACGCCGCCGCGAGCGCCGTTCCCGCTGCCGCCACCGGCGCGCCGAGCGCGGTGAGGGTCGGGGTGATCCCGAGATCGCCGACCAGCGGAACGAGGAAATTCGTTGCGCCGGCAGCGGCCAGCGCGGCGATGGCCGACGCCTCGGTCCGGGCGGCGCCCTGGGCTTCCAGCAACGCCGTCGATCCGGTCGCCCCGCCGCTGATAATGTTGAAGACGTCGTTGGAGCCGATCCAGACCGAGTAGAGCGCGGATCGCGGAGCCAGCCCGCTGACCGCCGCGAGGAACAGACCGACCTGCTGTGTCAGGGTCGGCACCGGCACGGTCGGTGACAGGGTCGCCGTGTAGCCCGTCGTGGCACCGCCAAAGGCGAAGTCGGTGCCGCCGGCGAGCGACGGCAGTACCGGGCCGAGCCCGAGGCTGGCCGCGAGGTCTTCCACCCAGATCGGCCCATTGGAGTACTGGCCGTTGGCATAGGGCGCTGCCGGTTGCGGTGGGAAAGGTGACCCGGGCGCGGTCGTCGCCAGAAACACGTTGCCGGCATCCGAAAGGCTGTCGCCGAACACATAGAGTGTGGAATAGGCATGCGCCGCGACGGGCGACAACGCGAGCAACAGCGCGCCCATGGCGATCGCGATCCGGCATTTCCGCTTCATCCGGTCTCTCTCTCTTGCAGGTCGGGAACATTCTGAACGCGCCGATTGTACTGAATCGTCAACAGGCGTGCAACGCCGGCGATCCGCCGGCCACTCGGCCGGACGGATGCAGGGGCCTCGATGACACCGACCCGTCTGGGACCCGCGGCTCCAGGGCTTGTCGGGGATTAACCGGGTCAAGCGACATTGCCGCAGCCGCTCCGGTCGTCATCCCCCGCGGAAGCGGGGACCCAGCACCCGAATGGGTCCCCGCTTTCGCGCCAGGGCATGCTCACATGCAATGTCGTACTCAAAATAGATGGCGACTGCGGTCGGGCAAAGCCCGAGGTCGCGTCTGTATTTTTTCTATTTGTCCGGCCGAAGTCATGGTGCATGGGCAGGCTTCGACCGGCACCAGCAACCCGTTGATTTCGCTTACGGTTTGGGGATGTGAGAATCCCCTGGCGCTTTCGCGGGGATGCCGATACGGGTGATCGTCCTCACCGCGATCGGAGCGATTATTCCCTGACGATCGCTTATCGCGCAGCCGGACGATGGCTCGGTGGAAAGCTCCCCGATTTTCCGCCTTGCGTCACCCCAGGCCCTCTACAACGCCCGCACCTCCTGCGACGGCAGCGCGGCGATCAACGCCTCGACGCTTCGACCGAGCACCGGATGCACCCAGCCGGGGACCAGCTCGGCCAGCGGCACCAGGACGAACGCCCGTTCATGGGCGCGCGGATGCGGCAGCACTGGGTCGGGTGCGCGGCGCACCATGTCGCCGATCGCCACGATGTCCAGGTCCAGCACGCGCGGGGCATTCGCGGCGCCACGCGTCCGACCGGCCGCCGCTTCCAGTGCCATGAGGCGTTGCAGCAACTCCGCCGGGTCGATTGCGCCGCCATGCTCAACCATGAGGTGGGCGATGGCGTTCACATAGACCGGCTGCCCTGCGACCGGCTGTCCTGCGATCGGAGTCCCGGCCGGCAGCACCGGCGCCGTGGCGAACCAGCGCGACAGGCCGCGCAGCCGCAACGCCGGCAGGGCATCGAGCGCCGCCGCCGCCCGCCGGCAGGTTTCCAGCGGTGTCGCGCCGTCCGGCCCCGGCAGATTGGCGCCGATGGAGACCAGGATCGTTCGGCAAGAGATTCCCGTCACCCCGTTTCACTTTTCCGCCGAATGCGCGATGCTGGGGGGTCTGTCGCCCCGGGCAGCCCGGTTTGCCCGGTCAGCGCAGCTTCAGGCCGCGGTTTGGTTTGAACGCGGCCCCGCCCGTCTTCGTTTGCCAAGAGGTCAACACCCATGCATTTCCTGCCCGACGAACGCGTCGCCCTGTTCATCGACGGAGCCAATCTCTACTCCGCCTCACGCAATCTCGGCTTCGATGTGGATTACCGCAACCTGCTGGAGTTCTTCCGCAAGAAAGCGCACATCATCCGCGCCTATTATTATTCGGCGGTGCTGGAGACCGACGAATACTCGCCGTTGAAGCCGTTGACCGATTGGCTCGCCTATAACGGCTATACGCTGGTGACCAAGCCGGCGAAGGAATTCACCGATTCCTCCGGCCGCCGCCGCATCAAGGGCAGCATGGATATCGAGGTGGCGGTGGACATGCTGGAGCTGGCGCCGCGGCTGGATCACGCGGTTTTGTTCAGCGGCGATTCGGATTTCCGCCGGCTGGTGGAGGCGGTGCAGCGCAAGGGCGTCCGGGTGTCGGTGATCTCCTCGATCCGCACGACGCCGCCGATGGTGGCGGACGAATTGCGCCGTCAGGCGGACCAGTTCGTCGAGTTGGCGGATATCGCACCGGAATTCACCCGCCGCCAGACCGAGCCGCGCGTACGGACGGTGCCGGTGCGGCAAACTCCGGCGGAGCCGTTCGCCGACCCTCGCGACACGGTCTAGCTGCGGGCGACTTCGCCTCCCACCAGCCGCGCGCCGCTCCCGGTCATTGCGCGGATGACGGCAATGGCGCGGCGTCACTCCTTGGCCGCTGGTTGCTTGGTCGCCGTGGCCGCCGCCAACTCGTGGCGCAAGCGGTCCACTTCGGCCTGCAGCGACGCGAGCTCTCCCGCGGGTTCGGCGCCTGGCGGCGAGCCGGCCGGCATTTCGCCAGTGGGACGATAGAATGGGGTGAACAGGCTGAAGGCGCGCTCCATCATGGCCATGTTCTGCCGGCTGACCTCTTCCATGTTGCCGAACGGAAACAGGGTGCTCACCGACCCCATCGTCTTCTGCATCGCCGCGCGCATCTGCTCCTGCTGCTGGGAAAACGCCACCATCGCCTGTTCCAGGTATTTCGGCACCAGGCTCTGCATCTGGTCGCCGTAGAAGCCGATAAGCTGCCGCAGGAACGCGGTCGGCAGCAGGCTGCGGCCCTTGCCCTCCTCCTCGACGATGATCTGGGTCAGCACGCCGCGGGTGATGTCCTCGCCGGTCTTGGCATCGTACACCACGAAATCGCGGCCCTGGCGCACCATCTCGGCGAGGTTCTCCAGCGTGATGTAGCTGGAGCTGCGGGTGTCGTACAGGCGGCGGTTGGCGTATTTCTTCACCACCACCGGCGGCTCGGCCGTCTTGGTCGGAGGCGCGGTCTGGATGGGGTCGGCCATGGTTTCCTCGTTGCGCGGCGGTGTTTTGCGTAGCATGCCCGTCCATGCCGCAGGTGCGAAAGCCCTTTTTGCATTGCAGCGCGGATTGCCGTTCCGCAGGGGGCACGGCACCCCTATGGTCCGCGCCGCGCGAGGAGGGCGAACGAGGCATGAGCGACGGCCCGGGCGGGAACGACGGCGCCGCGGGACCCGATCCGCGGAAGCTGGCACAGGACTGGATCACGCTGTGGCAGAGCGAGCTGGCCGGCCTGGCAGTGGACCGCGAGGCGCAGGAGACCTGGCAGGCGATGCTGGGCCTGTGGGCCGGTGCCGCCGCCGGCATGTTGCGGGCGATGCCGCGCGACGATTTCGGGGCTGCCGAGGGACGTGGGTGGTTCGTTTCTCCCCGGCCCTGCCCCACAAGGGGGGAGGGAGCAGCGCGTGAGCAGCAGGGCGGAGGCGCCGGGGCCGCTGCAACGGCGGGGGCCGCGGCCGCTGCTGCTGCACCTGACGCTCGCGATGCTGCGATCGAGCGTCTCACGCGCCGCATCGCGGGGCTGGAAAGACGACTGGCCGAACTCGAACGAAGCGATCGCGGCGGCGATTCGCGGCAGCCTGGCCCAGCGCCCGGGCGGCGCGTTTCCCGGCGGCGCGTTCCCGGCCGGGTTCCCGGGGGAGTTCCCGAGGGAAGTCCAGGGGGCGGTCCTGGCGGAGACGCTGCGCCAGGACGCAGCGCTGATTGAGGGCATCGCCGCCTATCGCCGCCATCCCTGGCGCCGCACCCTGGCCGATCCGCCGGCGATCTGGCAGGAGGGCGGCAGCCGGCTGTTGGACTACGGCGGCGAAGGCCCGGTGGTGCTGTTCGTCCCCAGCCTGGTGAACCGCGCCTATGTGCTGGATCTGGCGCCCGGCCACTCGATGCTGCGCTGGCTGGCGGCGCGGGGCGTCCACCCGGTCTTGCTCGACTGGGGCTGGCCCGGCGAGGCGGAGCGGCACTTCACCATGACCGATTATGTCGCCGGACGCCTGGAGCGGGCGATGGCGGCGGCGGGCCCGGGCGTTGTGCTGGCCGGCTATTGCATGGGCGGCACGCTGGCAGTGGCCGCGGCGCAACGCCGGCCGGATCTGGTGCGGGCGCTCGCGCTGCTGGCCGCGCCGTGGGATTTTCACGCGCCCGACCCGGCGCACGCCATGCAGGCGGCCGCCATGCTGCCCTTGATCGAGCCGGCGCTGGCGTTCAACCACACAATGCCGGTCGATCTGTTGCAATCGCTGTTCGCTCTGCTCGATCCATGGGGGGTGGCCGACAAATACCGCGGCTTTGCCCGGCTCGATCCGACCAGCGAGCGGGCGACCTTGTTCGTCGCGCTGGAGGATTGGCTGAACGACGGCGTGCCGCTCGCGGCCCCGGTGGCACGTGAGTGCCTGGCGGGATGGTATGGCGGCAACACGCCGGCGCGTGGGGAGTGGCGGATCGCCGGACTTCCGGTGGACCCCGCCGCGTTGCGCATGCCGGCATTCGTTGCGACGCCCGGGCGGGACCGCATCGTGCCGCCGGAATCCGCGCGCCCGCTGGCCCGGCTGATCGCAAGCGCCGTGCTGCACGAACCGGCGGCCGGGCATATCGGCATGACGGCCGGCGGCGCCGCCGAGCGGGTGCTGTGGCGTCCGTTCAGGGACTGGTTGACGGCACTGTAACGCGCATCGCGGCGTCGCAGGTTGCCGTTGGGACGCAGGCGAAACCGTATTGTTACCCCGCGTGCGCCAGCCTGGAGCTTGCCGTGATTCCCCCCCATCAGATGGCATGCAGGCGCCCTATGAACCGATCTCGCTTCCGTCCTGGTCTCCTCCATCGTTGCCGTCGCGCGACGGTGGCGATCTATATCGCCATGTTGGCGCCGGTACTCGCCGGGGCGGTCGCACTCGGCGTCGAGGTGACAAGCTGGTCGGATGCGCAACTTGGTTTGCAACTCACCGCCGATGCGTCGGCTCGGGCAGGCGCGATATCCTGCTTCGACTACACGCTGGCCAGCGGCGGCAGTTGCCGCAACAACAGCACTGCGGCGCAGACCGCGGCCACGCTGGCCGCCCAGTTGGCGGAGCAGAACGGCGCAACCGGCACCAGCACTCCGACCTGGAACGCGGCGACTTCCACATACGCCGACAACCAGATCACCGCCCAGATCGTTACCGGCGTGCGGCAAAGCTCGGACGCGGCGGTGCAGGTTACCGTGCAGAAGACCGTGCCGCTGACAATCTCGCGGATATTCACCTCGACGCCGTCGGTGACGGTCAGCGCCAGTTCGATCGGCGAAGTGACGTCGAGCAGCTCGGGGGGCAGCGGCGGGCAGCCTTGCATGGTGGCGTTGCAGACGAAGGCACAGGGCGGCACCGGTCTCTCCGCCGCCGGGTCGATTAACGTCAACGCATCCGGCTGCACGCTGGTGTCGAACAACGGGTTCAGCGACTCCGGCGGCGGCAGCTTCACCCTTGCGGGGATTTATTCCGTCGGCCCGCTCGCGAGCAGCACCTCCGCCGCCGCCCCCAACGTCATGATCCCGTGCTGGGTCCCGATCAACGGCAGCTCTGAGGCACAGAATGGCTGCAGCCCGTGGCCGAGTTCAGGTTTGCTGCAGTCGAATGTCTATGTGCATCCGAACTCCTCGGTGATTCCCGACCCATACGCATCCAACGCGGCGATGCAGGCCGCGATGGCGGGGGCCGCGAGCACAACCGGAGCGAGCATTGCATGCTCCAACCAGCATTGCACCTATACTCCCCAGGGCGGCAGCGCAACTGCGGTGCCGAGCGTTTCAGGCGGAACCGCGCTTAACGGGACCTACTGCACTGGCCAGGGCACCAGCAGCGTGAGCTGCTACCTGCAACCGGGCGACTACGGCGGCTTCGCCGTCACCAGCGGCGGGCCGTATTATTTCATTTTCGCGTCCGGCGGCTATGTGTTCAACGGCAACATCGACCTGACCAACAACACCACCTCGTCGGGTTCCAGCAGCGGCACCGGCGTGACGATATTCACCACCGGCACGTTCACCGGGGCAAACACGTTCAATTTCACTCTCACGGCGCCGAGCACGACCGTTTCAAACCCTGGGGGACCATGGCAGATCGCCGGCGTCGTGCTGGCGGGATCGACGACCCAGACCGTATCGCTGTCCGGCAACCCGCAGTTCCAGGTGACCGGCGTGGTGTATTTCCCGACTGCGACGTTCGATTCGCAAGGCTATAACGGGCTCGGCGCTTCGACCACGTCGTGCATGGAGATCATCGCGGGAAGCATCACGGTGACCGGCGCCACATATGTGAGCAGCGGCTGCTCGGCCGTCAACGCGGAGAGTTTCTTCAGTCAGCCTGGGACGGAATCCTACTCGACGGCTCTGGTGCAATAGCAGCGGGTAACCCGGCACCGGGCACATCGCACTGGGCTGGCCAGCGTTGGCGCGGGGCTGGCGAGCCCTGCGTACTCCGCCCTTGGCGTTCGGCCGGTGCTTCCGCACTTCCCTGGAGGGGCGTAGGATCGCGCCCCTTGCAATGGGAGAGAACCGGTTATGGACGACATCGTCATCGTCATCGTCGCCGCCGCCCGCACGCCCGTCGGCAGCTTCAACGGCACGCTCGGCACGCTGTCGGCGCACGCGCTGGGCGCCATCGCGTTGCGGGCCGCCATCGAGCGGGCCGGCGTGGACGCCGCCGACGTGGACGAGGTGATCCTCGGCCAGGTGCTGGCGGCCGGCGAGGGACAGAACCCGGCGCGCCAGGCCGCGCGCGCCGCCGGCGTGCCGGATTCCGCGACTGCGTTCGGGATCAACCAGGTCTGCGGCTCCGGCCTGCGCGCGGTGGCGCTGGCGGCGCAGCAGATCCGCACCGGCGAGAGCGCCGTGGTGGTCGCCGGCGGGATGGAGAGCATGAGCCTGTCGCAGCACGCCGCGCACCTGCGCAACGGGCAGAAGATGGGGGGGCTGGAATTCGTCGATACGATGCTGAAGGACGGGCTGTGGGACGCGTTCCACGGCTACCACATGGGCACCACGGCGGAGAACGTCGCGAGCAAGTACCAGATCACCCGCGAGCAGCAGGACCAGTTCGCGGTAGGCTCGCAGCAGAAGGCGAGCGCGGCGCAGAAGTCGGGGCGGTTCAAGGACGAGATCGTGCCGGTGACGATCCAGGGCCGGCGCGGCGACACGGTGGTCAGCGACGACGAGTATATCCGCCACGACGCCAACCTGGAGACGATGGCCCGGCTGCGGCCGGCCTTCAGCAAGGACGGCACGGTGACCGCGGCGAACGCCTCCGGCATCAATGACGGAGCGGCGGCGCTGGTGCTTATGACGGCGACGGAGGCGGCCAGGCGAGGGCTGAAGCCGCTGGCGCGCATCGCCGCCTTCGCGACGGCGGGCGTCGATCCGGCGCTGATGGGCACCGGGCCGATCCCGGCCACGCGCAAGGCGCTGGGGCGCGCCGGCTGGAAGGCGGACGAGCTCGACCTGATCGAGGCCAACGAGGCGTTCGCGGCGCAGGCTTTGGCGGTGAACAAGGACCTCGGCTGGGACACCGGCAAGGTGAACGTGAACGGCGGGGCGATCGCCATCGGCCACCCGATCGGCGCTTCCGGGGCTCGCGTGCTGACCACGCTGGTGCACGAGATGCAGAAGCGCGATGCCCGGAAGGGCCTGGCGACATTGTGCATCGGCGGTGGCATGGGCGTGGCGATGTGCCTGGAGAGGTAGGCAAGGCGGGGTGATGGCTCCGCCTCGGCTTGGGGAAGCGGGGAGGGGTGGTGCGGGTGGGTGCCGTGGTGCGGTGCCTCCACCCGCGCAGTGCCTGCACCCTCCCTCGAGGGGAGGGGGAGCGTGGTTGATTCGGCTTTGCCGATCTTCGGCTGCGGCGGCTTCTCGGCGACGGGATCAGGCTCGGGCGGCGATGGCGGCTGCTTCGGCGTTGGCGGGCAGCGGGAGGCGACGCGGACGATGGCGGTTTGGTCGCGGCGGATGGCCCATCTGGCTAGCCCATCTTATTCACCGGATAAGTCGATCCCGGATTGATAGTGAGCAAGCAATGGAACCCGGCGCGCCCCATCCGCGGCAGGGTGACCCGCATTTCAGTCCATATCTGTCAGGCGCCAGGGGTTGATCAGGAGGGGT
>DATLQW010000124.1:0-62374 GCA_035535035.1 Acetobacteraceae bacterium
TCGGCGTGGCGTTTTGGGACTATCTTGGCAGCCGGCTCAGAATCCCCGGTCAGTGCGTCATTCCGCCACTGCCACGCATCGTCCGTTGCCGAGGGCAGCCCGCCTGATACAGGCGGCTGCCCCGGGTTTTGCCCCTATTACAGGAGAAGCTGCGGCCGCAGACCGGCTGGCTGCCGGTCGCCTTCGCGCTGGACTGGAGCCGGCCGCCGCGGCAGATGAACGCGACGTCGTTCTTCTACGCACACACGGATCAATGGCGTTACGAGACGTTGAAGATCGCGGAAATCCTCTCGCCGACCGCGCCGGAAGGCGACTGGTCCGGGTCGATGATCGACTACAATGTCCGCGCCGAACGCATGGGCTGGCTGCCGTCTGCCCCGCAACTCAAGCAAAACCCGCTCACCGTCGCCGCCCGCGCCAGGGAAGCGGGCCTGAAGCCGAATGACTACGTGGCGCAGGCGGTGCGTTCCGGCGAACTCGAACTGTCCTGCCACGATCCGGACGATCCCGCGAACTGGCCGCGCAACATGTTCGTCTGGCGCTCAAACCTGCTCGGCTCGTCAGGCAAGGGACACGAATATTTCCTCAAGCATCTGCTCGGAACCAGCAACGGGGTGCTGGGCAAGGACCTCGGTGCCGAGGGCCGCGAGAAGCCCCAGGACGTGGCGTGGCACGCCAACGCGCCGGAGGGAAAGCTCGACCTGCTGGTCACCCTCGACTTCCGCATGTCCACCACCTGCGTCTATTCCGACATCGTGCTGCCGACCGCCACGTGGTACGAGAAGAACGACCTGAACACATCGGACATGCATCCGTTCATCCATCCGCTGACAGCGGCGGTGGATCCCGCATGGGAGTCGCGGACGGACTGGGACATCTACAAGGGCATTGCCGCGGCGTTTTCAAAACTCTGCCCAGAGGTGCTGGGTCGCGAGACGGATGTGGTGTTGACGCCGCTCTTGCACGACACGCCGGGCGAGCTCGCGCAGCCCTACGGCGTCAGCGACTGGAAGCGCGACCGGACCGGCCCTGTGCCCGGCCGGACGATGCCGGCGGTGACGGTTGTCGAGCGCGACTACCCGAACCTGCATGCCCGGTTCACCTCCATCGGGCCGCTGCTGAAGAATCTCGGAAACGGCGGCAAGGGCATCGGCTGGAACACGGCGCATGAGGTCGAATTCCTGGCAGCACTCAACGGCACCGTGAGCTCCGGCGCGGCGGCGGGGCAGCCCAGGCTTGAGACCGATATCGACGCCATCGAAGCGATCCTGAGTCTTGCGCCGGAAACCAATGGCGAGGTCGCCGTGAAGGCATGGGAAGCGCTCGGCAAGTTGACCGGCCGCGACCATACGCATCTCGCCCGGCCGAAGGAGGACGAGAAGATCCGCTTCCGCGACGTGGTCGCACAGCCGCGCAAAATCATCTCCTCGCCGACCTGGTCCGGCATCGAGAGCGAGAAGGTTTGCTACAGTGCCGGATATACCAACGTTCATGAGTTGATACCTTGGCGCACGCTGACGGGGCGCCAGCAGTTCTATCAGGACCATCTGTGGATGCGGGCGTTCGGCGAAACGCTGGCGACCTGGCGACCGCCAGTCGATACCAAGGGGACGGCGTCGGTCCAAGGCAAGCACGGCAACGGCAACCCGGAGATCGTACTGAACTTCGTCACCCCGCACCAGAAATGGGGCATCCACAGCACCTATACCGACAACCTGCTGATGCTGACCCTTAGCCGCGGCGGGCCGTGCATCTGGATCAGCGAGACCGACGCGAAGCAGGTCGGGATCATCGATAACGATTGGGTCGAGGGCTACAACACCAATGGCGCGCTGGTCGCGCGCGCGGTCGTCTCGCAGCGTGTCAATCCCGGCATGGTGATGATGTACCACGCGCAGGAGAAGATCGTGAACATGCCGGGCAGTGAGGTCACCGGCCAGCGTGGCGGCATCCACAATTCGGTGACCCGCATCGTGCTGAAGCCGACGCACATGATCGGCGGCTACGCGCAACAAAGTTACGGCTTCAATTACTACGGCACGGTCGGCAGCAACCGCGACGAGTTCATCATCATTCGGCGCATGAACAAGGTGGACTGGCTGGACGGGTCCCAACCAGCCGCCCGGCAGAAGGAGCACGCGTGATGCAAGTGCGCGCACAGATCGCGATGGTGCTGAACCTCGACAAGTGCATCGGCTGCCACACTTGTTCCGTCACCTGCAAGAATGTGTGGACCAGCCGCGAAGGCATGGAATACGCCTGGTTCAACAACGTCGAGACCAAACCCGGCGTCGGCTATCCGAAGGACTGGGAGAACCAGAAGCGCTGGAAGGGCGGCTGGACCCGTCGCCGGGATGGCTCCATCGAGCCGCGCGTCGGCGGCAAGTGGCGCATCCTGTCGCACATCTTCGCCAATCCCGACCTTCCCGAGATCGACGACTACTACGAGCCATTCACCTTCGACTACGGTCATCTGCAGACGGCACCCGAGGGCGAGGCGATGCCCACGGCGCGTCCCCGCTCGCTGATTACCGGCGAGCGGATGGAGAAGATCGAATGGGGACCGAACTGGGAAGAGATTCTCGGGGGTGAATTCGCCAACCGCTCGAAGGACAGCAATTTCGAAGGCGTGCAGAAGGAGATCTACGGCGCCTTCGAGAACACCTTCATGATGTACCTGCCGCGCCTGTGCGAGCACTGCCTGAACCCGGCCTGTGCCGCCGTCTGCCCGTCCGGTGCCATCTACAAGCGCGAGGAGGATGGGATCGTCCTGATCGACCAGGACAAGTGCCGCGGCTGGCGCATGTGCGTCTCGGTCTGTCCCTACAAGAAGATTTATTACAACTGGTCCTCCGGAAAATCCGAAAATTGCATCTTCTGCTATCCCCGCATCGAGGCCGGCCAGCCGACGGTTTGTTCGGAGACCTGCGTCGGCCGCATCCGCTATCTGGGCGTGGTCCTGTACGATGCCGATCGCATCCAGGAAGCCGCGTCCGTTCCGGATGAGGGCGATCTGTACGAAGCGCAACTGAATGTCTTCCTGGATCCCTTCGATCCGCGCGTGCAGGAACAGGCCCGGCAAGACGGCATCGCCGATGCGTGGCTCGCGGCGGCCAGGCGCTCGCCGGTATGGAAAATGGCGATGGACTGGAAGATCGCCTTCCCGCTGCATCCTGAGTACCGGACCCTGCCGATGGTCTGGTACGTCCCACCGCTCTCGCCGATTCAGGCGGCCGCCGCGAATGGCGATCTCGGCCTTGTCGGCGGCATGCCCGACGTGAAGTCGCTGCGCATCCCGGTGGAGTATCTGGCCAACCTTCTGACGGCGGGGCGAACCCAGCCGATCACAGCGGCATTGGAGCGCATGTTGGCAATGCGGGCCTATATGCGCGCCAGGACGGTGGGCGGGGTCATCGTCGAATCCATCGGCGAGCGTGTCGGGCTGTCAGGCCGCGACATCGAAGAGATGTACCAGCTCATGGCCATCGCCAACTACGAGGATCGGTTCGTCATCCCGACCGCGCATCGCGAGACCGGCGAGGACACCTTCCAGATGCGCGGTTCGTGCGGCTTTTCGTTCGGCAATGGTTGCTCCGGCCAAACCGGCTTCAGCCTGTTCGATGCGAAACAGCCGCGCACGCCAATGGACGTAACGTGATGGCCCGCACGCACCGGGCTCTCGCAGCCCTGATCTCCTATCCGACCGAGGCGCTGCAAGCCGCCGCCGGCGAGATCGCCACCGTCCTGGCCGAGGAGGACCTGGTGCCCGCGTCGCGGCGCGCTGCCATAAATGACCTGCTGGCTGAACTGGCCGGACGGGACATCTACGATTTGCAGGAGCGCTACTTCGCTCTGTTCGATCGCAGCCGCACGCTGTCACTGCATCTGTTCGAGCATGTGCACGGTGAAAGTCGCGACCGCGGCCAGGCCATGGCGGATTTGATCGAGCTCTATCGCGGCCATGGGCTTGAGCCCGCCGCCGGCGAGTTGCCGGACTTCGTGCCGCTGTTCCTGGAGTTCATCTCGTTGTTGCCCGACGACGAGGCCCGGGCGCTGCTGACCGAACCAGCGGGCATTTTTCAGGCCCTCGCCGAGCGTCTGGCTGCGCGCAACAGCGCCTATGCCGCGGTGTTTCAGGCGCTGGCGGCGATGGCGAATGCACCGCCTGTGTCTCGGCCGGATATCGCAACCGATATCGGTCAGGACGACCCGGACGATCTCTCGGCGCTGGACGCGGTCTGGGAAGAGGCGGCGGTTCACTTCGGGCCCGGCGAACAAACCAACGGTTGCGGAACCGACCGCCTGCGGACCCGGCTTCGCGCCGCCACCCGCGACGCCGCCGCGCCCTGAGGAGGGGCAACGATGAGCAATTATCTGAACAACGTCCTTTACGGCTGGTACCCATACCTGTGCCTGACCGTGTTTCTGCTCGGCAGCCTGTTGCGCTTCGACGCGTCGCAATACACCTGGCGTACCGGATCCAGCCAGCTGCTGCGCAGGCGGGAACTGATCTGGGGCTCCAACCTGTTCCACGTCGGCATCCTCATCATTTTTACCGGCCATGTCGCCGGATTGCTCACCCCGGTGGCGGTGTTCGATGCGTTTGGCATCAGCCACACCTTCAAGCAACTGCTGGCGATGACGGTCGGCGGGATTGCCGGAATCGCCTGCTTCGCCGGCATCACGATGCTGGTGCACCGGCGACTGTTCGACACGCGTATCCGCCGTACCTCGAGTGCTGCCGATATCCTCATTCTGCTGATGCTCTACCTGCAGCTCACCTTGGGTCTGGGCACCATCGCGCTATCCGCACAGCACCTGGACGGCACCGAAATGGTCAAGTTCATGAACTGGGCACAAGGCATCGTGACCTTGCATCCTGCCGCAGCCGCGCTCATCGCCGATGTCAACCCGATCTTCAAGCTTCATCTGTTCCTGGGCATGACGATCTTCCTCGTGTTCCCCTTCACCCGTCTCGTGCATGTGTGGAGCGCGCCTGTTTGGTATCTCGGCCGCACCGGCTTCCAGGTGGTGCGAACCAAGCGGCCGGTCTCGGGGAGCTGAGCCATGCAGGTCATCACCGTCAATGACACGACCATCCCCACGGCCGCCATCGCGCATGAAGTGCAGAACCACCAGGCGGATTCCCCCGGCGCCGCATGGCAACAGGCGGCCCAGGCCCTGGTCATTCGGGAATTGCTGCTGCAACGCGCCCGATCGCTCGATCTCGTGGCCATGCCCCGCGCGCAGGACGGCGCGCGCGAGACCGACGAGGAAGCGATCATCCGCGTTTTGCTGGAGCGCGAAATCCGCACGCCGAAGGCGGACGACGCAGTGTGCCGCCGCTATTACGATAGCCACAGTGCGCGCCTGAAGACACCCGACCTGTTCGAGCCTGCCCACATCCTGTTCAAGGCAAGGCGCGACGATGCTGCCGCCTATGCTCGCGCCGTTGACCGGGCGCAGGCGGTGCTTCATGAACTTGCGGAACACCCGGACCGTTTCGACGGCTTGGCGCGCAGCCTGTCCGATTGCCCTTCAGCGGCGGAGGGCGGGCGGCTTGGCCAGGTCGGGCGCGGTGCGACAACACCCGAGTTCGAGACCTTCCTGCTGGCAATGGAACCCGGCCAGATCTGCCCCACCCCGGTGCGAACCCGGTACGGCGTGCACGTGCTCCGGCTGGAGCGCAAAGTCGCCGGCCAGCCACTGCCGTTCGACACTGTCCGCGATCCGATCGCCACGTATCTGGAAGCGAGCACGTGGCGTCGCGCGGTCGCACAGTATATCGCGCTGCTGGCGGCACAGGCGCGAGTCACGGGCTTCGATCTTCCGGCGGACACGGACCGACTCGCGGAACAACGCCGCGGCGCGTCCTGAGTCCACCTACACCGCCAGTTCGACACATACCGGCACGTGATCCGACCCTTGCGGCCAGTCGCGCGCATCCTTCAACACGACCTGCTGCTTCAGCGCGCCCTGCAGGTCCGGCGTTACCCAGACATGATCCAACCGCCGCCCGCGATCCGACGCGCGCCAGTCGCGGTTGCGGTACGACCACCACGTATAGAGCTTCTGGTCCGCCGGTACGAAGTGCCGCACAGCGTCGATAAACCCGGTGTTCAGCCAGGCATTCAGCCCCGTCGTTTCCGGCGGCGTGTGGCTGACCACCCCGAGCAACTGCTTGTGGCTCCAGACGTCATGCTCCAGCGGCGCGATGTTCAGGTCGCCGACGATCACCGACCTGCGCAGCCCGGACCGTGCCGCGAACCAGTTGCGGGTTTCGGCGATGAAATCGAGCTTGTGGCCGAATTTCACGTTTTGCGACCGGTCGGGGATATCGCCTCCCGCCGGCACGTAGAAATTGTGCAACTCGACCGGGCCGCCCTTGGCGTCCACCTGCACGGCGACGTGCCGGCAGTCGCTCCTGGCGCACCAGTCGGGCGCGATATCGTACAACTCGACCGGCCGGCGCGACAGGATCGCCACGCCGTTATAGCCCTTCATCCCACGGAACACGGCATGCGGATAACCCAGCATCCCGGGCGCATCGGTGGGGAACAACTCGTCCACCACCTTCGTCTCCTGCAGGCAGATCACGTCGGGATCAAGCGCGGCGACCAGCTCCTTCAGCAGAGCCAGCCGCAACCGCACCGAGTTGATGTTCCAGGTCGCGATCCGCAGGCGGTCCGGCCGTCCCGGCATCAGGCGATGCGGGTCCGCACCGCGCCGACGCCTTCAACCACGCCGTCCAGCACGTCGCCGCGCTGCACGGCCGCCACGCCCTCCGGCGTGCCGGTGAAGATCAGGTCACCCGGCGCCAGACGTACCAGACGGGAGAGGCAGGCGATCGTTTCGGGGATATCCCAGATCATCTTCGACAGGTCGGAGGTCTGGCGGACCGCCCCGTTCACCTTCAGCTCGATCAGCCCCTTCGCCGGATGGCCGATCCTGGCAGCGGGCACCATGAGGCCGATCGGCGCCGAGGCGTCGAAGCCCTTGCCCATGTCCCAGGGTTTTCCCTCCTTCTTCGCCTGGTTCTGCAGGTCGCGCCTGGTCATGTCCAAGCCGGCGGCATAGCCCCAGACGTGGCGCAGGGCGTCGGCCTCCTGGATATCGGTGCCGCCCTCGCCGAGCGCCACGACCAGCTCCATCTCGTGGTGCAGGCTGTTGGACTGCGGCGGATAGGGCATGTCCGCGCCGTTCACCACCAGGGCATCGGCCGGCTTCATGAAGAAGAACGGCGGCTCGCGATCGGGATCGCTGCCCATCTCGCGGGCATGCTCCGCATAGTTGCGGCCGACGCAGAACACGCGGCGGACCGGAAAGGCACCGCCTCCGGCAACCGGGACCGAGACAATTGCCGGAGGGGGGATGACGAAGTCGGCCATTCACGTTGATCCTGTCGCAGGGGAGGGCGGACTTTAGCGGCCGCCCGGTTCAAGGGAAAGTGCGCGCGCCTTGGCGGCCGATAGGCAGGCCGCGTCGGCGGTGGCCTGGATTCTCACGGCCATGCAATCGGTTCCCGGCGGCATGGCCTTCGAAGCGAGCAATAGTCAGGTGGTCAAGGCGTCGATCAGGCTCGTCGCCGCCGGAACCCTGTCGAGCTCCTCCAGCGCCGCGATGGACCGCTCCAGCCGTTCACCCTCGAGCACGCGGGATGCGCATCTGCGATATTTATCCACCAGTTCGTCGCGGGTCATCGGGTTTCCGGGGCTGCCGCGTACCTTGTCCACCGTCTTGGTGAACCTCCGGCCGTCATTCATGGTGATGGTGACCGGTGACCTGCGGCGCGACGCCGCGTCGTCGGGCCACTCCGCGTGCGCGTTGACCCGCACCTTCTCCAGCGAAGCCCGCATGCGCGGCGCGTTGCAGTACTCGTCCGTGAATGAGTCCAGGTCCACGCGACCGTCCAGCAGCATCGCCGCCAGCACGTAGTCGATGGAGAACTTGCCGCGGAAGCCCTGCGTCGGCTTGTGAAATCGAACAATGTGAAGCAGGTCCGGATGGACATCCACCTCCAGCCTGGCCACGTCGCCGAACCTGATGTCGTGCTCCTGCAGGAGTCCCCGCGCCGCGTCGAGCGCGCGCAGATTGCCGCCGCAACACGGATAATTCTTGATCGTCAGGCCGGGATCGACAATCGACCAGTGCGTTCCCAACCCGTCCGCCACCTTGCCAAGATCATAGTTGCCGGCTCCGTGGAACGCCGAGAAGAAGCCATAGTCGCCCTCGATGCCTTCGAGGTCCGCGACGTAGTCGTGCTGCGCCAGCAGGACCGAGGTCACGCCGGCGCGCGCCGCGTTGCCGGCGTGAATGCCCTTGCCCCAGGTGCCGAAATGCTGCGTCAGTCCTCCGGCGTTGGCCGCTGCAAGCCCGATGGCGACGGCCATCTGGTTGGAGTGCAGTCGGACGATGTTGCCGGCCGCCGCCGCCGCCGCCGAACAGCCATATAGCGAGGTGGGGTGAAAGCCGCGGCGCCGCAGTTCCGGCTCGTGCTGCCGGCCGGACAACGACAGCCGCTCGAACACCTCCAGGCCGACACAGACGGCGGCCACCAGATCACCGCCGGTCCCGCCCGCTTCTTCGGCCATCGCAAGCGCGGCGGGCAGGATGCAGGCCGTCGGGTGCGAAAAGCCGGTGTCGTCGAAGTCCAGCAGGTGCGCGAGGGCGCCGTTGGCCCATGCCGCCGAAACGGCGCTGGTGCGGAGGCCGGACCCGAGCACCCGCGCCTGTGGTGCGCCCCCCTGCGCCCGCGTGATATCCAGGACAATGCGCCCCGCCGGTTCCACGGCCGCGGCAAGCGCCACGCCCGCGCAATCCAGGATATGCCGCTTCGTCGCGGCGACCGCGCCGGCGCTGATATCAGAGATGCGGGTCTTGCTGGCGAACTCGGAAAGGACTGCCGTTGCCCCCATGACTATTCCTCCTGTGGCGCTCGTGCCGTCGCAATGTCCGGGTGCCCTCCCGCGCCGGGCGCTTCCGCCGCCGGGGGTTCATTGCAACTTTGCGCGCCGGATGACATGTCCATCTTGCGCCCACGGCGGTCGGATTGTCACCTCGCCCGATCTGCGTCAGGGTGTTCGTGGTGGTGACAGAGGTTGCTATGCAAAAGCGGATCGAACAATTCGCACCGGAACTCGATCGGATCATCGCCTCCTCGGAACCGATTCGGGAACTGGCCAGCGGCTTTGGTGGACCTCGGGGCCCTGCGGAAGGCCCGGTATGGTGGCACGAGGGCGGCTATCTGCTGTTCAGCGATATCCACAATGACAGACGCATGAAATATGCGCCCGGCACCGGCGTGTCCGTGTTCCAGGAACCGACCAACCGCGCCAATGGCCTCACCCGAGACCGGCAGGGAAGGCTGATCGCCTGCGAAAATGATGCGCGGCGGGTCATCCGGCAGGAACCCGATGGCAGCACCACCGTCGTCATGAACAGCTTCCAGGGGAAGCGGCTCTACCGGCCCAACGATGTCGTGGTCAGGTCGGACGGCTGCATCTACTTCACCGACCCGTGGACCGGCACGGCGGCGCCGCAGGAGTGGGATTTGACCGTGTCCGGCGTGTATCGGGTGACGCCCGACCTCGGCACCAGGACCTTGCTGGCCAGCGACTTCGCATTGCCCAACGGCCTTGCCTTCTCGCACGATGAAAGCGTGCTCTACATCAACGACTCGCGCCGCGGGCACATCAGGGCGTTCGACCTGGCGGCCAACGGCACGCTGGCGAAACACACCGACCGCGTCTTCGCCGATTTGCGCGGCGACGAGCCCGGTGTTCCCGACGGCATGAAGGTTGACACCGAAGGCAACGTCTATTGTGGCGGCCCGGGCGGGTTATGGATCATGGATCCGAACGGCAAGAAGCTCGGCCGCATCGTGCATGGGGCTTCCGCCACCACCAATCTGGCGTTCGGCGGCGATGACTGGAAGACCCTGTTTTTCACCACGCGCGACCAATTGGGGGCCGTCAGTGTAAGGATCCCCGGTATCCCGGTACCCGCCGCGAAGTGACCAAGCTGGTGTCCGGTTCGCCGAGCCAGGCTTCTCGCATGGATTCCCCGACGGTACTGACCGAGGCGGAATGGCATGCGTGCGTGTCGCGCCACAAGCGCCGCACGATCTGATCGATCCAGGCGACATTCCAGCCGGTCGGCCAGGTACGGCGGGCGCCGCGCCTGGCCGGCATGTGCTGCTGCGCGATAACGGAAGATCGCTGCCGACCCGTCAGGTTTTGTCCGAAATGGCCGGGAATGCCGATCCCGCGTCTATTTCCCGGTCGTCACCGCATCGAGTACCGTCGCGATGTCGGCGACGGTCTCCAGGCGTCCCACCAGATCGATGCAACGTCCCACCCGATCGCGGTCGAAGACCAAGCGGGCATTGGCGCGGAACTTTTCCACGGTCTCTTCAGGAGTCAGGTGCCTCGCCGTACCGAACACCACCTCATGCACGCGGCCGTCCTTCATCCGGATGTGCAGCTTTGCGTCAGGGTTGCCATCGGCGATGTGCGGGCGGCGCATGGCGACATCGGGATTGCGCACCAGGCTCACCCTCTCCATGAACGCCTGCAGGTCGCCGCGTTCCGCGCGCGCGTCGCTGAACGTGTCGAGATCGACCTTGCCGTCGATGATGGCGGCCGAGATATTGTATCGGAGACAGAATTTTCCCTCGAGCCCCTCATGCACTTCATTGCGCAGCAAGGCGCCGGTGCACGGCACGCTCGGGCCGATATGCTCGATCGACGCCACCTGATCCGCCTTGATCGGTTCCCGCCGCAGGAAGTCGAACAGGTTTGTCAGCGTCTGGTGGTTGCCACCGCAGCAGGGCCACGGCTTGATCCGCGTCCCCTCGGTCGCCAGGTAGTACAACTGCCCGAGGAACTGGGTCACCGCGGGGAGATTGCATTTCGGCCCGCCGAAATTGTCGGCATAGCCCTGCCGTCCCTCGATGATTTCCGGATCGGAAGTATAGCCGCGCGAGGCCAGCTTGGCGGCGATGATGCCGCTGCGTGCCGCGTTGCCCGGATGGAACGGCTTCGTCATGGTGCCGAAATTGCGGCGCAACCCCGCGGCCTGCGACCCGGCAATGCCGAGCGCCATGCGAGTTTTCCAGACATCGAGGCCCATCAGCTTGCTGGCCGCGACGGCTGCCGCCATCGTGCCGAAGATCGCCGTCGGGTGCCAGTCGCGCTCGGGGTGAAGATTGGCGCTCAGCCTGGTGCCCACCTCGTAGCCGACGGCCCAGGCGGTCAGCACTTGCCGGCCCGACAGGTGCAGCTCCTCCGCCAGTGCCAGCGTGGTGGGCGTGAGAACGGTGGCCGGATGGCCGCCGACGCCACCCAGGTCGTCGAAGTCCGCGGCATGGCCCATCGCGCCATTGGCGAAGGCAGCGCCGGCGGTCGCCGTGCGGATGTCGGTGGCGATCACGCGCGCCTGCGGATTGCCGCCCTGCTCCCGCGTGAGGTCGAGGATCATCCCTCCAAGGTCGGTCGTGGACCCGTGGATGGTCGTGCCGATATAATCCAGAATCGATTTCCTGGCCTGCGCGAATGCCGCGTCAGGGATGTCCTCCGACGAAGTGGCGACGATCCATTCTGCCAGCTTTTCCGTGGTACCCATTGTCCGTTTTCCCTTCTGTGCGCGTGCCCGGCCTGAATCGCGCGTCTCGAACGTGCGGCACGCTGTCGCCGTCCGCTGGTGGCGCCGCATGTGCGGCCCTTCCATGGTCCTGGCGCTGCCCGCCCCAATTCTTATGTGGCACAAGCCGGTGAACTCTGCTTCGGCCCATCAGCCTAGTACCACCCGGTTGGCTTGTCCAATGACGAGCAAACAACCCGGTCAGGGCGTCAAGCCCCATGCGATAAAGCCGAGCCGCACCCCGGGCTGGAGCGTCATCGGCACAACGACGATCTCGGCGCTTCCGCGCCACGGTTCGGCAGCAAGTGACTTCGCCGCCGATGCGATCATATCGCCAGGATTCGCAGCAGCGCCGTATTGAAACGCTCGGCTGCCTCGTAGAATACCCAGTGTCCGGCTTGTGGGATAATAGCAATCTCGACATCGGGGCGCGCCTGCCGCAGCAACCCGATGCGCACGTCCAACATTGCACGGTCGGCCATTTCATGCTCGCCCCAGAAGGCATGCACGTGCCCGTGCACGCGCGGCAAAGCTTCATGCAAGACCCGGGACATCCACATGAATCCGCTGTTGAGGCGGGCCCGTTTCGAGTTCTGTTCTTGAATCTCCAACGCCAGGGCATCGACACTTGCGGCGTCCGCCAGCATCATGCGCAACAGGTTGTCGCGATGCGCTGCCAGCCGTTCGGCACCGGTCTTGTCGCGTACCCTCACCAGTTCGACCGAACGATTCGGCGGGCCCAGGCCGCCGGTGCCGATCAATGTGAGCGACCGGACGCGGCCGGCGGCGTTCGCCGCGACCAGACCGGCGATAACCCCGCCGTACGAAAAACCGGCTACGTGAACAGGAGCCTCCGACCCGACAACCTTGTCGAGCCCCAGGCCAACGATTGCCGCCACTGACTCGGCGCTGATCGGGTCCGGCGCACGCGCCGAGTCACCGAGCCCGGGCAGGTCCGGCGCGATGACGGTGTGGCCACGGCTGAGCGCCGCCAGGTTGTGCACCCAATGGCGCCACGATCCGGCGCCGCCATGCACCAGCAGCACCGCGGGGCCACTGCCCCAACCGCGCCAAACCATCGTCCCGTCGCCGCACGGCGTTTCCCAGTGTTGCGCGGTGCGGTCGAGACGCTCCAGCAGCGCTTGTGCCGTTTCGGCATCGGCGATCGGCGCAGTTGTCGTCGCATCGGTCATGTGGGTACCGGGAACATCAGGCCGCGCGACGGTGCATGAAGGAATGGCAACGCATCATCCTCCTGTCGATCTTGCCCTCGGCGCTGCGTTGCCGATCGGCTCCGAACGCCGTCAATGACCAGCCATCAGGCCGAGCCGGTGAATATGCGGCGCACCCGGCCCGCACGAGGCTACCGCGGCGCGCAGTGGCGCTTTGACATGGATCAATGCCATGATCTCACCCGGGGGTAAAGGGAACGTGGAATGATTGCGCTGTCGCCGCCGGTTCGCATCTCACTGGCTGGTTGGTCATGTATGCATGGCCGCCATGCGGAACCCTGTCATGGCTGCCTCCTCTCAGGCGCTTCCTTGATCTCCTTGGACCAACACCTGACGCAAAGGTGAGCGAGCATGCGAGTGAATTACATCACCGATGACGTGAAGGCGGTGATCGGCGCGCGTAACGGCCCGGTCCTGGCCTGCCACCCGGTGGAGGCAAGCGAGGTGCGCCGCTTCCATCAGGCGATCATGGACCCTGCCCGCCGCTATTGGGACGCGGCATGGGCGGAAACCAGCCGTTACGGCGGGCTGGTCGCGCCGCCGGCGTTCCCGCCGCTCGCCTTCCGGCGCGCGCCGACCGAAGCGGACCCGCTGGATCGCATGGGCGAGCCCGGCTTCGACGGCAACCCGCGCAACTTCCGCGGCCTGCCGCCGGTAAAGGTGACTCTGCCACGCCTGTTGAACGGCGGTTACGAGTACGAGTTCTTCCGCTATGCCAGGGTCGGCGAGCGGATCTACCGCAGCAGCACCTACCTCGACATCTACCAGCGCGACGGCCGGAGCGGGCCCATGGTGTTCGTCGTCGTCGCCGACCTGTACACCACCGACGGCAATGTCCCGCTGGTCAACATGACAACCACCACCATCCTGCGCTGAGGGAGAGTCCCGCCATGAGTGGCATTTACTGCGAGGACGTGTCCGTCGGGCAGGACATCCCGAACATCGTCAAAGGGCCGATGACCACCGCGCATTTGGTGCGGTGGTGCGCGGCGATGGAAAACTGGCACCTGATCCACTACGATTGGAAATATGCCACGGAGCATGACAAGCTGCCGGACGTGATGGTCAACGGGACCTGGAAGCAGAACACCATGATCCAGTTGCTGACCGATTGGGTGGGCGAGAGCGGATGGCTGTGGAAGATCAACTTCCAGTTCCGCGGCATGAATGTGCCCGGCGATCTGCTCACCGCCTGGGGCCGTGTCGCCGCCGTCGAAACGCGCGGCGCCTACGGTGTCGTGCGGCTCGACATCGGGTTGCGGAACCACAAAGGCGCGGAAGGCACGCCCGGCAACGCGACGGTGGTGCTGCCGCGCCGCGGCGGGCCGGCGGTGCCGTACCCGTTCGACCCGGCCTGCCTCGGCCCGGCGACGTGATGCTGCGTCACACCGTGCAACCCCGGGAACTCGCGTGAACCTCTCGCATCGCATCGCGATTGGGGAGGCGTGACCGCGCCGCCTTCGGTGACCGGGCGGCGGCGCGCAACAACGGCGTGACAATGTTGACGCCAGGACAGCAGCGAAAGGACCAGACCATGCCTCTCACCTACGCACTCGGCCAGTTCATCGCGGATCTCTCGCCGAACCGGCTGCCGGAAGAGGCGGTGCGCATCGCCCGCCTCGGCTTCATCGACTGCATCGGCACGATGATCGTCGGCCGCAACGAACCCTGCGCGCAGATCCTCAAGGGCGTGCTGGCGCCGCCGTCCGGGCCGGCGACACTCTATTTCAGCGGCGAACGGAGCCCGGGACCCGAGGCCGGCTGGATCAACGGCACCGCGGCCCACGCGCTCGACTACGACGACGTGGCCCTGCGCGGCCATCCCTCCACCGTGCTGGTGCCGGCGATCCTGGCGGAGGCCGAGGTGCTCGGCTCCACCGGCCAGGACATGCTGGTGGCCTATGTCGCGGGCTACGAAACCTGGGCCGAACTGGTGCGGCGTGATGTGCCGAAGTACCATCAGAAGGGCTGGCACCCCACGGGCATCTTCGGCGCCGTCGGCGCCGCCGCGGCGTGTGCCAAGCTGCGCAAGCTGGATGCCGCGCGCGCCGCGACCGCGATTGCGCTCGGTGCCTCGCAAAGCGCCGGGATCATGGCGAATTTCGGCACCATGACGAAGCCGTTCCATGCCGGCCGCGCGGCCCATTCCGGAATCATCGCCGCGCGCCTGGCAGAAGCCGGCTTCACCGCCAACACCGACGCGCTGGAGCATCCGCAGGGCTTCCTCAGTGCCGTCTCGCCGGAGGGCAATCCCGATCGCACCGGCGACGGCAGGCTGGGGGAGGACTGGGCGATCATCCAGCACGGGCTCAGCATCAAGAAGTATCCCGCCTGCTACGGCACGCACCGCGCGATCGACGGCATGCTGGACCTGCTGGCGGCGCATCCGGTGAAGCCCGAGGACGTGCGCAAGGTGTCGGTGCATTTCGGGGCGTTTACCTCGAAGGTGCTGCGCAACCGCCAGCCGGACACCGGTCTCGCGGCCAAGTTCAGCATGGAATTCGCGATGGCGAGCGGCGTCATCGCGCACCGCGTGAGCCTGGCCGAGCTGACCGACCCGTTCGTGCAGCGGAAGGACGTGCAGGACATGATGCGCCTTGTGGAGCGCGACCTGACGGATGAGACCGACGCGGAGAACCCCGGCTCATCGCCATACGAGCAAGTGCGTATCGAACTCGCGTCCGGCCAGGTGGTTGAGGGGCCGCGGGTCACGCGCGCGCGGGGCCACGCGGAACGACCGCTGACGGAACAGCAGTTGCACGACAAGTTCGTGGACTGCCTCACCGCCGGCCGCTCTGCCATCCCGGCGGAAATGCTGTTCGGCCGCTTGCAGGCAATGCAATCGGTCACGGCGCGCGAGCTGACTGCGGTTCACTGATCGGAGGCTGGGGTCGGCCACGGCAACGCGCCGTGGCCGACCGCCTTGACCGCGTAGCCGGGTCGCCTCGCTGCACCCGGAGCGCTCACGCGGACCGGCCTCTCCCAAAAGCGGGAGAGGTTTTTCGGTCAGCCGGCCCGCTATCTGCGAACCGGGGCGACCGGGGTGCCAGCGAGCGATGGGCTCACCACCTCGAGCGACCGCCCCGTGGTGACCGGGCCGAACAGGAAGACCAGACCGCGGACAACGAAGCAGCCGGCGACGAACGCGAAAACCGCCATATAGCTCAACTGCGAAAACACTGCGGCAATCACGAACGGCCCCCCCACATTGGCGATCCGGCCAACACCGTAAGTGAACCCGTTCCCCTGCGACCGCAGCTCCGTCGGGTAGAGTTCCGAGGTGTAGGCGTAGCTGCCCACCACGCCGGCCTGCAGTACCATCACGGTCAGCGATCCGAGCGCCATGATCAGGATCGGATTGTCGCTAAGGCCGAACAGCACACAGCAAATGGCGGTGAACACCGAGATCCAGACGTTGAACCACTTGCGCTCGAATCGCTCAACCAGGTCCGCGGCAACCAAGGCACCGATCGGATTGCAGATCGCCATGACGCTGCTGTAGGTGAGCGACCTGACGACGGTAATCCCGTGTTCGAACAGCAGCGTCGGCACCCAGGAGAAGAAGCCGTAGAACCCAATGGTGCCAAGGATCGATACGCCGCTGAGCAGGATGGTGCGGCCAAGATAGCGCTCGCGCAGAAGACCCCCATAGCCAGACCGGGCATGCAGTGGCAGCTCGGCTGCGGACGCCAGCGGCGGCAGACTTGCCCCCTCCGCCATGGCGACGCGCTCGAGCGCGTCGATCTCGGCTTCCGCTTCAGCCCGGCGATGATGGCTGTGCAGCCAGCGCGGCGATTCCGGGATGCGCAGGACATAGACCAGCGCCAGTATGCCCAGGCCGCCCCACACGAAGATCAGCCGCCAGCCCCAGGGGGCCAGGGGAACGACGAAGCGCGACACCCAGGCGGTGGCCGGAATGCCAATCAGGCCAAGCGTCATCACCAGTCCCATGTAGCGGCCGCGCCGGGCCGCCGGGAAGAATTCCGTGATGTAGGTGTTCGCGATCACCGTCAGGCTGGCGAGACCGGCGCCGGTGCCGAAGCGCGTGGCGGAAAGCGAGAAGACGTTCCATGCGAGCGCGTTAAGAAGGGAGAACCCGGTATAGAGCAGCAGGGAGTAGATCAGCCCACGCTTGCGTCCGACACGGTCGGCCACCACACCGCCGAACACCGCCCCCAGGACCCCTCCGGCGAACATCGCCCCGGTGACCAGGGCTACGGTGCCGACCGTGATGCCCCATCCCTTGATGATCGCGGGCGCCGCGTAAGCGAAGGTGTTGAGGTCGCCAAACTCGAAGAAATAGGCGAAGGACAGAGCCAGGAAGACCGTGCGATGCACCGAGGTCATGGGCAGCCGCTCGAGCCTTGCGCTGATACTGCTTGCGGTGCTTGTCATGGCGTTTCCTCGTGCTTTTGTTCCGGTGCCCGGAATGGTGAGTCAGCCTGCCGCGCGGCGGATCGCGTCAGGCTATCGCATCAGCGTCCAGGCCGATCACACCACTGGCGGCAAGATCTCTGATGTCCGCCGCGCTGTAGCCCATCCCGCGCAGCACCTGTTCGGTGTGCTCGCCGAGGCGGGGCGGCGGCAATTCGATGGCGCCGGGCGTCTCGGTGAATTTCAGCGGCAGACCGGCCATGCGGATCAGGCCGGCACCGGGCACATCCACCTCGACGACCATTTCGCGTGCCGCTACCTGTTCCTCGGCAACGATCTGCGCGACGGTGTGCACCGGCGTCGAGGGCACGCCGCGCGCGCGCAGCCTTTCCTCCCAGTATTTCACCGGGTGTTGGCCCAGCACCGCGTGAATCATATCGATCAGCAGTTCGCGGTTCCCGGCGCGCGCGGCGGCCGTGTTGAAGCGCGGATCATCGGCCCATTCGGGCTGATCGAGTGCACCGCAGAAGTCCCGCCACATGCGCGGGTTGAAGGCGGCGATGACGATCCAGTCGTCGGCGGCACGGAACGCCTGATAGGGCACGCTGACACCGCTGCCGCTGCCGCCGCGCGTCGGCACCTCGCCGGTCGCGAAATAGCGGGTGAGGTGGTAGGACAGCATCGCCATCTGCCCTTCCAGCAGCGAGGTATCGACGCGCTGGCCTCGGCCGGTGCGGTGGCGCGCCTCGATCGCCATCAGGATGCCGATCGTTGCCATCATGCCGGCGCCGATGTCGGCGACCGAGAGGCCCATCTTCGAGGGCGTGCGGTCCGCCTCGCCGGTGATGCTCATCCCGCCGGTATAGGCCTGCATGAACAAGTCGTTCGCCGGTTCGTCGCGACGCGGTCCGGTGGCGCCGAAGCCGCTGATCAGGCAATAGACCAGCCGCGGATTGATCGCGGAGAGCGAGGCGTAATCGAGCCCGGCGCGCGGCAACGCCTCGACCCGGTAGTTGCCGAGCAGTACGTCGGACCCGAGCGCCAGCCGGCGCGCGATCGCGCGGCCCTCCGGGCTTTTCAGGTCGAGTGCCACGCTGAGTTTGTTGCGGTTGGCGGAGGCAAAATAATGCGGCATCTTGCCGTGGAAATGCGGTGGCCAGGCGCGACTGTCGTCGCCCACGCCGACGCGCTCGATCTTGATGACCTCGGCACCGTAGTCGGCGAGCATCATGCCGCAGTACGGGCCGGCCATCGCCACTGTGAACTCCACGACCTTGATGCCGGATAGCGGGCCATTCATGTCGGCATGCCCTCTTTGCTGGTTTGCCGCGCTGCCGATCACCGGTGGCGGACGTGTCTCCCGAACCGACCGACACGACCCACCACGATCACCCGCACAGGCGCCGGGTTGGTTCCGGGCAAGCCCTTGCCGGCAACTTGCCTGTTGTCCGATGGCAGACCGCACAATCTCGATTCGCCATTAGGCTCGGGTTGCGTGAATCGTCAAGTAACCGGATCGGCAACGTTCTGGCGGACATTGCCCGCCCGGCGCCGGTTCGCGGATGTCCCGCGATCACGAAATTCCGCGATGCCGGCTTGGCATTCTCGTTGCAAACGAAAGTATTATAATGCGAACCGGCGACGATCCGCGCGGCCTGATGCCAGCGCATGCCTGATGCACGGCATGAACATGACTTCGGCTGGCTGAAAGGTCAGGCGCCGGCGGGTGGGCAAGTTGCGTGTCGCGGTATCCCGTCGTATGAAAATGCTGCGTCCCTGAACGATGCGACGGGCATGAGACCGGCCGCATCGGATTGCAGGCGAGGGAGATGAAACGCCATGGATTTCGGATATTCGCCCGAACAGGAGGCGCTGCGACTGGAAGTCCGCGCCTTCATCGCCGAGAACATGAACGACGCGGTCCGCGCCGAGATGGACTCGCTGAGCGAGGGTTTCGGCGTGAGTCCCGGCCGTCACAGCGGCGGCCTGATCAATGATCTGTTCAAGAAGATCGGCGCGCGCGGCTGGCTGGGGATCAGCTATCCGAAGGAGTACGGCGGCCAGGGTGGCGACCGCATGACGCAGTATATCGTCGAGGAGGAGTTCGCCCGCGACAACATCTCCCTGGGGCTGGGGGGCAGCGGCGCGCCGGCGATCCTGGCCGCGGGCACCGAGGAGCAGAAGCGGTACTTCATCCCGAAGCTGATCAGCGGGGAGTTTTCGTTCGCGCTCGGCTTCACCGAACCGCATGCCGGCGCCGACCTTGCCTCGCTGCAATGCCGGGCGGTGCGCGACGGGGACGAGTATGTCATCAACGGGCAGAAAATGTACACGTCGTCGGCGCATGTCTCGACGCACATCTACCTGATGGCGCGGACCAACCCCAATCTGCCCAAGCACCGCGGCATCTCGATCTTCCTGTTCCCGATGGACACGCCAGGCATCACCGTTCGCCCGCTGTGGACCATCCAGAACGACCCGCCGGCGCCGATCGGCACCACCTACGGCACGCCGCGCACCAACGAGACCTTTTTCGACGACGTGCGCATCCCCGCGAGCTGCATGCTGGGCCGGGAGAATGAGGGCTGGCGGGTCGGCGCCCTGGGGCTGAACCTCGATCGCGTCGGCGCCGCCCGCTACCTGATCTCGGTGCGCCGCGACGAGGACATCGTGAACTTCGTCAAGCGGAACAAGTTCGACGGCTATTCGCCGGCAAGCGATCCGGCGATCCGCGACAAGATCGCGGAACTTTGGATCGAGGCGCAGGTCTGCCGGCTGATGACGATGCGCAGCATGTCCATCGTGGAGCATGGCGGCAATTTCACCTACGAGGGCTCGGCCGAGAAGGTGTGGGCCCCGGAACATGGCGTGCGCACCACGGAAGCGATCAGCCAGATGCTCGGCCCCTATGGCCAGTTGCTGAACGGCTCGCCGCATGCGGTCGAGCGCGGTGTGTACGCGCACAACCTGATGGGTGCCTTCCAGTCGGGCATCAATCACGGCAGCACGCAGGTGATGCGCGACCAGGTGGCTCGCCGCGGCCTTGACATGCCCAGAAAGTGACGCCGGCGCACAAGATAGATCGAAATCGGACCGTGTGCCTGAAGCTGCGAACGCTGAGCCTGCCGGATTGCGGCACCGCGGAGGACGAACAATGGATACGACGCTGAGCGAAGAAGAAGTGATGGTCCGGGAAACCGCCCGGAAGTTCCTGGAGGCGGAGTGCCCGACGAAGCTGGTGCGCGAGATGGAGAAGGATCCGAAGGGCTATCCGCCGGCCCTGTGGAAGCAGGCCGCCGAGCTCGGCTGGCAGGGTCTGGCGCTGCCGGAGAAATATGGCGGCAGTGACATGCCGCTGACCTATCTCGGCCTGGTGCTGGAGGAGGTGGGACGTGCGCTTGCGCCGCTGCCGCTGCACAGCACGGTGGTGGCGGCGCTGGCGATCGCCAGGGACGCCAATGAGGAATTGCGCTCGGCGGTGTTGCCGGCGGTGGTCGCCGGGGATGCCGTGCTGACCTGGGCATTCCACGAACAGAACCCGCTGCTGTTGCCGGAGGCGGTGCAGTGCCGCGCGGTCGCGGACGGCAACGACTTCGTCATCAACGGCACCAAGCTGTTCGTTGACAACTACGTCGCCGCCGACCACTGCCTGGTGGTTTGCCGCACCGCCCCGGCATCGGCCGCCAATGCCGGCCTGTCGCTGTTCGTGGTGGACACCGGAAGCGCGGGCCTGTCGCAGGTGCCGCTGGTTACCCTCGCCAAGGACAAGATGAGCGAGGTGACGTTCCAGAATGTCCGCGTGCCGCAAGGCAATCTCGTCGGTGCACTGAATCAGGGAGCGCCGATCGCGGAGCAGATGCTGGAACAGGCCACTGCGCTGTTGTGCGCCCAGATGCTGGGGGCGACGCGCAAAGACGCCGAGATGGCCATCGAGTGGTCCAAGTTCCGCAAGGCGTTCGGCCAGCCGATCGGCGCGTTCCAGTCCATCCAGCATATGTGTGCCGACATGCTGATGTGGATCGACGGCGGCAACCTGCTGACCTACGAGGCGCTGTGGAAGATGGACCAGGGCCTGCCGGCCGGCGTTGAAGCCTCGCAGGCGAAAGCCTTCTGCAACGAGAAATGCGAGGCCGCGGTGCGCATATGCCAGGGCATCCATGGCGGCATCGGCTTCATGATGGAGTTCGACTTGCAGCTTTGGTACCGCCGCGTCTGCGCCTGGACCATGCGGCTGGGCACCGCCTATGAGCACCGTGCGAAGGTGGCTCGCGCGCTGTTGGACCGCCCGGGCCGGGTTATTCTGGGACGGCCGGTGCCCGTCGTCGCCGACGCTTAGGGCATTCAGGCGTCATCAGCAGAAGGAGAAGCAGGCATGGCTCAATGTCCGGTATGTGGCCAAACCGTTGACGAGGCGGCGGCGCGGCAGACCACGGGATTCACCGCGCACGGCGCCTCGGAAACGGATCCGACCAAGGGAACCAGGCAATTCCACGACGGCAAGTGGGTCTATTTCGACAGCCTTGAGTGCCGCAGCAAGTTCTTGATCAACCCCGAGCAATATACGCGCACGTCGTAGGCGGGCGGACAAACGGGAGGAATGATGGTGTTGCAGGCGGTACTCGGCGACCTGCTGGTCCTGGATCTCAGCGAGGGGATCGCGGGCCCGCTCTGCGCGCGGCTGCTGGGCGATTACGGTGCCGACGTCATCAAGATCGAGCCACCCGGCGGGGAGTGCGGCCGGCGCATGCCGCCGTTCTTTCACGACGATCCGAATCCGGAAAAGAGCCTGTTCTTCCTGCTGGCCAACCTGAACAAGCGCGGCGCCACCCTGGATCTGGCGCGGCCCGAGGGAGCCGACCTCTTCCGCCGGCTGGCGCGCTCCGCCGATGTGATCGTGGAGAGTTTTGCGCCGGGCTACCTGGCCTCGCTTGGGCTCGATCATGCCACGCTGGAACAGGATAACCCTGGCCTGGTGATGACCTCGATCACGCCGTTCGGCCAGACCGGGCCATACAGCCATTACAAGGGCAACGAGATCGTCGCCTACGCGACCAGCGGCATCATGACGATCAGCGGCACGACGGACCGTGAGCCGTTGCAGCACGGCGGCTTCCCGGCTCAGTACGAGGCCGCGATGAACGGCATGCTGGCGACCAACGTCGCGTTGCTGACGCGCGATCTGAACGGGCTTGGCCAGCATGTCGATGTGTCGATGCAGGAGGTGGTGGCCTCGTCGCTGGTGATCAACCAGCCCTATTACAGCTTTACCGGAGGCGTGCAGGGCAGGCGCCGCCCGGAAGGCAGTTCATTCGGTCACGTGACGCCCTGCAAGGATGGCTATTTCGTCAGCCAGGAGGGCGGCGGCGTCACCTGGAACGGGATCGCGGATTTCTTTGGCCGCGAGGAACTGAAGGAGCCGCGCTTCGCCGACCCGACGCAACGCCTGCACAACGGCCCTGCGCTGGATGCGATCATCCTGGACGCGACCAAGGATCGCACCATGGCCGAGATGTTCAGGACGGCGTCCGAGCAATACAGGATGCTGTTCGGAATTGTGCAGACGCCGGAAGACCTGGCGACCTGCCCCCAGCTCGAAGCCAGGGAGTTCTATCAGGAGGTGGAGCATCCGGTGATCGGCAGAATCCGGGTCCCATTCCGTATGTGGAACATGAGCGCCGCCGCCGCGTCGTGTCGCCGGCCCGCTCCCCTGCTCGGACAGCACAATTCGGAGGTGTTCACCAGGCTCGGGTGCTCCGAGGCCGAGATTGGTACGTTGCGCGAGCGTGGCATCATCTGAGGCATCGACGGAAAATGGCGATTGACAAGCAGGACGCTGACCGAGCGGCGACGCTGCCGCTGGCGGGATTGCGGATCATCGATATCAGCAACGTGTTCTCGCTGCCCTACGCCGGCGGATTGTTGGCGGATCTTGGCGCCGAGGTCATCAAGGTCGAAGGGCCGGGGCGGCTGGATGTATCGCGCGGCGGGGCATTTTCGGGGGTGTTTCCGGAAAACGAGCCGGGTGAGGATCCGTGGAACCGCAGCAGCACGTTCAACCTGCTGAACCGCGGCAAGAAGTCGCTCGCAATCGATCTGCGCCGGCCCGAGGGGCGCGAGGTGCTGAAGGATCTGATCCGGGTCAGCGACGTGCTGATGGAGAATTTCACCCCGCGGGTAATGCGGGGCTGGGAGCTGGATTACCCCAACGCGAAGAAACTCAATCCGAACGTGATCATGGTGTCCTGCAGCGGTTACGGTCCGCACGGGCCGTATGCGCAATACCCTGCCCAGGCAACCACACAGGAGGCAACGCACGGACTTGCGCATGTCACCGGCTATCGCGGCGAGGAACCGTCCAAGGCCGGCCAGTCCTTCGTGGATTTTCTCGCCACCTGGGCGTTGGTCATGGGCACCACCCTCGCGTTGCGCTATCGGCACCGCTTCGGCAAGGGTCTGTGGGTCGATGTCGCGATGTATCAGCTCGGCTGCTACATGGTGGCGGATCGCATTCTGGATTGGGAAGCCAATCAGCGCCGTGGCGAGCGGATCGGCAATCGTCACCCGTGGCTGGCGCCGCAGGGCTGCTACCCGTGTGCCGGCGAGGACCAGTGGTGTGTCGTTTCGGTGCATGACGATGCGGAATGGGCGGCGCTGTGCCGGGCGATCGGCCGGCCGGAGCTGGCGCGGGATGCGCGTTTCGCCGACAACGGCGCGCGCATGCGGAACCATGATGCGATCGATCCGATCATCGCCGCGTGGATGGCGGGCGTCTCGAAGATCGATGCGATGGAGCGGCTTCAGGCCGCCGGCGTTCGTGCCGGCGCCGTGTTCGATGCCCGCGACATGCATCTGAATCCGCACGCAAAGGCGCGGGGCCTGCTGGAGACCGTACAGTTCCCCGCCGAGCGCGGCATTGGCAGGCGGCCGGTCATCGGTCGCCCCTGGCGCCTGAGCAAGACGCCGCTTGGCGTGCGCGGGCCCGCCCCGATGCTCGGGCAGCACAACCGCGAGGTGCTGCAGGACATTCTGGGCTACGATGACGCGCGCTGCGCGGAGATGGAGCAATCCGGCTTGCTCGGCACGCACCCCACCACGCCGCGCCCGGTGTTTCGCATGAGCATGGACGAACGTGTCCAGCGCGGGCGCCTGGCTTACTGGGACCCGGACTACAAGGAACG
Organism: Acetobacteraceae bacterium; assembly: GCA_035535035.1. GTDB lineage: Bacteria > Pseudomonadota > Alphaproteobacteria > Acetobacterales > Acetobacteraceae > JASHVB01. The sequence goes on from DATLQW010000124.1 coordinate 24,425, forward strand.
GCTGGGCATTCAGGACTGACGCCCGGCGCCGAAGGCAATCGCTTTCCGGCGATACCGGCCGCCGCATCGCCATGGCCGGCGCGGTGGTGGTGCCGCGCCGGCCGGTCCGCGCGGTCATTGATCTGGATCAAAACCTCGCATTTGGATCGTTTGAATTGAAACTTTTACAGGTTGCCGGTGATCGCGCAGCGTGGCAGGCTGCCCTCAGCGAACGGATGCTGGACCTGGGATCCTGGCGCGGCGTCGCGGGCTGACAACCGGCCCGCGTCTCCGCCAGGGACCTGGGAGGTGGCGCACCGTCGCCTAGGGAAGGAAACGCAACGAATGACCACCGTACCGATAACGGGGACTGGAGCGGAAATGCCGCCGGCGACTACCGCCGCGGAGCGGCTCACCGCCCGTCTCGATCGCCTGCCGATGACGCGATCCATGTGGATAATGGCACTTCTGCTGACCTTCGGCGGATTTTTCGACGGCTATGCCATCGGCCTCATCGGCGCGTTGGGCCCGGGCCTCTTCAAAGCCAAGATTTTCACCGCGACCACGGTGAGCTTTTTCGGCATGACCGGGTTCGCGAGCTTCATCGCGTCGCTGTTCGCCGGGTTGCTCGTCGCCGCGCTCTTCGTTTCCTATGCGGCGGACCATTTCGGCCGGCGCGCCATCTTTTCCTTCGCGCTGCTGTGGTTCGGCATCGCCAACTTCATGATGGCCATCCAGACGACCGCTGACGGCGTCAACATCTGGCGGTTTATCAGCGCGCTCGGCGTCGGGCTCGAACTCGTCACGGTGGATGCGTATCTTTCCGAGTTGGTTCCCAAAAAGAACCGCGGTCAGGCGTTTGGCTTTCTGCAGGTGATGGGCGGGCTCAGCGGCCTGGTTGCCTATTTCCTCGCCTGGCAACTGATCCCGAACGCTCCGTTCGGCTTTGACGGCTGGCGCTGGGTGGCGGGGATCGGCTCATGCGCCGCGGTCGTCGTCTGGTGGATCCGGCTCGGCCTCCCTGAAAGCCCGCGCTGGCTTGCCCAGCAGGGCCGGATCGAGGAAGCCGAGAGGGTGATGGCCGGAATCGAGGCTCGCGCCGAGGCCGAGTCCGGGCGGCCTCTGCCGCCCCCGGAACCGCCCCATTACCAGGATCCGCGCAAGGGGAGCGTCGCCGAGATCTTCGGCCCGCGATACATCAAGCGCACGATCATGCTGATGCTGTTCAACTTTTTCCAGACGGTCGGGTTCTACGGCTTTGTCGGATGGACGCCGACCTTGCTCATCGCCAAAGGCATCCACGTCACCCAAAGCCTGGAATACAGCTTCGTCATCAATATCACGGCCGTGGCCTTTCCGTTCCTGATCATGCTGTTCGCCGATCGGATCGAGCGAAAATGGCACGTCTGTGCTTCGTGCTTTGCGATCGCCGTGTTCGGCATAGCGTTCGGCTTCGTGATCACGCCGGCGGCGCTGATCGTGCTCGGGGCCTGCATGGCGATGTCAACGTCCTGGCTCTCGTACGCGCTGCACAACTATCAGGCGGAGCTGTACCCGACGCGAATCCGCGCCCGTGGGATCGGGTTCGTGTACTCCTGGAGCCGGCTCAGCGGCATCCTCACCCCGTTCTTCATCGCTTATTTCCTGCGGGACTACGGTGTTCCGGGCGTGTTCGCCTTCGTCGCGGCGTGCATGGCCGTGGTGATCGTCTCGGTCGCGGCGCTCGGCCCGCGCACCAGGTTGCAGGCGGTGGAGGCAATCGCGCACTGAGCGAAGGGGGGGCTTCGGCCCCCCTTTTTTGCCGGCATCCTCGCGCAGCCCGGAAGGCGTGTCTGGCGCCTTCCGGGCGTTTGCGGTTGATCTGCCGGTAGATGACCCGGTCCGGTCCCGGCGGTTTGCCACACGAGTTGTGAAACGTCGCCGCCGCCGCCACGACGTCCGGGCGACGCCATTACGGCCCGTCGCCTTGATCCTGCGGTCAATGTCGATCCGGGCGCAATTGCGAATCCGGCGATACCGGAACAAGCGGACGCAGCGCCTTGCTGGACATTCGGCCCGCGCCGGCAGGTTTGTGGCGCGTGACCGAAACGTCCTGCCGGTTCGGCCGCGCGCCTGAAACGCGCGTTTACCGAACAGGCGACGAGCTTGCGGTGCCTAGCTGACCTTCCAGATCTCTCCGGTCTTCGCCAAGTGCCTGATCGGCGTCACGCTCTCCACCTGCCAGCCCTTCTGTCGCAGCCAAGTGTCGAAATCCTCCTGCTTGTTGGCGTGGCACTCCGCCAGCATGCGTCCGTCCGCCAGCGCCATCACCGTGGTGATCGTCGTCCGTGCATCGACGCGCCACTTCGCCGTCGCCTTCATCTCATCGGTGAACTTCGCCAGGTCGTCCCACCCCGGCACTTTCCCGATCGCGATCCAGCGTCCCATATCGTCTCCTTTGCCGTCCGGCATGTCCTGAACCGTCCGGCCGCGCCGGCCGGACGGAGTGTTGCTGCGGTTACGCCCCCTTGGGGGCCACGAACGGATAGGGAATTGCCCGGCCGCCGCGGATCGGCAACACGATGGTCGCCGTGCCCGGACAGGATTCGGCATCGTATTGCAGCCGCATCCCCACATCCATGTCGATCAGGCCGAGCCCCTCGGCTTCGCGCTTGCCGGTCACCCTGGCCCAGACCGTGATCGTATCGCCCGGCACGATCATCGCCCGGTGCTGGAACTGCACCTTCCACGGCCAGCCATCCGGCAGGCACATGTCCTTCAGGTAGCGCGGCAGGATGCTCTGCTTCCACGAACCCTGCGCCAGGATGTTCGGCAGGCCGTCGTGATAGACTGCGAAGTTCTGGTCGTAGTGGATGCGGTGCCAGTTCTCGATCGCCGCACTCCAACGGAACAGATGCGTCGGCGTCATCGGGCCGATCACCAGAGGCGGCATGTCCTGCCCAGCCTGAACGTCATCGTAATAAAGCTGCGCCTTGTTGCGAAGCTCGTCTGCGGTCACCATGGCATGTTTCTCCTTGCGTGACCCGGCCTAGCGGCGGATTCCCGACTGGCGCAGAATGCAGAGCACGTCGCCGTCCTGGTTGGTGAAGGTCGCCTGGGTCGTGACCACGAGCATCGCGACACCGTCCTTGGTGACGCGCCCTTTGATGTCGTGATATTTCGCCTGGCTGTAGATATGGTCCCCAAGCTTCGGGTACTGGTACAGCTCGATCTCGTTGCCGGCATTCAGGATCCGCTTCAGCGGCGTCGGGATCGGCGGCAGCACGCCACGGCGGTCCGCCCCGCCCTCGCGCATCCCGCCGATGCCGTCGGAGTTCGGGTTCTCGCGGAACGCGCGGCTGACCGGATCCTCGACACCGGCCAGCGTCTTCCGCCCGATATAGGAGCAGTAGATCGGGGGGGTAACGATACCACCGAATTTGGTGGTGGTGGCGAACGCGTCATCCCAATAGCGCGGGTCGGGGTCCATGATCGCGTTGGTGAAGATGCGCAGGCCCTCGCGCTCGATGCCCCAGGGCGGGCTGGCCTCCACCTTCTCCGCCGATACGCCGATCAGTGCCTTGACCTCGTCGGTCAGCGGGTTCTTTGTCTCGCTCATGCAACGCTCCTTACAAGCGACGGCAAGCCGGGGGCCTATCCGCGCCCCGGCTCACCTCAAGCAGCCGTCGGCTCTCCGCAGGGAGAGCGGCAGCCCCTACTCCGCGGCTGCCGCCAACTGCTGCGGCTTCGGGAAGAACGCCTCCTCCCACGGCCAGGCGCCATCCGGCTCGTAGGTCGGCAGGCCCTGCAGCGCCCGGTCGAGATACGGGCTGGTGATCGGCTTGTCCCACGGATAGATGCAGCCCTCGTAAACCTCCTTGCCCAGCTTGAAGTGCTTCGCCTGCTCCACCGTCTCGACGAACGGTGCGTTGGCGTCGAAGAATTGCTCGGGCTTCATCGGCCGCGGTCCGGTGCGCGACACATGGCCCCAGGCGTAGCGCCCGATCATCTTCTCCATCATCCAGACGCAATCGATCAGCTTGTCGAGATCGACGCCGGTCTCGATGCCCATGCCCTCCAGCATGTGCATGAAGTCCTCGGTCGGCGCCATGCTGGTGGCGCGGCCGTTGCCGCAGTACGGGCAGCCGCCGATGCCGCCGATGGTGCCTTGCAGGTGCAGCGTGTCATCGCCGTTCAGCGCCTTGATCGCGGAATAGGCCGACACGATCGCCATGCCGCGGCTGTTGTGCAGATGCGCGCTGAAGGTATTGATCTCGGGCCACTTGCGCTTCACGCGCCCGAAAATCTCCTCGACCTTCACCGGATGGCACCAGCCCATCGGGTCGCCGACGCTGACCGAGGTCACCTTGATGCCCACCGCGTCCCACAGCGCGTGCTGCTTCTCCAGGAACGCCATGGTCATATCGACGCTGAAGTCGCCGACGAAGTTGGACCCGAAGGTCGCGTTGGTGCCGATACCGGCTTCCTTCACGCCGTTCCGCACGGCGTCGTCGATCACCTTCGGCCACGCCTCCATTTCCTGCATCTGCGAGCGGTTGGTGTTGCGGCGAATGAACACGTCGCACTGGTGCACGCGCAACTGCGGCCGCTTGCTGCGCACGATCGTCAGCGGCGGCACGTATTGCTTGGCGCGCTCCAGCCCTTTCGGGTTCAGCGCCAGCGCGGTGTACATCACCCCCGGCTTCGGATGGAACTTGGTGACGATCTCGTCGATCCGGGCCATCTGCGGGGTGTATTTCGGGCTCACGAAGGAGCCGATCACGATCTGCTTCAGTCCCGTCTCCGACAGGGCATCCAGCAGTTCCACCTTCTGGCTGACCGGGATGTCCTTGTCCTCGATCTGCATGCCCTCGCGCATGCCTTCTTCCGTGTAAACGATCTTGGGATACCGTCCTGACATAGGCTTCCTCCTTCGGGTGTTCACCAAACCGGTTGCGTCATACGCTGGTGAGCAGATGCGTGCCAGCGCGTATCGTCGATACAGATCAACAGGCCGGGCAGCCGGTCGCAAAGGCTAATGGCGCCCCCCGCGCCAGCGGAGGCTGCGTTCCGAGCACGATGTGGACCGTGCGAAACCGGATTGCGCAGCATCCGAATGAACTTGCGTCGCCGCATTGCTGTCCCTGGCGCCCCCATTCCGCGTGGCACCCACGCTCCGAATGGCACCGTTCTTACCATAGCACCCTTCCAGGCAGATTCAAGGCCAGCCATCCTGAACCTGCTGGCATTCGCCTGCCACACCGCCTGCGATGTGACGCAAGGTGCCTGACCGGCCGCCATGCACGCCAGCGGCACACGCCAGGGTTTCCTCCAGCGCGTCCCTGCTCTCACCGCCTTTCCGGCGTTTTCCTCTTGCGAACATCTGCTTCGGCACATTGGCCTTCACCAGGCCGCCAACCCCTCGGACCTTGATCCAGGAGGCAGAGCAATTTACCCCGGCCGTTGCGCCAGCCTCCGAAGTCGGCATCGCTGACCTAGCTCTTGCGCCGGATACCGCGGCTGCGTAGGGTGCTGACGGACAATCGCCATCGGACAAGTTTCAAAAGAGCGCGGAAAATACCTCGTCGCAACGCGGGATGAAACGAGAAGGAAGCACTGGGAATGGGCCTATCACGCAGGACAGTCTTGGCTGGCGCAACCGGCGTCGCGGCATTCGGTATACTGCACTGGTATCCGGCAGACGCGGCCGAATTCACATTTAAGCTCGGCCATGACGGGCCGGTGGCGCACCCGCAGAACGTGCGCGCTGTGCAGGCAGCCAAGAAGATCGGCGAGGAATCCGGTGGCCGGCTTGTCGTGCAGGTCTATCCGAACAGTCAGCTTGGCAGCGACTCCCAGATGCTCGCCCAGGTTCGCTCCGGCGCCCTGGAGATGATGATGATTGGCGACAATATCCTCGGCCAGGTCGTGCCGGCGGCATCGGTTGCCAGCCTGCCGTTCGCCTTCGACAGCTACCCCGAGCTCTGGACGGCGATGGACGGTGCGCTCGGCACCTACATCCACGCGCAGATCGAGAAAATCGGCCTGCACGTCTTCGACAAGGGCTGGGACCTGGGATTTCGTCATGTCGTCACGAGCAACCGGCAGGTCCACAGCACCGACGACATGAAGGGGCTGAAGCTCCGGGTTCCCGAGGCGCCGATCCAGGTGTCCTTCTTCAAAGCCCTCGGCGCCTCGCCCACGCCGATCGACATCAGCGAGCTGTACACCGGACTCCAGACGCATCTGGTGGACGGAGCGGAACTGCCGCTCGCCATCATCGAGTCCGCCAAGTACTACGAGGTCACCAAGTATATCTCGCTGACCGCGCATCAACCGACCTCCTTCGAGATGCTGGCGAACGGGGCCGCCTACCAACGGCTGCCGAAGGACCTGCAGGAAATCCTGGCGCGCAACCTCGACGGGATGGCGGTGCTGGAACGGGCGGACGTCGCCCATGGCGACACGGCACTGAAGGCACAGCTCAAGACCCAGGGGGAGACGATCATAACGCCCGACCGCGCGTCATTCCGCGCCGTGATCCAGCGCGCCGGCCTCTATGCGCAGTGGCGCGATACCTATGGGCCCGAACCGTTCGCGCTGCTCGAGAAGGCCGTCGGCAAGCTCACATAGCGCCGGTCGGCTGGTGAGCGTGTGCTGGCACGCCGACGTGCAATGAGGCGGGGGCACGCCGCGCCATGATGACGGCGATCTCGCCCGCGCTCGAGACGCCCGCCAGCGAACTTGAGGCCCTGCTGGCGCCGCCGCGCCAGAGACTGCACCGCGGCTGGACACGCGCGGTCGACCGTGCGATCGGCTGGATTGTCGAGCCGGTCGCCGCGGTGCTGATCGTGGTTGAGGTGGGCATCCTCGGAGCCGGCGTGTTCTCGCGCTACGTTTTGCAGGACTCGCTCGTCTGGGGGGACGAGTTGGCTACGATCCTGTTCCTGTGGCTCACCATGCTGGGCGCCGCCGGCGCCTATCGGCGCGACGAACATCTACGGCTCACCACGGTGATCCGCCGCGTCCCGCCGCACATCGCGCGCGTCCTGGAGACGATCGGCACCGTCGTCGTCGCGGTGTTCTCGCTCGAACTGCTCGCCGCTCTCGTCTGGCCGGCGGGGATCCCGCCGGCCAGCGGCCTCATGGAGCTGCTGAGCGGCAGCGGCGCCTCACGGTTCTTCGCCGCGAGTTATCTCGGGCAGGAGACCATCGATTTCACGCCGTCGCTGGGGATCGCGCGCTGCTACGTTCTCCTCGGCATTGTCGTCGGCCTGACCCTGATCCTGGCGATCGCGGTCCTGCGGCTGATCGACGACCGGCCGAAGACTGTGGCGCTTGTGCTTGCTGCGACCATTATGCTTTCGATTGCCGCCTGGCTCGGGCGCGACGTCTTCGTGGCACTCGGGAACCTCAGCCTGGTGCTGTTCTTCGTGGTGTTCGTCGGCGTCGAGATCGCGATTGGCGTGCCGATCTCCTTCGCCTTCGGCATGGCCACCCTGAGCTACCTGGCGGTGGCAACTTACGTGCCGCTCAGCGTCGTCGCCGGCCAGATGGATCAGGCCACCAGCAATATCGTGTTGCTCGCGGCCCCGATGTTCGTGCTGCTTGGCCTGCTGATGGAGGGAACCGGCATGGCGCGGCGGATGGTCGATGCGATCGCGGCCTTCGTCGGGCACTTGCGCGGGGGCCTGAACATAGCGCTGGTCGTGGCGATGTTCCTGGTCTCTGGTATCTCAGGCTCCAAGCTGGCCGACATGGCCGCCGTCGCGCCGGTGCTGTTTCCCGAGATGGCGCGGCGCGGCTACAAGCGCAGCGAGATGAGTGCGCTGCTGTCAACCTCGGGCGCGGCCATGGAACTGATCCCCCCAAGTCTGTTGCTGATCATTGTTGGCTCGGTGTGCAACCTGTCTATCCAGGCGTTGTTTACCGCCGGGCTGCTGCCGGCGGCGTTGGCCTCGCTCTTCCTGATCGTGGTGGCACTGCAACGATCGCGCAACGAACGCCTGGAGCTGGCACCACGGGTGTGCTGGGCGACGCGCCTGCGCGCACTGGCCGTCGCCTCGCCCGCGCTCGTGCTGCCGTTTCTGATCCGCTACCTGGTCGTCGCCGGAATCGCCACCGCGACGGAGGTCAGCACTGTTGGTGTCGTTTACACGCTGATCGTCGGCCTCGTGATCTATCGCGAATTCGACTGGCGCCGCGCCTATCCGATACTCCGCGAGACGGCTAACCTGACCGGCACCATCCTGCTGATCGTCACCATGGCGACCGCGATGAGCTGGGCACTGACGCAATCCGGCTTCGCCGTCGGACTGGCGCAGGTACTCGAGCATGCGCCGGGCGGCCAGGCGAGCTTCTGGGTGCTCTCGATCCTGTTGTTCGTCGTCCTTGGCTCTGTGCTGGAAGGCATACCGGTCATCGTGCTCTTCGGCACGCTGCTGTTTCCGATTGCCGGGGAACTGGGTATCCACGAAATCCACTATGCAATTGTCGTCATCCTGGCGATGAGCATCGGCCTGTTCGCCCCGCCGGTCGGCGTCGGCTTTTACCAATCGTGCGCTTTCGGCAAGGTCGATCCCGACCTGGTCGTAAGAACGACCCTGCCCTATATCGCGGCACTGATGCTCGCGCTGGCGCTGATCGCCGCGGTGCCGTGGATCTCGATCGGATTCCTCTGAGCGCCGCGCCTCGCCGCGAGCGCGCGATCCGCTCTCTCCTGCGGATCATGCCTGGCCGCGACATCCTGCCCGGCAGGGGCGCTTCCTTACCGCCTTATCACTATGGTGCGCGAAACCGCGCAAAGCTGATCAAGCTGGTTGGCAAACCGGCGCACCCATGTCACCAACCCAAGCAGGCCGGACCGCCCGCGTTTGAGTTGTGCATCGGTGACAGCAGCGGTCACGGTGATGACGTCGCCGACAATGATAGGCTCGTGAAACTCAAACCCGTCCTCCCCGTGGACGGTGGCTCGCCCGAATGAGAACCGCGGCAACTCATGCGAGCAGTTGTATTGCATCAGTGAAAGAATTGGCCATGGCGCGACGATTCCACGATAGCCACGTGCCTGAGCCGCGCGCGCGTCGTAGTGGATCGGGTCGAAGTCCTCGACGGCCATCGCCATCCGCATGGCCGAGAGATATTCGACGGGCACCTTCTCGGCCTCACCGATCGGCCCGACCATTCCAGCAAGTTCCTGCTTGATGTCGTCCGCGCTTTCGGGTGCCGGGTCGCTCATGTTGATCTCCATTCCTTGCAACGCTGAACTCGCATGCGGCGTCACAGGCCCGTCCGGCTCTCACGTGACGCAACCCGGGCGGTCGCTGTCGCCGGGGTAGTATTCTCGCCGCGTTGGTTTTCGACGTGGCAGTCAAGGTCGATCAGGCATTGCCCGCCTTCCCGATACTTGCGCGTGACCCGCCCGTGCAGATAGAGCATGTCGCGCGGCATGGTGGACCCGGTATTTCGGTCAACGTAACGGGTAACCCGCGCGTTCCGCCCCACCCACTGGTTGACCGCTGACAAGAGATAGGCGGCAATGAACGGCCCGGACAGGATAATGCCGGGCAAGCCCTGAGCCTTTGCGACGTATTCGTCGTGATGGAATTCAGAGTCATAATTGTCCGTCGCGCCGGCCCAGCGGACCTGATGACCGACCATGATGGGCCCTTTGGTGACGACAGGGAATTCCTGCCCCTCGTGGAAATCCTCGAAATACAAGTCGGGCGGTTCAACCGTCTCAACTCGACGCATGGGAGGTTCCTTTCTTTGGCACCTTGATTGCCTGTTCGTGCAGTGCTCTTCGATGTTCCGGCTTTGCAGCCAGACCGACGCGATGCCGATCATCGCATCGCCGGCATACGCCAGCGCAGATTGGGTCTTCCGAACATCTTTCCTCGCGGCCGGCACAAAAATCTTCCATCCGCCTAGCCGATCACGCCCTGCCTTGCCAGCGCGTCCAACTGTCTTTGGTCGCAGCCAAGGGTTGCCAGGATCTCGCGCGTGTGCTCGCCAAGGCGTGGCGCCGGAGTGCGGATGGCACCGGGCGTGCGGGACAGGCGCGGCACCACGTTATGCATCATGACGTGGCCCAGCTCGGCATCCGGCAGATCTACGATCACCTCGCGCTCGATTATGTGCGGGTCCTCGATCAACTGGTCGATGTCGTAAACCGGGGCCGCGGTCACCTCCGCGCTGTGGAAAATCTCCATCACCTCGGCAAAGTCGCGCGTGGCTATGAAGTCCGCAAGCGGCCTCTCGAATTCCTCGACGTTGCGCACTCGCGCGGAATTGGTGGCGAAGCGCGGGTCAGCGATCATGTCGGGCCGCCCGATCGTGCGCATGATCCGCTCGGCCATGCTCTGGATCGAACCGGAAATCGCAATCCAGCGCCCGTCGCGGGTGCGGAATACGTTGCGGGGCACAGTGTTGGCGGACCGGCCGCCGGTGCGCTTGGGCAACTCGCCAGAGGTGCGATAATTTTCTGCCTGCGGCCCCAGTATGGAAATCAGCGGGTCAAGCAGCGGCAGGTCTATCACCTGACCGGCGCCGCCAAGTTCCACGTCGCGCCGGGCGACCATGACCGCATAGGCGCCATACAGGGCCGCCACCATGTCGCCCAGCGCCAACGGCGGCAGTACTGGCTCGCGGTCGGCGAAACCGTTCATGGCGGCGAAGCCCGACATGCCCTCGATCAATGTTCCGAAGCCTGGGCGGTTGCAGTACGGGCCATCCTGACCGAAGCCGGAAATGCGCAAGATGGTCAGCCGAGGATTGGCGGCGTGAAGCACGTCGGGACCGAGGCCCATTTTCTCCAGCGTGCCGGGACGAAAACTCTCGATCAGCACGTCAGCGGTCGCGGCCAAGTCCCGCAGCAGCGCCAGCCCCTCAGGATGGCGCAGGCTGAGTGCCACGCTTTTCTTGTTGCGGGCGTAGACTTTCCAAAGGATGGAAAATCCCTTCACCTGCAACGCCCGCAGCGGATCGCCTTTTTGCGGATCCTCGATCTTGATTACCTCGGCACCGTAATCGGCCAGTTGCAAGCTCACCATGTTGCCCGCATAGAACCGGGACAGGTCCACCACACGCAGACCCGAAAGCGGCGCTCGGGCGGTGGGCGAAAAATCGCGCTGGTGGATCATCCGGTGCATAATCCCGCATTTGGCGTCGCCGGGAACCGCACGGCTTGGCAGTCGAGGTCCTCGGAACTCCGCCGCAGCAAACTCCTGGGCTTCGCATACGAGGATGTCCCGCGCGCTGCTGAAACTCGCCTGATGGCGATCACCCGATAGTACCCTGCGCCACCACAGCATCCGGCGCAAGAGCCGTGCTGCACGGCCAGCAATTCGTGATTTGCCCGCGGCTTCGCCGCGCAGGCCGGTGACCCGATGCCCTTTCCGGGGATCGGCGGCCCACAGCCCGCCGGAGTTGTCGGCCCGCCTGGCCACCGGACCCCAACCGGCCTTGAGGCACGGCGCATCATGGCTATGTTCTGCCGTTCTGCCACTTGGGGAGAGACGCATGCCCGTGCTGGTGCCGGTCGAGGCCGGCGATCATGTCATCGCGAAGCACCCGCGCAACGTCGCGCGGTGCGGTCCGCCGCTTGGCTGCCTGCGGTCAGGCAAACCGGTGCGCAACCCATGAAGCTGGGGATCGTTTCGGACATTCATGGCAATCTCGCCGGCCTGCAGCAGGCGCTTGCCGCGATGGGGCCGGTCGATGAGTTGCTGTGCCTCGGCGACAGCATCTATCAGTATCGATTCTCCAACGAGGTGATCGCGCTGCTGAAGGCCGTGGGGGCGCGGCTGATCCTGGGCAACCACGAGGAGGTCTTCCTGTCCGAGGCAGGCTCGCAGGCGAGAGAGCAGGTCGGGGTGGACAAGGATCTGGTCGCCTTCCTGGCCGATCAGCCGCCCCGGCGGATGCTGACATATGGCCGGAAAAAATTGCTCATGATCCACTCCACGCCGTGGGAACCGCGCGGCGAATATATCTATCCCCATAACGAGAAGCTGGCGTTGTTCGCCGAGGCGGGGGCGGATTTCGTGCTGTACGGGCATACCCATGCACAAGTTGTACGGCGGATCGGTGGGGTGCTGGTGGTGAACCCGGGCTCCGCTGGAGAAGGCCGCTATACCAGCGACGGACTTTGCATGAGCTGCGCGGTGCTGGACACCGGCACCGGCGAGGCGCACGTGATCAACTACATGGACCCGCGCTTCCCCGCGGAAACGTAATGGCGGCGAAATGCGGAGTCGGCTTCGGCGATTTCGTCGAACGGTGTGACGCGAGGGGCTGCTTGCAATCCAGCGTCATGCCTCCCTTAATACGAACTTCCAGCGCAGATCGGAACCGCATGACTCTCATTTTCGTTGGCGACATTCACCAAAACTGGCACCATGTCGAGACTGGTCTCTCCGCCCTGCCAACCCCTCCCAACGCAGCCGTATTGCTCGGCGATATCGAGTGCGCGCTGCCACTGGATCGAATGGCCGCGCCGCTGCTGGACCGCGGCGTCGGGGTGTATTGGATCCACGGCAATCACGACTACGATACCGGCCCCGAGATGTGGGCCAATCTTGCCGATCCCGGGCGCAATCCGCTGACCGCGGCGGGCGCGTTGCACCGCCGCGTGATCGAAATTGGCGGGGTCCGGGTCGCCGGACTCGGCGGAACGTTTCTGCCCCATGTCTGGCCGGCCAACGCTTCACCCCGACTGCATCGGCGCGAACAACTCGCCGCCGATCTCGCGGTCAGCCGCCCCGACCTGGACCCTGCGCAAGCTGCGGCGTTCACGCATTTTCTGACCACAACCGCGATCTGGCCGGAAGATGTTGACGCGCTGGCGGCGCAACAAGCCGACGTCCTGGTCACGCATGAAGCGCCGTCCAGCCACCCGGAGGGCGTCAGCGCGCTGGATGACCTCGCCCGCGCGATGGGCGCGCGGCTGATTGTGCACGGCCATCACCACATCACGTCGCACGCCCGGGCAGATGACGGGCTGAGGGTTCTGGGCGTGGGAGACACCTGGGCCGTTGACCTGGACGGCAACGTGGTGTGGAGGGGCAGGAAACGGCAACGCCCGCTTCCACGACCGGGTGACGGCTGGGTGGTTCAGTCGATCGCCGCGTAAACCGGACTCGCCAGGTGATCCAGCCGCGACGAATGTAGTCCCGTGCCACCTGGCTCTTCTCGCTTCATGCGTTGCCTCGCCTCGTCGGTTAAATCCCATAAAATCGAACCCGAAATGATGACCGTCTCGGTGAGCCACACGCCGGCGGGCCGGGCTCTTTTGCCCACGGCGGCGCCGTCGCTCAGGCCATACCGAGCACGTCCATCATCGAATAGAGGCCGGGTGCCCGCCCCGCCACAAACAGCGCGGCGCGCACCGCGCCCGACGCGAACGCGCGGCGGTCGAACGCGCGGTGGGTCAGCGCGATGTGCTCGGTTGCCGCGGCGAAGATCAGCGTGTGCTCGCCGACCACTTGGCCGCCGCGCAGAGCGGCAAAACCGATCGCGCCGGTTTGGCGCGCGCCGGTATGGCCGTGCCGGCCGCTCTGGATCACTTCGTCCAGCGCGACCCCGCGGCCCCTGGCAACCGCGCGGCCGATCCCGATCGCGGTGCCCGACGGGGCGTCCACCTTCTGCCGGTGGTGCATTTCCATCACCTCGGCGTCGTAGGTTTCGGCCGGCAGGGCGGCGCCCATCCGCTCGGCGAGCGCCAGCACCAGGTTCACGCCGGCGGAGAAATTCGCGGCGTACACTACGGGAATGTGCTGCGCCGCCGCGGCGACCGCCGCCTCGTCCGCCGCGGAGAGGCCGGAGGTGCCCAGCACCCACGCCTTCCCGGCCTGCGCCAGCGCGGCGGCATGCGGCTGCGCCGTGGTGGCGGTAGAAAAATCCACCACCACGTCGGAGGCGGCGGCGAGGGCGGCGATGTCGGCGTATGACTGCACGCCCGGCGGCATCGGCTTGCCAGAGCCGGCGCGGCCGATGCCGCCGGCCAGCTCGGCACCGGCGACGCTTGTCTCCTCCACCAGGAGTTGCCCCATCCGTCCGGTGACGCCGGCGATGCCGATGCGTATGGCCATATCCGCCTTCCCCCGCTTTGCTCCGACGATATCAGGCCGCCAACAGCTCGGCGATGCGCGGCGTCGCCTTCATGCCGCTGCCAGTGAGCACCAGCACCGTGGTCTGCTCCGGCGTGATGGTGCCGGCTTGCAGCAGCTTGGCGAAGGCGGCGACGGGCTGCGCCGCGGTCGGCTCGACGTACAGCCCGAGCCGCGCCAGGTCGAGGGTGGCGCGGGCTATCTCTGGTTCCGTCAGCATCACCGCGCCACCGCGCGTCTCGCGCAGCACGCCGAGCACCTCGCGCAGGCGGATCGGCTGGGCGATGGCGGTGCCCTCGGCGATGGTAGGCTTGATCTCGGTCGGCACCGGCGTGTCGGCGCCGGCCAGGAAGGCGGCCGCGATCGGCGCACAATTCGCCGGCTGTACAGCGAAGATGCGCGGGAGAAAATCGATCTCGCCGGCGCGGTGCAACTCGGAAAAACCGATCTCGCAACCGAGCACGTTGGAGCCGGCGCCGCACGGCGTGATGACGTTGTCGGGGGCGCGGAAGCCGAGATCTTCCCAGAGCTCGTAGGCCAGCGTCTTGGTGCCATGCAGAAAGAACGGGTGCCAGTTGTGGCTGGCGTAGAAGGTGGTTTCGGCTCGGAGAATGGCGGCGTCGGCGGTGTTCTGGCGGGTGCCGGGGACCAGTTCCAGCGTGGCGCCATACGCGCGCACCTGCACCAGCTTGGCGGGGCTGGTTGCAGCGGGGGCCATGATGGTGGCCGCCATGCCGCCGCAAGCGGCATAGGCGGCAACGGCGGCGCCGCCGTTGCCGGAGCTGTCCTCCAGCACCGCGGTGATGCCCTGGGCGCGAAGGAGCGACAGCATCACGCTGGCACCGCGGTCCTTGAAGCTGCCGGTGGGCATCAACCACTCGCATTTCAGGTGGACCGGCGCGTTGCGGAGGCTGCGGCGGAGCAAGGGGGTGGTGCCCTCGCCGAGGGTGATCGGGTCGTCGGCTTGCAACGGGAAGGCGGCGCGGTAGCGCCACAGGCTGCGAAGGGAAAAATCGATCTGGGCGCGGTTCAGGCCGGGCAGCGGGGTCAGCAGCAGCGGCGCGCGATCGGGGCCGGACCAGCGGGGCTGATCGAGCGGGAAAGTCTGGCCGGTGCGTGGGTCGAGATAGGCGGGGGACATGCGGAGAGTTTGCGCGGGGAGAGTTGGACGGTCAAAAATGGCAAGGGACCATGCGCGCCGGCTCGGCACGTCGCATCGCTCGCCGCCCGGCGGACCGGCCCGACCGTTGGCGACGTCGTTTCCGGCGCAGTTCGGCCTGCGCCGGAAACCGTTCGTTCGGTTGGGCGTGGCACCCGAGCGTGCCATGCCAGTTCAACTCCGGACCATCTGCCGGCGCCTTTCTCGCAAGGCGATGTAAATACCCGACGCAATGATCATCCCGGCGCCGATCCAGGTCCACAGGTCCGGAAAATTGCCGAAGATCAGGTAACCCAGCACCGTGGTGCCGACCAGCTCGACATAGCCGAGCGGCGCGATGACCGCCGCGGCGCCGCACTGGAAAGCACGGATCACCAGGTAATGGCCGAAGCCTCCCAGCAATCCCAGGCAGCAGAACAGAAAGCCGTCCAGCAGCGTGCGCGGCATCACGAAAACGAACGGCATCGCCAGGCTCATTGCCAGCGAGCCGAACAACGCGGCGAAGATGATCCCGGTGGCGGCATTGTCGTAGCGGCCCACCCAGCGCGTCGCGATTTGGTAGAGTGCGTAGGCCAGCGCCGACAGCAGCAGAAGCAGGACCGACGGGTCGGAGAAGCCGCTCCCCGGCCGGATCACCGTCAGTGCACCGGCAAACCCCACCAGCACGGCGCACCATCGCCGCCAGCCGACGCTCTCGCCGAGCAGCGGTACCGACAGCGCCGTGACGATCAGCGGCGCGGTAAAGCCGATCGCCGATGCCGTCGCGAGCGGTACCCTGCCGATCGCCATGACGAACAGCAGATTGCTCAGCAGCATCAGGATCGAGCGGCCGATCTGCACCGCGGGCCGTCGCGTCCGCAGCAGCGTCCACCGGTAGCGCGGCAGGAACACGATCAGCATGACGATCAGGTGCCCGGTGAAGCGCGCCCAGGTGATCTGCGCAACCGGATAGCGCGCGGTGAGCAACTTCACCGCCGCGTTCATGAACGGGAACGCCGAGACGCCGGCGCACATCAACAGGATGCCACGGAGTGCGTCGGACAGCCCGGGAGAGGCGCGTGCGTCGGCCGGCTTGCCGGCGCTTGTCGGGATCAAAGGCTTGTCCGTTCCTGAAAATCCCGGATCCGCGGCAGTCGCGCATCGCCGGGTGACGGCGGCACTGATGCCAGCCCATTACGAACCAGTCCATGACAAGGCGGCGACAAGGCGGCGCCCGGGCGGGACCGTCACCGGCCACGAGCGGTTGTCGCCGCTCGCGGAGAAGGCTAGGTACTTGCACGGTCAGCTCTCGCTCCAGCAAGCATCGACGGAGAACGGCAATGGTGGAAGGCATGGTGTTGTGGCCGGTGGTCGCTCCGGCGCCTGGACTCCGGTAGCCCGATGCCCCGGCACCTCCACCTCAACCTGTTCATCCATGGCCGCGGCCACCATGAGGCCGCGTGGCGGCATCCCGCCGCCTCGAAGCTGAAGCTGACCGACATCCGCTACTACACCGACCTGGCGCGCAAGGCGGAAGCGGGGTGCTTCGATTCGGTTTTCCTGGCGGACACGCTGGGGGTGGGCGAGGACGTGGCGCACGCCCCGCGCACCTGGCTGGAACCCGTCACCACCCTGGCCGCCCTCGCCGGCGCAACCAGCCGCATCGGCCTGATCGCCACTTGCTCCACCACCTATACCGAGCCGTTCAACCTGGCGCGGCAGTTCGCCTCGATCGACCATATCTCCAGCGGGCGGGTCGGCTGGAACATCGTCACCACCTGGCTGGCGACGGCGTCCGGCAACTACGGCGGCGCGGGTCCGCTCAGCCACGCCGAGCGTTACGAACGGGCCGAGGAATACATGAGCGTGGTGACCGGGCTGTGGGACAGTTGGTCGGACGACGCGGTGTTGGACGACCGCGGCAGCGGCGAGTATGCGCGCGACGGCGGCATCCGCGCGGTGAACCACAAGGGCCCGCACTACCAGGTGGCCGGCCCGCTGAACCTGCCGCGCGGTCCGCAGGGACGGCCGGTGTTCGTGCAGGCCGGTTCCTCGGACACCGGGCGCCGGTTTGCCGCGCGGTATGCCGAGGCGGTGTTCACCGCACAGATGGAGAAGGCCACCGCAAAGGAGTTTTATGCCGATCTGAAGGCGCTGGCGGCCGACGAGGGTCGCGCGCCGGACCAGGTGCTGATCCTGCCCGGCCTGAGCCCGGTGATCGGCGCCACCGAGGCCGAGGCGCAGCGTATTGCCCGCGAGCTGAACGAGCTGAGCGACCCGGAAGTGGGGCGCAAGCGGCTGTCCGGCCGGTTCGGCGGGCACGATTTTTCCCATCTGCCGCTCGACGCGGTGCTCTCGCCGGAGGATTTTCCCGATCCCGCCACGGTGCAGGCGGCGCGCAGCCGCACCGAGGTGATCATCGGCCTGGTGCGCCGGGAAAAGCCGACCTTGCGGCAATTGCTGGGCTATCTGGCCGGCGCGCGCGGGCATTTCGTGACCACCGGCACGCCGGAGCAGATCGCCGACCTGATCGAGGATTGGTTTCGTGACGGCGCGGCGGACGGCTTCAACCTGATGCCGCCGGTGTTGCCGGCAATGCTGGAAGTGTTCGTCGCCGAGGTGGTGCCGTTGTTGCAGCGGCGCGGGTTGTTCCGCACCGCCTATGCGGGGGAGACGCTTCGGGCGCATTACGGGCTGGCGCGGCCGGACGCGCGGTTCTGAGGTTTTTGCCTCACCCGCGGGAGCAGATCGAGGCGCGAAGCGACGAGAGCGAGGGTGGCGCGGGCGACCCGATCGCCCGTATCGGCCGCCTTGCGCCGGCCTCGTTCGCGCAGGGCGGCACGGCCTTGGGTCAAGCCGCCAGCTTTTCCGCCCGCACGTCCTTCACGTCGCGAAACGCGATCTCCGGCGCCAGTTCTTCCGCGCGCCGCATCATGAACGCCGATGTGGCGAGGAACACCGGATCGCCATCGACATCGTCCGCCATGGCGCTGCGATTGGCGGCGACGAACCGCGCCTGGGCTACCTTGTCCGGCGACGACACCCAGCGCGCCAAGGCATAGGGCGTCGCCTCGAAGCCGATCGCAACGCCGTATTCCGCCGCCAGCCGCGCCTGCAGCACGTCGAGCTGCAGGGTGCCCACAACGCCGACCAGCGGCGCGGCGCCGTCCTGCGGGCGGAACAACTGCACCACGCCTTCTTCCGCCAACTCGGCCAGCGCCTGGCGCAGCTTCTTCGCCTTCATCGCGTCGTCCAGCCGGACCCGGCGGAGGATCTCCGGCGCGAAATACGGCACGCCGACGAAGTTCACCTCCTCGCCCTCGGTCAGCGTGTCGCCGATGCGCAGCGTGCCGTGGTTGGGAATGCCCACCACGTCGCCGGCGAACGCCTCGTCGGCGATCTCGCGCTCGCGGGCGAAGAAGAACTGCGGCGCGTGCAGCGGGATCAGCTTTCCCGTCCGCACCTGCTTCAGCCGCATGCCGCGGGTGAGGCGGCCGGAGCACACGCGGGCGAAGGCGATGCGGTCGCGATGGTTGGGATCCATGTTCGCCTGGATCTTGAACACCAGCGCGGTCAGGTTTGATTCCGTCGCTTCCACGATTCGCGTGTCCGCATGCTGGGCGCGCGGCGGCGGGCCGTACTCGGCCATGCCGTCCAGCAGGTCGGTCACGCCGATGCCCTTGATGGCGCTGCCGAAATACACCGGCGTCAGATGGCCGGCGTTGAACGAATCGCGGTCGAACTCCGGCAGTGCGGCGCGCACCAGATCCACCTCCTCGCCCAGCGCGGCCAGCCGCGGATCGGACTGCGGCAACGGGGCGGTGAGGTGCAGATCGCGCGCCCGCAAATCATAAGTGCCGGCGAAGGTGGCGGCGCGGCCGACCGGCCAGGTCACCGGCGCGGTGTCGAGCGCCAGGGTGGCGGCGACCTCGTCCAGCAGTTCGAACGGGTCGCGGCTTTCACGATCCATCTTGTTGATGAAGGTGACGATCGGGATGTCGCGCAGCCGGCAGATCTCGAACAGTTTTCGCGTCCGCGCCTCGATGCCCTTGGCGGCGTCGATCACCATCACCGCGGAGTCCACCGCGGTCAGCGTGCGATAGGTGTCCTCGGAAAAATCCTCGTGCCCGGGGGTGTCGAGCAAATTGAACACGCAGCCGGCATGCTCGAAGGTCATGACCGAAGTGACGACGGAGATGCCGCGCTCGCGCTCGATGCCCATCCAGTCGGAGCGGGTGCGGCGGCGCTCGCCCTTGGCGCGGACGTTGCCGGCGAGCTGGATGGCACCGCCGGCACGCAGCAGGTGCTCGGTCAGCGTGGTCTTGCCGGCGTCGGGGTGGGAGATGATCGCGAAGGTGCGGCGGCGGGCGATCTCGGCGGCGGGGTCGGTCATGGGACTCCTGTACGTGAGGGCGCCGGGAGGGGGGGACCGCCCGGTGTTTCTCTCGGCGTGAGATAGAGGCTCGGGGAGGGGAAAACCAGGGGTAGTCGCCGGGGTTGCCAAGCCGCTCAGCCATGCCTCATCAGCCGCGTGGCTTCGGCCACATACTGCCGCGAAGCTGGTCCAGGTAAAGCTTGCGCCCGTTGATAAAAGGGCCAATCGTGTCCAATAGCCCGGTATCAATGTGCCGACGCGGTAATTCACGTTCACAGTCGCGGAGATAACATTTTACCAACCGTAACAAACAATCACCAGTCGCATCGGCGGGCATGTTAATCTCCGGAGCGAGTTTGTGCGTCCTGTATTCTAACACCTTCGATCTTGTACGGACTATGCGTCTCCGCTTTACAGAATAAGACTCACCGAGAATCTGGGAACCGAAAAAGCGAAGACGAATGGATCCAATAACTTCGTTATACCTCCACATTCCACCATATCGGCGCTCAAGATGATCTTGAATGCGGATGTGCTGGTCTCAATGTCTTTTATTGAACTCACGTAGCGATGGCGTACACGGGTCATCCGGAGGGTACATGGTTCGATCGATATGGGCCTCTTTTTCGGTATAATATCGTTCCTCCGGCAGCCGGTAACCCGGTACATCGAAAAAATAGACAAATATCACAACGAACACGCAACGCTCACTGCCATTGGCGGCCACGCAGCTTGCATCTGCTCGTCACCGCTGGGGCTGAAGCGGCACGACCGACAGCCTGGCCCCGAGCGCACCCAGCACCGCCTTGATGGTCTCATGGCGAGGATGGGCACCGGCCCCCAACGCCTTGTACAGGCTCTCGCGACCAGGTCCTGGCTCCTTGGCGATCTGCGCCATGCCGCGCGCCTTGGCAACATCGCCCAGCGCGTCGAGGAACACATCGGGGTTCGGATCCTCCATCGCAGCGGTGAGGTACTCGGCAACACGGGACGGGGTGGCACGCATCCAAAGCCTGGAAGTGCCGGCGACCAGAGCTGACACGGCGAAGCAGATCTTCATGCAACCATTCTCGGGCGTCGGATCGATCCGGACCGGCAAGACCGTGCTGGCGTCCTCGGTCAGCGGAACGAGAACCACGTTCGGATAGTCACAGCCGAACAGAGTTGCGTCCTCGACGACGACCGCGGGCCGAAGCTTATTGGCCTCCTTGGGCAATGCATCGCGCCAGTCCGCAATGCCGATCTGCCCCGCCTCCAACGTCGCCATGTCAGCCAGGATCAGTCGTGGGCGCACCCCGAAATTCGCGGAATTCCCGTGCCTCGGGGTTCTCGGCGATGTACCGTGCCACGGCTTCCCTTTGCGCGCGGATACGCTGCTGCCGGACCTCGCGCGCCGCGTCAGCCGCGCGTTGGCGCCGGTGGTGGCCAGGCCAATGCCGCGTTCCTTCGCCGCGGCTTCCAACCCGGCACGAACCTTTTCGTCGAGCCGGACCGATATCGGCGCGGTCATCCCCTCTCCTGAAGCGAGCGCCCATCCCCTCTTTCGCACTGCAACCCCGCAGCGCATCCAGAGGTGGATCGCCGGATAATCATCGGTCAGCACTGGCGACGCATGGCATCAAATCTGTATGCTTCTCGGGTGGCAGCCCGATTCCCCGTCGCATGACCGACTACCTCGCCCGCCTGAACCCCGAGCAACGCGAAGCGGTCGAGACCGTGGACGGTCCCCTGCTCGTGCTGGCCGGCGCCGGCACCGGCAAGACCCGCGTGCTGACCACCCGCTTCGCCCACATCCTGCTCGCCGGCCGAGCGTTCCCCGGCCAGGTCCTGGCGGTCACCTTCACCAACAAGGCCGCGCGCGAGATGCGCGAACGGGTCGGTGCCATCCTCGGCCGGCCCGCCGAGGGGTTGTGGCTCGGCACCTTCCACGCGCTCTGCGCGAGAATGTTGCGCCGGCACGCGGCTCGTGTCGGATTGTCAGGAAATTTCACGATTCTCGATACTGACGACCAGCTCCGTCTTTTGAAGCAGGTCATGGAGGCAGAACGCGTCGATACCAGGCACTGGCCCCCTCCGGCGCTGATGGCGCTGATCCAGCGTTGGAAGGATCGCGGCCTGACCCCGGACCGCGTCACCCCGGCCGAGGACACCGATTTCGCCGCCGGCCGCGCCCGCGCCCTGTATGCCGCCTACCAGGACCGCCTGCGCGCCCTGAACGCCACGGACTTTGGCGACCTGCTGCTGCACGTGACCGAGCTGCTCCGCACCCAGCCGGACATCCTGGACCAGTACCACCGCATGTTCCGCTACATCCTGGTGGACGAATACCAGGACACCAACCTCATCCAATATCTATGGTTGCGGCTGCTGGCGCAGTCCCACCGCAACATCTGCTGCGTGGGCGACGACGACCAGTCGATCTATTCGTGGCGTGGCGCCGAAGTGGAAAACATCTTGCGCTTCGAAAAGGATTTCCCGGGGGCAAAAATCATCCGGCTGGAGGCCAACTACCGCTCCACCGCGCCGATCCTCGCCGCCGCCTCCGGCCTGATCGCCCACAACGAAAGCCGCCTCGGCAAGACGCTGCGCCCCGGCCGCGCCGACGCTCAGAACGGCGAAAAAGTCACCGTGGTCGGCCTGTGGGACTCTGACGAGGAGGCGCGCATGGTCGGCGAGCGCATCGAGGCGCTGCGCCGCGACGGCCATCCGTTGTCCGAGATCGCCATCCTGGTGCGCGCCGGCTTCCAGACCCGCGCCTTCGAGGAGCGGCTGATCCTGATCGGCGTGCCGTATCGCGTGGTCGGCGGGCTGCGCTTCTACGAACGCCAGGAGATCCGCGACGCGGTGGCCTATATGCGTGCCACCGCGCAGCCGGCCGACGACCTGGCGTTCGAGCGCATCGTCAACGTCCCCCGCCGCGGCGTCGGCGAGGCGGCGCTGCGTGCCATGCACGAGGTGGCGCGCGCGGAAAACATCCCGCTCGCCGCCGCCGCCGCGAAGCTGATCGAAACCGGCGGCCTGCGCGGCAAGCCGCAGCAGCAGGTGGGGGAGCTGCTGCGCGGGTTTGCCCGCTGGCGCGCGCAGGCGGAGACCGAGGGCCACGTCGTTGCCGTCGCCACCATGCTGGACGAGAGCGGCTACACGACCATGTGGCAGCAGGACAAGTCGCCCGAGGCGCCGGGCCGGCTGGAGAACCTGAAAGAGCTGGTCCGCGCCCTGGCGGATTTCGAGACCCTGGCCGGGTTCCTCGACCACGTCGCGCTGGTGATGGAAAACGACGAGGACGCCGGCAGCGACCGCGTCAACCTGATGACGCTGCACGGTGCCAAGGGGCTGGAGTTCGACACGGTTTTCCTGCCGGGCTGGGAGGAGGGCATCTTCCCCAACCAGCGCGCGCTGGACGAGGGCGGGTTGAAGTCGCTGGAGGAGGAACGCCGGTTGGCCTATGTCGGGCTGACCCGCGCCCGCCGCCGCGCCATCGTCAGCCATGCCGCGAACCGGCGGATCTACGCCAACTGGCAGACCAGCATCCCCAGCCGCTTCGTGGACGAACTGCCGGAGGCGCAGGTGGAGCGTGCCGGCTCGGCCGCGCTGGCGCGCGACGCGCGGATCGCCGCGGCGACCACGTTTGTTGGACAGTTTCCTCTGGTGGCGCGGCGGACACGGACGGTCGAAGCGTGGGAGCAGCCGTCGCGCCCGGCGCGCGGCGATGCCATTCCGGTGGGTGCGCGGGTGTTCCACCAGAAGTTCGGCTATGGCGTGGTGACGGCGGCGGATGACGACAAGCTGGACGTGGCGTTCGACCAGGCCGGCGAGAAGCGCGTGCTGGACCGGTTCCTGGAACGCGCGTGAGAGATCGCGCTTCCGCGGATGCAGCGCGCGGAGACGTTCCAGCGGCAGGAAGATGACGGCGATGATCAGCAGCCAGGCGCAAAGCCGCGGCACGCTCGGCAGGGACGCGAGCAATTGCGTGTGGTGCAGGAGTTCTGGCAATGCCGCTGACCAAATTGGCTGGCGCCCCGGCCGGGCCAACCTCGGCGCCCGTGCAGACTACGTGCCGCCCGCGGGACGAACTGCCATAAATTAGGACAAGATGAAAAATGCCCTGCGGCCGTTCGGGTTTCGCTCGGAAGGAGCAAGGTGTATTTCCCCGAATGAACGGAAGTGGGATCACTCTGGTGGAGTTCCAGCAGGCACTCGCGCTGCATCGCCAAGGCCGGGCGGATGAAGCGGCCCGCGCCTACGAACTGCTGCTTCTGGCCGAGCCGACACACCTTGATGCCCTGATCCATCTTGGGGCGCTTCGCCTCGGCCAGGCCCGAGCCGACGAGGCGGAGGCGTTGCTGCGGCGGGCCGCGACGATATCGCCCGAATCACCCGAAGCGCTTGGCAACCTTGCCGCGGCGCTCCAGGCGCTGGGCCGCCACAACGAGGCGGCCGCTCTTTACGAGCGCGCGCTTGCGCGTAAACCGCACATGCTGGATGCCCGCTTTGGCCTGGCCGCCTGTCTTCAGGCGTCGGGTCGCCACCAAGCGGCGATTGCCTGTTACGAGACGATTCTGATCGCCGAGCCTGCGCACCCAGAGGCGAATTACGGGCTGGCGACGCTGCTTGCACAGCTCGGCCGCCTCGACGAAGCCGCCGCGAAATATCGCGCCGCTCTGGCTGCCGATCCGGACTTTGCCGAGGCCAGTTTCGGGCTGGGCAAGCTGCTCGCACGGGGCGATACCCTGGCGGAAGCCGTAAGCTGCTTCCTCCATGCGCTCGATGTCGATCCCGAATACATCGAGGCACGTGTGACCCTCGGAACCACGTTGTCACGGCTCGATCGGGATGACGAGGCGATGGCGGCGTTTCGCGCGGTCCTCGCGACCGAGCCTGACCATCCTGACGCCCACAACGGCATCGGCATCCTGCTCGATCGCAAGCGGCGCCATGCCGAAGCCATCGAGCACTACCGGACCGTGCTGTCCAGCCAGCCGGAGCATGTGGACGCGATGGGGGGCATGGCGAACGCCATGAAGAACATCGGCCAGCATGCCGAGGCGCTTGCGACGGCGCGTCGGGTACTTGCGCTGCGGCCGGATTTTGCGCCGGCGGCCGCCCTGGTCGGATCGATCCTGGCGGAAATCGGGTCGATGGACGAAGCCCTGGCGCAATTCCGGCGCGCCGTCGCGCTCGCTCCCGATCGGCCGGAGTTCTCCTACCACCTCGTGCAATTGACCAAGGTCAGGCCCGGCGACGCCGTCTTTCATGCCCTGGAAGCGACGCTGCCGGGTAGCGCGTCACTCTCGGCACAGGAGCAATGCTTCCTGCATTTCGCGCTGGCCAAGGCGTACGACGATATCGGCGAGAGGGAGCGCGGCTTTGCGCACCTGCTGCAAGGCAACGCGACCAAGCGTGCGCAGACAATGTACGACGAGGCGGCCACGCTGAGTGCAATGAACCACATCCCTCGCGTCTTCACCGCCGAACTGATGGCGGCCCGTAGGGATATGGGCGATCCATCGGCGGTCCCGGTGTTCATCGTCGGCATGCCACGCTCGGGCACTACGCTGGTGGAACAAACCCTGGCAAGCCACAACGCGGTATTCGGCGCTGGGGAGCGGCCCGAGTTGTCGCGGGCGATCGGGCGTCTGAGTGCTGAGCGGCTTGGCGCGGGACCGTTTCCCGAAGCTGTCTGGACCATGACGGGCGAGAACTTTCGCCGGATGGGAGCGGAGTACGTTGCCGCGCTGCGCGCTCTCGGTCCCGGCGCCGCGCGCATCACCGACAAGATGCCCATCAATTTTCTCCAGGTCGGGCTGATCCGCCTGATACTGCCGAATGCGCGGATTATTCATGTTCGGCGCGACCCGGTGGATACCTGTCTTTCCTGCTTCTCCAAGCTGTTCGCGGGCGAGCAACCGTTCACCTACGATCTTCGGGAACTCGGCCGGTTTTATCGCGCGTATCAGCGCCTGATGGCGCACTGGCGGGCGGTCCTGCCGCCAGGCGCCATGCTGGACGTAGAGTACGAGGCCCTGGTACAGGACTTTGCTCCGCAGGCGCGGCGGATCGTGGCGCATTGTGGTCTGGAGTGGGATCCGGCCTGCCTGGAATTCTACAAAACGTCTCGGCCGGTGCACACCGCGAGCATGCTGCAGGTGCGCCAGCCGATTTACCGTAGCTCTGTCGGGCGGTGGCGGCCGGATGCGGCGTTGCTCCGACCGTTGCAGGAGGGATTGGCGGGCATCTGAAAGCCGGGTCGCCCGACGGCCACCAGCCGACAGCGCCGCGAGCCTCCGGGCTCGCGTCGGGGAATGCTCGCTCCACCCGCGATGCGGACGACGGGGGCGGCCGCGACGATGTCACTCGAGCCGGCTAACTCTCCCGACGAACCTTACCCGGGGTTTGCCCCAGCAGGTTCTGGCAGGTCCGTCTGCGGTGGTCGCAGCGGATACACCAGTTGCCCCGCAACCGAACTGGGCAGCTTCCCCTCGATGCCGTAGGCCGACGGCCACTGCTTAGGGAGATGGTGCGTCCCAAAAATCCAGTCCATGCACGGCAACATCGACGCGTAGTTGTGGTCGCGAAACTCGGATCGGGTGTGGTGCCAATGGTGAAACCCCGGGGTTGCGATCAGCCATTCCAGCGGTCCCAACCGCCAGCGAACGTTCGCGTGGATGAAGAACCCCCACACCGTGACCGCCAACATGAGCAGCGTGGCGACCAGGGTGCCCTGCACGCTCTGCGGGGCGCCCAGACCGAGGATGTAGATCGGGATCAGGCCGCACAGGCGGATGAACGCGTTGTCGATGGGATGGGCGCGCGCGCTGATCAGGAAATAGACGTGTTCGGGGCTGTGGTGGAGCGAATGGAAGCGCCACAGGAACGGGATTTGATGGGCCCAGCGGTGACCCCAGTAGAAGCCGAAATCGCCGACGACAAACGCCGCCAGGGCGCGCAGCCATAGCGGCCAGGCGGCAACCGCGGCATGCACGCGCCACGGGACGAAATGGTACGCGACATAGGCGACGATGGACAGCGGCACGATAAGCAGAAGGTGCGGCACAAAGCTGCTGATGAAATAAAAGCCGAGATCGCCGATGACGGACTTGCGAATGATCTTCTGCCGGCGGACCGCCCAGAGACCTTCCAGCGGCAGGAAGATGACTGCGAGGATCAGCAACCATATGGAAACCCTGAGCACGCTTAGCACGAGCGCGAGCAGATGCTGATGACGCAGGAATTCGAGCAATGGCGCTGTCCTGAAGGGCTGGCGCACCGACCGGGCCAGCTTCGGCGCCCGGGCCAGACTGGGTCCCGCCCGGGCGCCTCAACTTAGCAGCGGATCAGCCCAAAGTGGAGCGATTTCCGCGCCGGCGCCGCGTGACCGCGGCCAGGCCCACAAGGCCAACGCCGAAGAGCGAGAGACTCACCGGCTCCGGCACCCCCAGCCCCTTCGGTGCATTGACTCCGGAGAGGAACGCGATCGGCGGAAGATTGGCCGTGTTGCCGTTGTCGCCCCAGGCCAGGAAACTCAGGAGGTCGTTGGTGGCGTTGGCCGTAAGATTGACCGAGACATAGTTCCAACCAACTGTGGTTCCGGTAGGGATCGGCCCCATCAACGTTGATGCCGCGATCGATGCGGTCGGGTCCAAATTCGAATAGACGCAACTCGAGCCGCACGAGGTGTTGCCGACGGAGGGGTCGCTCGCGCTCGCGGAGAACAGCCCGGAGGTGCCCAACGAGACAATCCACTGGTTGGTCGTGGATCCGCTGAACCCGTTTTGCTGGCTGGCCGCCTGGTAGAAGCTCAGCGTGTAGGTCTGCCCAACGGTCAGGCCCGTAAGCTCTCGGCTGAACCCACTCTCGTAGTGGGGATTGCCGTCCGCCTCCACGTAGTTCCCGGGAATGGCTCCTGACGGATTGCCGTAGGTTTGGATGCCGACGGGATAGGTTCCCCCCTGTGTGGGGGAATCGACGTAGATGAGGCCACTACCGCCGGTCCAGCCGGTCGGCGCAACGCATGTAAAGCAGTTCTTCGGTGCGCTGCCAGTGTAGGTATTGAAGTTCAGGTTCGATCCAACCGGCAGTTGTGGAAACGCCTGAGCCGCAACGGTTACAAATGACAGGCTCAGGGCCGTAGAGGCAACAAGCGCTGCCTTATGGAAGGTGGTCTGCATGTTGAACTCCGCTCATTTAGTTTTGCGATCGAGTTTCACGCAACCTGCGTGCCAGTGGGAAAAGTCGTTTTATATCAATATTTTCGCTCGCGTGAGACATCTGGTTGCAGAGAATGTGTAAAAAATTCCGACAGGCATGGCGAAAAATTGCGTCAGCCGGGCTGAACAAACCGGGCCGGCATCCCTGATGGCCTGAATGCTTGGCCGGGATGCGGTAAAACCCGGTCACGGCGCTGGCCACGACAGGCGCCGCTTGAGCCCCGCCGTGCCGGTCGCCGCCAATAATGAGAGAATCTCCAAGACCTTGGCCTGAGAGCTCGCCGAACCTGTAAGCTTTTCCGACAAATAAGATACAGCCGAGCCAATCTGGAGTGACTGCAGCGAGTCTACGGGCAATAAAGAGACGAGAGGCAAAATATAAGATAAACGACGCCCGACCGCTTCCACTCGCTGGCCGAACCGAAGAGGCGAGCCTTCATCATGGCCGGGGTCAAGCCAGGGCAGGTCGGAGAACCGGCGGTGACCGACGAGTCAACGCACAGGGAGGTTCGGTATGGGTCGCCGCTCAATGGTCCCGGATGCCGCCGGCCCGGTCCCTGCCGCGGCGGGTCAATCGACGCCGAGCGCCTCCAACAGGGGCAACAGCAGGTGGCGCGGCGGACGCTGGCGTCCCACCGCCCGGCGATAGATCGGCTGGCGGACCTGCGCGTGGCTGATCGTCCGGACCGGGCGGTTCGACTTGTGGAATTCCAGGCACGCATCGTCCCACTCGAGCCCGCAATGGGAGACGATGCGGCGAGCCTGTCCCTCGAGATCGTCCACGACCGCCTCGTATTGCACCTCGAGCATCACCCCGGCAGGCAACACATCGCGCCAATGGGCCATGACCTTCTCGTAGGCGCGATAATAGCGGCCCAACTCGCCGAGGTCGTAGGAGTGCAGTTGGGCGAGCCCCGAGAACAGTATCGAGAACACGGAAAGGCACGTGTCAACCGGGTCACGACGGGTGTGGATGATGCGGGCGTTGGGCAGCGCCGCGTGAATGAGGCCGGCGTATCGGAAATTCGCCGGCAGCTTGTCGATGATTCTCGCCGTATCGGCCGGCACGGCGCGCCGGACGGCCTCGCGATAGAGGGCGCCCAGCCGGCGCAGATCCGCGTCCGGCCACCGCGCCGCACGCTGCGCGAGCGAGGCCGGGACAGTGGGCGTTCCGCAAATCCGGGCGAGCGCATCGACGAAAATCAGGCGCTCGCCGAGCGCCCGAACCTTGGGATGGCTGGCCAGGATCTGTTCAACCAGGGTCGATCCCGAACGCGGCATCCCGAGGACGAACACCGGCAACGCCGACGGATCGCCGGCACCCTGGTGTCCCGCCATCCAGCCGGCGTCGAGCGCGCGGCACAGGTCGTCCAGTTCGCGCAGGGTTGCCGCCTCATCGTAGCGGAACAAGCGCCGCTGCAGCGCGCCGCCTTCGATCTGGCGGCGAAAGGCGCGCTCGATGTTGCCGCAATCCTCGTCGGCTTTCGCCAGCGCAAAGTTCAGCGCAACCTGTTCCGAGGGCGGCAGCGACGCCGCCTTTTGCGCGAGCGCCTCGAGCCCGGCGAGGCGCGGATCGTCGGGGGTCCACCGCGCGATATGGCCCCAATGGCAGTAGTAGCTCGCCTGGTCCGGCGCGAGCTCGATCGCCCGTCCCAGCGCACCCATTGCCTCGGCGTAGCGTCCCAGGTTGGCCAGCAGTTGAGCCAGGGTGGCATGCGCTCCCGGCAGCTCCGGATGCAGCGCGATCGCCCGGCCGGCTCGTTCCAGCGCCTCCTCGTGGCGATCGAGCAACCCGAGCGCCCAGGCGAGCTGGGTATGGACCACCGGCGCATTCGGGTCCTGATTGAGCGCCTTGCGCAAGAATGGGACCGCCTCCTCCATCCGTTCCGCGACCAACAGGACTGTGCCCAGGTTTGAAAGCGTTTGGAAGTGCTTGGGATACTGCTTCAGGATTGCCCGATAGATTTTCTCTGCCCCGAGCAGATCTCCTTGTTGCTGCAATGCAACCGCCTGTCTGAAGGCATTATCCGGGGTGACACCGACCTGCCGCGACGTTATCCGGTCGTTCATGCCTGCAAAGACCTTCCCTTCTCGCGCGGGGCTGCCGGTCCGCCAGAATGGCACAGCTGCGGCGGCGGCTCGAATCCGAAGCCGGACAGGCCGGCCGCTATCCGGCCCCAACGCTTCCAGGACGAGCCCAAGCCATGCCGCGTCAGGCCACCGGCGGCCGACCGAACTGCGGCAGATGGGCTGACGCACCTGCGCCACGCTCGCCGTGTACCCGGCCCCGGACGTCTTGTGGAACTTCCAGGCAGCCTTGTGGACACCGCTCACAAGCCTCCTGCCGTTGACCGGAGCGCCGCCCCCAGCCGGCGCGCCGCGTCGGCCGCCAGCGCCACCGGCGTGCCGGAAAAGCCCAGCACCAGCCCGCTCATGCGCGGCGGTCCGGCGTAGTACGCGCGCAGCGGCACCACCGCCAATCCGCGTGCCCGGCATGCCCGCACCGCGGCCGCCTCGTCCATCCCGTCCGGCAGCCGGGCGACCATATGCAGGCCGCCCGGCGCCGGGATGGTCGCCAGCCCGGGCGCATGCCGCGCCAGGGCGGCGAGCACCGCCTCCCGCCGGCGGGCGTATTCCGTGCGCATCCGCCTTATGTGCGGCGCCAGCAGCCCCTGGCGCATGAATTCGGCCAGCACGGCCTGGGTCAGCGCGTCGGTGCCGCGGTCCAGCAGGGTGCGCAGCCGCACGAAGGCCGCCACCAGCGGCGCCGGCACCACGGCGAAGCCCAGCCGCAGCCCGGGCGCGAGCGTTTTGCTGAACGTGCCGCAGTAGATCACCCGGCCCGACTGATCCAGGCTGGCCAGCGGCGGCAGCGGGTGGCCCTCCCAGCGAAACTCGGAGTCGCAGTCGTCCTCCAGTACCCAGGCATTGGCGCGGTTCGCCCAGTCCAGCAGCGCCAGCCGCCGCCCGATCGGCAGCGCGCCGCCCAGCGGGGTGGCGTGCGACGGCGCCACCAGCGCCAGCCGGACCTGCGGTGCGAGCCGGATGCCGGCGGCAACGTCCAGCCCTTCGGTGTCGCTCGGCACCGGCACCGGCGCCGCGCCGGCCGAGATCAGCGCGCCGCGCCCGGCGATGTAGCCGGGGTCCTCCACCCAGGCGGCGTCGCCCGCGTCCAGCAGCAGCTCGGCCGCGATGCGCAGCGCCTGTTGCGTGCCGGCGGTCACGACGATGCAGCCCGGATCGGCCGCCAGGCCGCGCGTGGCGGCCAGATGCGCGGCAATCTGCGCGCGCAGCTCGTGCAGGCCCTGCGGCGGCGGGTAACCGGCGCACTCCGCCGGAAGGGCCTTCAGCACGCGCGCGGTGCAGCGCGCCCAGGCGGCGGCGGGGAACAGGTCGGGCGCCGGCAGCCCGCCGGCCAGCAGCATGCCCGGTGCGCTGTCCCGCGGTGCGGCGGTGACCGGCACGGCGGCCAGCAATGCGCCGCGCCGGGACAGCGCGCTGGCGGCCGTGGCCGGCGGGGTGGCGCGGGCAGGCGCCGCGTCCGGCAGATCGGGGGCCACATAGGTGCCGCTGCCGGTGCGGGCGCGGACATAGCCCTCGGCCGCCAGCCGCTCATAGGCAAGCACCACGGTTTGCCGCGCGACGCCCAGTTCGCCGGCCAGCGCGCGCGTCGGCGGCAGCCGCGAACCAGCGGGCAGCGATCCCGCCAGGATGCCCTGGCGGAGCCGGTCGAACACGGCCTGCTGCCGCGTTTGGTCTGGTGCGAGCATGATGGATGACCGAGAGGCTTTGGACCAATCGGGCAATCTAATGGCTTATCGGGAATTAACCGAATCACGCGGCATCGCAGCCGCCGCCCCGGTCGTCATCCCCGCGGTTGGAGCGATTATTCCCTGACGGACCCTCGGCAGAATCGGCCGCCCGAAGAAGCCTAGCCTGCCGACACACCAAAAGCGGCCCGTTGGGGTTCCGCCCAGGGCCGCCTCGTGCCGTTGTCGCCCCGGGCGCGATCACGCCGGGCGGGGCGGCGATCCGATGGTCAGAAGCCTTCGCGTTCCAGCCGCTTGCGCTCCATCTTGCGGGCACGGCGCACCGCTTCCGCGGCCTCGCGCGCGCGCCGCTCGGACGGTTTTTCATAGTGCCGCCGGAGCTTCATCTCGCGGAAAATCCCCTCCCGCTGCATCTTCTTCTTGAGCGCCTTCAGCGCCTGATCGACGTTGTTGTCACGCACGAGGACTTGCACTTGGCCGCCTGCTCCTTCCACCTCGCCGCCCCCGCCCGCCGGGAACGCGCGAAACTTGCCGCTCCGGGGTGTCCCGGTGCGGGACGGCGGCTATAACACGGCTCCCGAAGGGCGCCAAATCGTATTCGCGGAGAGCGCATGGCCATCCTGAAAATCGCCCGTATGGGCCACCCCGTTCTGTTGCAGCGCTGCGAGCCGGTGCCGGACCCGGGCGCGCCGGAAATCCGCCGCCTGGTGGCCGACATGATGGAAACCATGGAAGACGCGCCCGGCGTCGGACTCGCCGCCCCGCAGGTCCACGTGCCGCTGCGGCTGTTCGTGTTCCGTGTTCCGGGAGCGCGGCGGGAGGACGATCCGGACGACCTGCCGCTCGGCAACACCGTGCTGATCAACCCGGAACTCGAGCTGCTGAGCGACGACCGCGTGCTGAACTGGGAGGGCTGCCTGTCGATCCCCGGGCTGCGCGCCGGCGTGCCGCGGTCGCCGCGCGTGCGCTACCGCGGGATGGATTGCGACGGCAACCTGCGAGAGCGCGAGGCCTCCGGCTTCCACGCCAGGATCGTGCAGCACGAATACGACCACCTGGACGGGATTCTCTACACCATGCGGGTGACCGATTTCCGCCTGTTCGGCTTCAACGAGGAGCTGAACCGGCTCACCATGGCGGGCGGCCAATGATCGCCCCTCCCGAGCGCAGCCCGGAGCGGGACGCGGCGCTCGACGCGATGCTGCCGAACGTCCCGTTCGATGGCTGGACCTATCGCGCGCTGCGCGCCGGCCTCGCGTCGATCGGCGTCCGGCGGGAGGAGGCCGAGCTGCTGTTCCCCGGCGGCGCGTCCGACATGATCGAGGCGTTCTGCGACCTGGCCGACCGGCGCATGGCGCAGACAGCCGCGGAACAGCTCGGGGATACGAAGCTGCCGGAGCGGGTACGGGCAGTGATCGCGCTGCGGCTGTCGCAGAACCGTCCCTGCAAGGAGGCGGTGCGCCGCGCGGTGGCGGTATTGGCCTTGCCGCGGCATGCCCGGCTCGCCGCCGCCTGCACCGCGCGCACGGTCGATGCGATCTGGCATGAAGCCGGCGACCGCTCGGCGGATTTTTCCTGGTACACCAAGCGGGCGATCCTCACCGCGGTGTATACCGCGACGCTGCTGTTCTGGCTGCGCGACAGCAGCGAGGACAATGCCGCGACGCTGGGGTTTCTCGACCGGCGGCTGGCCGGCATCGCCCGGACCCACCGGTTGCGCCGCCGGGCGGAAGCGATGCTGCACAGCTTTACCCCTGCCGCTGCGCGAGAGAGGTCGGCGCGGAGCCCCGGCTGACGCCGCAACCGGGCGACCCGGTCACCCTTGCTGTCGCGCTCGCGTGTCGCGACAGCTCCCGCGCCCGGCACCGGCGAGGTCCATGAGTCACTCCAGTGCCGGCTTCACTTCGGTCGCGAACAACGCCAGCGAATGGCCGGCTTCCTCGTGCGACAGGTCGCCCCACTGGAACGCGCCGACCAGGTAGTTGTGCCGCGGTCCCACCGCGTCCAAAAATCGGCGCAGTTTGTCGCGCAACGTCGCCGCCGAGCCCGCCATGACCACGTCCGCCCGGAGCAATTCGTCGAAGTTCACGCCTCCGGGGCGGGGCAGCGCGCCAAACCCCGGCTCGCCGCCTTCGATCCGCACTTCCGTAGCGTGGAAATGCTCGGCATAGGCATGGAACGCACGGCGCGCGAGCGCCACCGCTTCGGCGTCGGTATCCGCAACGACCAGGTGACGGGTGGAACCCACCATCGGATCGTCGCCGAGATAGCGAGGATCCCGGCGCGCCCGCCCCGCCTCCCAGATTTTCCAATATTCCTCGATCTGCTCGCGCGCCCCGCGGCCGAACCCGTGCATCCCCTGCTCCGCGGCACGTTGCAGGTTGCCGGCATACCAGAAGCGCGGATGGCGGCCCTGGTGCATGGTGACGTTGATGGGAACGTCATCGTAGCGATGGCGCGGACCATGGTGCCTCAGCCGGCCCTGCGCGATGCCCTGGCGCAGGATCGCCAGGACCTCCTCATAAGCGGCGCGCGTGGCATGCACGTCGCTGCCGAACCACTCATGTTCAACGTCGCGCACGCCGCGGCCGACGCCCGGCATGAACCGCCCGTGCGAGAGCTGGTCCAGCATGCAGAACTCCTGCAACAGCCGGGTCGGATGATACAGCGGCAGACAAAGCACCATCGTGCCGAGGCGGATCCGCGACGTCTGCCGCGCCACGGCGGCAAGGAACACGATCGGCGACGGCGCCATGTCGAGCGTGGTGAAATGGTGCTCGGCGACGTGGTAGCCGTAGAACCCGTATTCCTCGGCACGCCGGATCAGTTCGATGCGTTCGTCGTATTGCCGCGCGAGCGGAACGTCCGAGCGTTGCTCGAAATGGTCCCACCAGCCGAATTGCAGCGCCATCGTGTCCTCCCGCCGGGTTATGGCACGCGCCGGGAAAGCATTGTTGCATCGTGCGCGATGCCGCGCCAATCGCCCTGCCGGCCTGAACCCGCAATGGCTGAACCCGCAAGGCCTGAACCGGGAAGTTGCACGTCCGCTGCCGCGACGGCAAACTCGGCGTTCAACCGGTGATGAGCAATGATGACGGACAGAGCGGAGACCGGAGTGCCGGCGCGGGTAGAGGTGACGGCAAAATTCCTCGCCGAGAGCACGGCCAGGCAGCGCGCCTATGAGGCCCGCCGCCGCATGTGGACGACGGCGTTTCACCCGTCGGACCCGCGGGTCCAGGCCGCCGCCAGGTCACGCGGACGCGGCGCGATTCACGACCCGCGGCAGGGCAAGTTCGATCTGTAGGATTGGCATCTGCTCAACGCGGCTTCGGAATCCTCGAATCCTGAAGGCCGGCGGCACGAAGCGGCGTTGCTCCGCCCGATGCCTTTGGATTGCGAAAGGCATCCAGCGGGGGCGATATTCGGCCAAAATGAGAGGTGCAGATGGCGCAGCGGATTCAATCGCGGGACCCGGTCGCGCCTGCCATCATGCGCCGCGCACGGCCCCCGCCGCCACCTCGGCCGCCTGCTGACCGCTGAGCCACGCCCCGGCAACAGTGCCGGCGAACCCGTCATGGCACGCCTCGCCGGCGAATAGCAGATGCCCGTCGCCGAGCGGCTGCCCGAGCCGCAGCCGCGCATCGGCGTTGCCGACCGTGACGTAGGAATAGGCGCCGCGCGCCAACGGATCGGCCTCCCAATGCGTCACCAGATGCGCGCCGCCGGCGAACAGGCGGTCCACCCTTCCGCCGAACATCACGCGCAAGTGTGCCAGCGCGAAATCGACCGCTGCGGCTTCGCCCGCGCGTGCCAGGTCCCAGGCGACGGCGCCGCCGATCCAGCCCTGCACGTAATCGCGCCCATAGGGCCAGCACTGGAACGGCACCAGCCGGTCGCCGCGCCGCGTCACCTGGCGATCGACCGAGCAATGCAGCGGCAGATCCAGCCGGTCCGGCCCGGTGGCGCGCAACGCCACCTTCATCGCCAGGCCCATCGGCAGCGCCTCCAGGCAGTGCCGCACCTCGGCGGGGAGGTCGGGATCGAAGCCGATCGCGCCGGCGGCCAGCACACCGGTGGACGCCGTGACGATGGCGGCGCGGGCGGTCAGGGTGCCGCGCGGCGTTTCCACCGTCACGCGACCGCCCGGACCGTTCCAGCGCAGCCGCGTCGCCTGCGTGTGCAGGCGGATGTCCAGCCCGGCCCCAAGCCGCCGCGCGACGAAGGCGCCGATGCCGCCCCGGGGCACCAGGTTGCTGCCCTCCAACGCGTTGCGCCGCCAGTCGCGCAGGCTGAATTGCTCGGCTTCCGCGACGCAGATCACCGGACCTTCGAACTCTTCCACCGTCAGCGCCCACGGATCGTCGGCCCGGCGATCCGCCACCCTCGCCAGTGGCGCGTCGGGCAGCGACCGCAGCAGGTCGTCGGCCGTCGCCTCGTAGCGTGCCCACGCCGCGTCGTAGTCGGCGTACTCGGCTGGCGTCGCCTCACGCGTGCCGACGAAGGTTCGCTTGCGGCGCAGTTCGTCGGAGCGCAGCAGCGTGTCGCCCGCAGCCGTGGCGATCGGCACCAGCGGGTTGCGCTCCGCCCAGTGCAGCCACACCGCCCCCATGTCGAACCAGGCACCGCCGAGCGCCTCCGGATACGCCGTCCAGGCACGCCCGCCGATGCGGCCGGCCGCTTCCAGCACGATCGCCGCGACGCCATGCTCGCGCAGCCTGGTCGCGGCGCCCAGCCCGGCGAGGCCGGCGCCAATCACCAGCACATCGGTGTCGGTCGGCGTTGCGGGCATCGCGGGTCCTCCGGAGGCGGGTGCTGCCAGGGTCCGCGTGCCGGGCGTCGGCGGCAAGGGGCACCGCGACAGGGGCACCGCGACAGGGGCACCGCGACAGTAGCCTGCCGGTCGCTTGATCCCGCATCCGTCACGGGGTACGGCGCGCGCATGGCAGACGATATCACCGCCGACGTGGCAATCATCGGCGCCGGGCCGGTCGGCCTGTTCGCGGTGTTCGAACTCGGCATGCTCAAACTGACCAGCGTGCTGATCGACGCGCTCGGCGAGGTCGGCGGGCAATGCGCCGCGCTGTATCCGGAAAAGCCGATCTACGACATTCCGGCGCATCCGGCGATCGAGGCGGGCGATCTCGTGGCGCAACTCGAACGCCAGATCGCGCCGTTCCGCGCACCGCGCTTGCTCGGGCGGCTCGTGTCGGGGCTGGCCGGCGGCGTGGGGGCGTTCACGCTGAACACTGCGCAGGGCGACACGGTGCGGGCCAAGGCCGTGATCGTCGCCGCCGGCGCCGGCGCGTTCGGCCCGAACCGGCCGCCGATCGACGGACTCGCGGCCTACGAGGCGACCGGCGCGGTGCAATACTACGTGCGGCGACGGGAGGATTTCCGTGGCAGGCGCGTGGTGATCGCCGGCGGCGGCGATTCCGCGGTGGACTGGGCGCTGGCGCTGAAGGACGTGGCGCGCGTTTCAGTGGTGCACCGGCGCCCGAAATTCCGCGCCGCGCCGGAGAGTGCCGCGCGACTCGATGCGGCGGCGGCATGCGGCGAGATCGAGATGGTCGTCCCATACCAGCTCCAGGCGCTGCACGGTGCCGACGGGACCCTGGCGGAGGTCGAGGTAGCGACGCTGCAAGGTGCCGCGCGGCGGCTTCCCGCGGATGTGCTGCTGGCGTTCTTCGGGCTGTCGATGGATCTGGGGCCGATCGCCGCCTGGGGGCTGGACCGCGCACAGCACCAGGTGAAGATCGATCCGGCGACCTGCGCGACGAACCTGCCGGGCGTGTTCGCGATCGGCGACGTGGCGACCTATCCGGGGAAGCTGAAGCTGATCCTGCAGGGGTTTTCCGAGGCGGCGGTCGCCGCGCACGCGATCTTCGGGGCGGTGCATCCGGGGGAGGCGCTGCACTTCGAATATTCTACGACGAAGGGCGTGCCGGTTGGGTAGTGGATCAAGGAAGTTAGGCGACGCCCAACAATAAACGAATCGGCCGCGTCCGCGCGGCGTGATGCCCATTGGGCATAGCAATCCGTCGCGGCGGACTGTTCTTGCAGCCCACCCGTTCGATCGGAGGGCCGCGGCAAAGCAAGCAAGGACTTCCCACAGAGTTTAGTCGAGTTTCACAGTAGAATTGAGGAGAGGCGCGGTATCGCTGGCACGACCCGTTTCCCCTACCCGCTCATCAAACCGGACGTGCGGATTTCCCGCATCCGGGCGGCCGCGGCCAAGACCAGGCACAAGCCAAGTGCGATTTGCCGCCGCCCGCCATGACGACCACCCTGGTCTTTTGTCCTAGGAAATGATACTCTACCCCTCCGGAAGCCTGCCAGGAGTGCGCCGCATGCCTCATCCGTCCCCACTCGCCTGCACCACCGCCGCCCCAGCCAG